>JBGQCL010000213.1:0-19123 GCA_041495365.1 Kofleriaceae bacterium | reverse complement strand
TACTTGCAGGCTTTCGGCGCCTTGGCCGCCGCGACGCCCTTGCACACCTGGGCCTTGGTCGCCCAGCCTGCGGTGATCACGTAGTCGAGGTTGTCCGACGTGATGGGGACCGGCTTCAAGAACATCGACGTCATCGCGATCTTCTTGCTGCCCTCGGCCCACGTCGCCGTGCCGGCGATCTCCTTGGGCTTCTTGCCCTTGGCGAGCTGGACCGCGACCGTGCCGGCGGCCTCGCCGAGCTTGCGCGCGTCCTTGAACACGCTGACGGTCTGCTCGCCGAGCGCGACCCGGTTGAGCGCGGCGATGTCGCCGTCCTGGCCCGACACCGGGAGCCCGACCAGGTTCTGGGCGCGTAGCGCGGCGACCACGCCGCCCGCGGTGCCGTCGTTCGACGCCACGACCGCGTCGACCTTGTTGCCGGTCTTGGTCAGGATCTGCTCCATGTTCTTCTGCGCGACCTCGGGCGCCCAGCCCTCGGTGTATTGCTCGCCGACGACCTTGATCTTGCCGGCCTTGATCGCCGGGTTGAGCACCTCGAGCTGGCCCTTGTGGAGCAGGTCGGCGTTGGGGTCGGTCGGCGCGCCCTTGATGAACACGTAGTTGCCGGCGGGCTTCTTCTGGAACACGCCCTTGGCCTGCAGCCGGCCGACCTCGACGTTGTCGAACGTCAGGTAGAACACATCCTTGTCCTGGATCAGACGGTCATACGCGATCACCGGGATGCCCTCGGCCTTGGCATGGCTCACCGCGGGCAGCACTGCGTCCGCGTCCCACGCCAGCACGACGAGCACCTTGGCGCCGCGCGTCACCAGGTTCTCGATGTCCGCGACCTGCTTCTCGTTCGAGCCCTGGGCGTCCGCGCTGATGTACTTGCCGCCGGCCTTCTCGATCGCCGCCTTCATCGCGGCCTCGTCGCGCTTCCAGCGTTCCTCCTGGAAATTCGACCACGAGACGCCGACGGTCTGGGCCGCGGCGACGTGCGCGGCGCCGAGGACCCCGACGGTGACGAGCAACAGCGTCCAGCGACGAAACATCGTCATGTGTGACTCCTCCGGAGAGCGTGGTTGCAATTCTGGAATCTGGCAATCGACTGTGGGCGCCGCTCGCCGAGCATGTCAAGTGTGGTGATAGAGAATTACCAGGAGACACACGATGCCACGAGTCAGATGGGGGATTCTCAGCACGTCCGGATTCGCGCGCGACAAGGTGCTGCCGGCGCTGCGCGGCTGCCGGTACGTCGAGCTCGCGGCGATCGCGTCGCGCGACCTGGACCGGGCGCGCGCGCTCGCCGCCGAGCTCGGGATCGCCCGGGCGCACGGCTCGTACGACGCGCTGCTCGCCGATCCCGAGGTCGACGCGGTGTACAACCCGCTGCCCAACCATCTCCACGTGCCGTGGACGATCAAGGCGCTCGAGGCCGGCAAGCACGTGCTGTGCGAGAAGCCGATCGCGATGACCGCCGCGGAGGCCGAGACCCTGCTCGCCGCGGCGCGGCGCCACCCGCGGCTCAAGGTCATGGAGGCGTTCATGTACCGGCTGCACCCGCAGTGGCAGCGCACGGTGGCGATCGTGCAGGGCGGTGGGGTCGGCGAGCCGCGCGTGGTGCAGTCGCTGTTCTCGTACTTCAACGCAGATCCGGGCAACATCCGCAACCGGGCCGACGCCGGCGGCGGCGCGCTGATGGACATCGGTTGCTACTCGATCTCGCTCGCCCGGCTGGTGTTCGGCGCCGAGCCGCGCCGCGCGCTCGGCCTGATCGACCGCGATCCACGGTTCGCGACCGACCGGCTCACCGCCGGGGTGCTCGATTTCGGCGGACGGAGCTCGTCGTTCACCGTGTCGACCCAGCTCCAGCCCTACCAGCGCGTCCACGTGCTCGGCACCGAGGGCCGGGTCGAGCTCGAGATCCCGTTCAACGCGCCGCCCGATCGGCCGTGCCGGATCTGGCACCAGCGCGGCGAGCGGATCGACGAGATCTCGTTCGAGGTCTGCGACCAGTACGCGATCGAGGGCGACGCGTTCTCGCAGGCGATCCTCGATGACACTCCGGTGCCGACCCCGCTCGACGACGCGGTCGCCAACATGCGGGTGATCGACGCGGTGTTCGCCAGCGCCCGTGCCGGGGCCTGGGTCGAGCTGACCTGAGCCGGCCATGGTCATCCGCGGCGCCTGGCGCGATCGAGGATCACGGCGAGCACGATGACCACGCCGATGATCGCGGTCTGCCAGTACGACGACACCTTGATCAGCACCAGGCCGTTCTTGATCACGCCCATGATGCAGGCGCCGATCAGCACGCCCGGCACGCTGCCGGCGCCACCCGACAGCGACGCCCCGCCGATCACCGCCGCGGCGATCGCGTCGAGCTCCCAGCCCTTGCCGGTGTCGGCCTGCGCCGAGCTGAACCGCGCGACCAGCACGATCCCGGCGAGCGACGCGCAGCCCGCCGCGATCATGTACAGCGCGAACTTGATCCGGCGGACCTCGACCCCGGACATGAACGCAGCCTGCTCGTTGCTGCCGATCGCGTAGGTCCGCCGGCCGAACGCGGTGGTGGTCAGCACGAGGTGTGCGACCGCGGCGAGCAGCAGCATGATCCACACCGGGATCGGCAGCCCGAGGAACGAGCCTTGCGCGAGCGGCGCGAACGACGCCGGGATCTCGGTGATCGGCCAGCCCTTGGTCAGCCCGAGCACGACGCCCGACGCGAACGACAGCATACCGAGCGTCACGATGAACGGCGCGATCCGCACGTACGCGATCAGCGCGCCGTTGATCGCGCCCATCACCAGCCCGGCGGCGACGCCGAGCACCACCGCCGCCGGCGGTGGGACCCCGAGCTTCATCAGGTAGCCCGCGACCATGCCGGCGAGCGCCATGATCGAGCCGACCGAGAGATCGATCCCGCCGTGCAGGATCACGAACAGCTCGCCGAGCGCGACGATCGCGACGAACGAGATCTGGCGCGACACCAGGTAGAGGTTCGAGCCCGACAGGAAGTTGCCCTCGGCCGCGCCGATCGCGACGATCAGGATGACCAGCGCGGCGAGGATGGCGGATTCGCGGCGGCGGAGAACACGCGCGAGCACGGTTACTTTCCGGCGAACTCCTTCTTCATCTCGTCCATGTAGCCGGCGACGTTGTCCTTGCCGACGAACAAGACGCCGGTGTCGGTGACCTTGGGCAGCGGCTTGCCGGCCACCGCGTCGCGCAGCGCCTCGATCGACAGCCAGCCCATCTTGAACGTCTTCTGGACGATGCAGAACGCGACCGAGCCGTCCTTGATGCCCTCGAGCGTGTCCTTGAGATCGTCGAACCCGGCGAGCAGGATCTTGCCGGCCTTGCCCTGCTGCTTGAGCACCGCGGCGGCGGCCGGCGCGCCCTCGGCCGACACCGAGAACAGCGCGGTCAGATCGGGATAGGCCTGCAGCGTGGCCTCGGTCTTGTTGGTCGCGACCGAGAAGTCGCCGGCGGTGTCGACGACATCCACGACCTTGACGTCGGGAGCGAGCTTGGCGAGCGCTTCCTTGAAGCCCTGGGTGCGCAGGTTCAGGTTGGTCGCGGTCAGCCCGCCCTGCAGGATCGCGAGCTTGCCCTGGCCCTTCATCAGCTCGGCCATCTTCTTGCCGGCCTCGAACCCGGCGGTCTGGTTGTCGGTGCCGATGTAGGTCAGCGCCGACGACGACGGCGCCGGGGCGTCGAACGTGATGACCTTGATGCCGGCCTTGGCGGCGTCGGCGATCACCGCGACCAGCCCGGCGTCATCGACCGCCGACAGCGCGATGCCGTCGACGTGCTGCGCGATCAGCTCCTCGATCGACTTGACCTGGAGCGGCAGCTCCATCTTCTGCGGATCGACGCGCTCGGCCTTGACACCGTACTTCGCGGCCGCCGCCTGGAAGCCTTCGAAGCACGGCTCGTAGTACGGGTGCACCGCCTTGGTGACCATGACGAACGTCGGCGGCTTGCCGGCGTTGCCCTTGTCGCCGGAGGCGGCGGTCGTGACCTTCGACGCCGCGGCCTTGTCGGCCTTGTCCTTGTTGCACGCCGCGACCGCCAGCAGCGGGAGGAGGCTCGCGAGGATCACGGGAACGACGGTCGATGGCATGCGCTTCATGGACCACTCCTTGGCTGCGATGGGGGACGGACTGTGCGGGGAACGTACGCGGACCGCGGCGCCAGGCACAAGGGAGCGTCCGGATCCAGATCCGGACCCGGCTGCGGTCAGGCCTTGCGCGCGGGCAGGAACACTCGCATCGTGGCGGGTCCGCGATTGGCGCGGGCATGGAACGGGACCAGGCGCACCGGCTGCGGCGGCCGGCGCCGCAGGGCGATCGAGCGCATACGGCCAGCCCGGCGGATCGCCGGTGGCTGCGGGAACCGCGGGCACGGTCACCGCCTGCGGGCCATGCCTTCTCCGCCTGGGCGTACGGGCCGGCCGCGGCGGCTGAGCAGGCCGTAGAACAGCAGTGACGCGGTCGCGAACCCGACCGCGCCGGGCAGGAAGAATGCGGTGCGGAACAGCCGGACCCCGCGGCGGTGGTGCTGGACCAGCAGGGCGAGCCCGAACGCCGCGCCGAACCGACGACCCAGACCGTGACGGTGAACGCGGGCGCGACCCAGGCCGCGATCACCCTCAACAACTGAGCGAGGCCGGAGCGAAGATCACGGCGTCCAGGGCGAGCTGACCGCCCAGCTCACGTCGGCCGCCCACGACGCCGTCGCGTCGAAGTTGTTGGACCCGCCGTTGCTCGCGATGAACAGCGTGCTGTTGAAGTGGCGAATGAACCGGGTCGGGAAGTTGAACGACGCGAACGAGGTGCCCTGACCGCTCTTGCCGGCCTGCGGACAGAACGTCGCGTCGGAGCGGAACAGCGCCACAACGACCTGACGATCGCGGGCGCTGGCACCGCCGGGCCGGCCAACGCCGGCGTGCCCGCCGACGCGCTGCCGGTGACCGCCGGCGGCCGCGCCGTCTACGGCGCGGAGTTCTCGAGCCGCATGGGCTATCGAAAAACCGCGGCGTCGGGAGTTGCGGTCAACGGCCAGCCCGAGGGCATGTACATGGTGACCTCCGGCATTCACCTCAACAGCGGGTGCTGCTTCGACTACGGCAACCCGGCCAGCGCGCGCCGCGCGTCGTCGCCGCCGAGCTCGCCGAGCGCGGCGATGCACGCCGGCTGGACCGCCGGCCCGCCCTTGGTGGCCGCGCGGACCAGGCTCGGCACCGCCGCGGCGCCGAGCGCCCGGGCGAGCGCGTGGGCCGCCACACCCGCGGTGTTGGGGTCGCCGCTCGCGAGCGCCGCCTCGAGCAGCGTGACGGTCTCGCGGCTGGCGTCGGAGATCACCGAGAGTGCCATGATCCGGACCTCGGGATCGCTCAGGGCGGTTCGCCACAGCGGGTTGCCGTGGTCGAGCGCGATCGCGGTCAGCCGCGCGATCGCCGGCTCGCTGCCCAGCCGCGCCAGCGCGGCCACCGCCGCCTGGCATCCTGTAAGCGCCGTTAATACTCCCGATCGCGCACACAGCGATGTGGTGCGATACCGCTCATCCACCGCGCGCCGACTCCTGCCGCGGTGATCCGGAGTGCGATCGGAGCTCGATCGAGAGCGAGTCTTGTTGCACGACTGGGTAGTCGCCAGTGCAGTGTTTCGTTGCATCGCGATCAGACCCTCGCGCGTGCGCGACGAGCAGGAAGTCCACGGCCTGGATGGCGGTGCGCGCGATCTGGCCGACGAGCATCCACAGGGTGCTGCGGGTCAGCGTGCTGCCGCGGGCGCGCGCCACGAGGTCGCTGGCGAGGCTCATCGCGCGCTGACCCCCGTGCCACTCTCGCCGCGCGCGATCGGTCTACGAGTTCGTCGCAGCGGCGCCACCGCGGCCGCGCGCTGCGTGAGCCGGCCATTGCGATCGCGGCGGTCGGAGCCGGCGCTGCATCGTGGTACGCAGGTGATTGCGACGTGGTGGCAGACGCGGAGAGCGGATCGACGGTGGCGCTCGGCGAGCTGGAGGTGTCGCGGCTCGGGCTCGAGGCGGCGCTCGTGGCGTGCGAGGATCGCATCGCGCGCGGCGCCGGCGGCTCGGCGTGCTTCGTCAACGTGCACACGCTCACCGAGGCGAGCCGGGATGCCGATCTGCGCGCCGCGCTGATCGCCGCGACGTACCGGTTCGCCGACGGGATGCCGCTGCTGTGGCTGGCGCGCGCCAAGCGAGCGCCGATCGCGGCCCGCGTGAGCGGACCCGACTTCATGGACGCGATGCTGCGCCGTCAGGCGGGCCGGCTGCACGGCTTGCTCGGCTCGACGCCGGAGGTCACCCAGGAACTCGCCGCGCGCTACGGGATCCACGCGGTGGTCCACAGCCCGCCGATCCGGCCGTTCTCCGACGCTCACGCGCGGGACGACTGGGAGGCATTCGTGGCGCGCTGTCCGGACCGCCTCCCGCCGCGGCTGGTGTGGGTCGGGCTCGGCGCGCCGAAGCAGGAGCGCTGGATGGCGGCGGTGAGCCAGGTGGCGCCGGACGTGATGTTCTTCGGGGTCGGGGCGGCGTTCGACTTCCTGGCCGGGCGCAAGCCACGGGCGCCGCGGCTGCTGCGCCGGCTCGGCCTGGAGTGGACGCACCGGCTCGCCAGCGAGCCGCGCCGGCTATGGAAGCGCTACCTGGTCAGCAACGCCCGGTTCGCGCGGCTCGCCGCCCACGAGCTCACCTCGTCGCGGCGATCCGGCCCCGCGAGGTTTTCGGACCGCGGCGGCGCTTGACATGTCACGATATATCGTTACCATGTCGGTATCATGACGCGATGTGATGGCTGGCAATGGCCCTGTAATGACGACTTTCAGGCCGCGGGCCGCGGGGGTGGGCGCGGCGGTCCGCACCGGCGCGGGCCGTGGGGCGGTGGCCCGGGCGGGCCGTGGGGCGGTGGCCCGGGCGGGCCATGGGGTGGGCCGCCGTGGGCGAGCTTCCTGCAGGCGATCTTCGGCATCGACCGCGGGCCGCGGGCGCGCCGCGGCGACGTCCGCGCGGCGATCCTGCTGCTGCTCGACGAGGAGCCGCGCAACGGCTACCAGCTGATGCAGGAGCTCGAGCGGCGCAGCCAGGGCGCGTGGCGGCCGAGCTCGGGCTCGGTCTACCCGACGCTGTCGCTGCTCGAGGACGAGGGACTGGTCGCGGCGACCAAGGACGAGTCGAACCGGGTGTACCGGCTGACCGAGCGCGGCAAGAGCCACGTCGCCAAGCACCGCGACGAGCTCGGCACGCCGTGGGAGGTCGAGACCTCGGGCCACGATCCGCGCTGGCAGCTGATGAACCTGATGCGCGAGATCGGTCCGGCGCTCGGACAGGTGATGAAGTTCGGGACGCCCGAACAGGTCGCCGAGGCGCGCCGGATCATGACCGAGGCGCGGCGCGCGCTGTACCGGCTGCTCGCCGACGCCGAGGCCGCCGGCGAGGAGTGACGCCGCCCGGCTGCGGCCAGTGTCAACTCCTTGAAACAAGGCGTCCTTTCCCGCAGCAGGTTGGCTGAGGACGGGGCGCCCCACCAGCGTATCTACCTGAATTGACGGCCTCTGCCGGTCCGCGTAGGCTTCGTCAAGAAGGTGCATGGTGAGCTCGTCGTTTGATCCCCAGGACGCGCCCTCGCCGACGACGTCATGGGTTCGGGAGCAGGCCAAGCGCGGCCGTGGAGGGTGGATCTTCGGGCCCACCGGGAGCGGCAAGTCCCACGCGGTGCGTGCGGCCAGCCTCGGTGGCATCAGCGTCGACCTGGTCCCGGGTCCGCTGATGGGTCAGCGCCTCGTCGTCGATCTGGCACGCCAGCTCGAGACCGACGGTCGCGCGGTCCTCCAAGCGACGAGGCACCGGGGGCTTGCTGCCGCGTTCGAGATCGCTGACCAGGCGATCGATGGTCATCCCTTCGTGGTGGACTCGGCGGAGCAACTGGTTCTCGAGCCCGCAAGTCCGGACGACCCCGCAACTGTGCTCTGGCGAGAGGACAAGCTCGCGCTTTCGCACTGGCTACTCGCGCGCGTCGAGCGCTCGCCCACGTTCTTGGTCAGCCGGTGGAGCACAGGTGACGAACCGCAGCGTCACCAGCACCGTGCACCCGACGGGGCAGGGATCAAGTGGCGTATCTCCTCCAACCCCTTGGAGCTGCCGCTGCTGACGCAGCTCGCCAAGGGCAACCCCGCTGCATCCGTCATCGCCCACGCGCTTGCGCCGCTCATCCCCGCCCTTGACTTCGATGCGCTCCTGTTCGGGGTCTTTGAAGACGAGGCCAGCGCGAGCGCGGCGATGGTTCGGCAGCAGCTCGGTCGGGTATTTCAGTCCGTCGCGCCCAAGGGGTGGCAGCAAATCCTGGCATTGCTCGCCGTGGTCGGCGAAGCACCGCGGGATGCGCTCGAGGCCGTGCTCGACGGACGAGCTGCTGCCGAGGGCGGAGCCCGGGATTCAAGCCCAGACGATTCCCTGATCGCGCTGCGTCAGCTGCAGCAACTCGACCTCGTGATCGAACGCGTCGGGCGGCTCTCCGTGCTGCCGGCGCTGCGCGCGTTTGGCGCGATCCGAGCGCTCACCGACCAGGAGCGAGCGGTGCTGCTGCCCGGCGTTGCCCACAGCCTGCTGGCGCCGGTCAACAACCTCCGCAGCCTGGAGCCGACCGACGCCGACCGGGTGCTGCTCGCCCACTCGGTATTCGTCGCGCTCGGCGACACGGGTAATGCGACGCGCACAGCGGCGCTTCACGTTCACGGCCTGGTCGATCTCGCCCGCCGCAGCAGCCTGAATGAACGGTTCTCCGATGCCTGGCAGCAGTACGATGGCGTGCTGCGGATGCTCAGCTCGGGCGAGATCGGGGTCACGGACCGTGCGGGCCAGCGGCTGATGTCCTATGTCCGGCACTATCGAGCCTGGAATGGGTTTCGCGCCGGAGCGCTCGATGACGCAGCGTGCCTGGCGGACTACCAGAGCGCGATCGAAGGTTGGGCTGACAATGCGTTGTGGCATCAGCGAGTGATCCAGACGCTCATCCGCCTGGGGCGCCTGGTCGATGCACGACGGGCCATCGATGCCGCGTACACGCGGGTCGAGGATCATCCGCGGCGCGACGAGCTGCTGCGCGTTCGGCCGGCGTGGACGGCCCTGGATGCGGGCGCCTTGGCGCTGTCCCTGGAGCTGCTGGAGCCGGTCCTCGATGTGGCGTGGGACCTCTCGCCGGAAGTCGCCGACGGTCGCGATGCGCTGCTTCGCCGCTGGAAGAGTGGACTGCACCTGGAGGAACTGAGCTTCTCGTTTGCGGACACGGGATCCGAGGGCAGCGTCAAGCTGCTACAACCGCTAGAAGTGCGCATTCGACAGAGCAGGGATGGCTGGGTAGCGCACGCGACACGTCTCGGCGAGCTTCGCGGCGCGACTCCGCGCCTCGCACTGCAGTCTCTCGCACGGAGCCTTGCGGAGGAAACGCGTCGCTTGGTCGCGACGCCCACGTCTGAGCTGAATGACCGGGACATCCGGCGAAAAGGCCTGATGCTGTCATACGTGGATGCGCTCAATAGCGACATCGGGCTCGAGCGCCGCCGAGAGCGCTGGATCGTCGGCCGGGTCGAAGACAGGCGGCTGATTCCGACCATGCGCCGGCTGCCGCCGATCGACGTCCCCGCGGCCCTGCTGCCGGAGACCACCGAGGGGCTGTACTTCGTGCGTGTCCCGGTTTATCGCGACGGCATCCCGAGTGGACCGGCCGAGGCGATTGAATCGGCGGGGAGCGGTTACAGCCTCCACGAATTGCTCGCGCAGCTCGAGCGGATGAACGAGCAGGCGGCGTGAACGACCGGCTCGCGGTCTACATGCTGGACGTGGGCCAGGGTGACTCGACGCTCATCCTGTTGCCCGGCGATCCGGTGCGCGCGGTGGTGTTTGACTGCGCGGATGAAGATGTGCTGACCAAGGTGCTCGGCGACTGGAAGGTCGTGGTGATCGAGGCATTCATCTTGAGCCACCTCGACCAGGACCACATCGCCGGGGCGCTGGAGTTCCTGCGAAGCTTTGTGGGTGAGATTCGCCGCGTCTACGTGCCATCAGCCGATCGAGACGTTTCCAATGCCCATGACGACGCGAAGCGTGCCAAGGGGCTGCTCGATCATGTCAGCGAGCACAGCCGGGACGTGGGCCCGCGGCGGCGGCGCTGGGAGCTGTATTCGAACGCGCGGCTTCCCCGTCCGCTGGTCGAAGGTCCGGGATGGGCGATCAAGCTGCTTGCGCCACATCACGCGCAGCACATCGAGCGCGAGCGAGAGGCAGCCTGGGAGGATGCCAATCGCTACTCATCGATCCTGCGCGTCGAGGCGGGTGAGAGCGCGATGCTCATCGGCGGGGATGCTCCGCTGCTGTCGTGGGACGAGCTGGCCGACGCGGAGCGGAGGGCGAACGTGTTTCGGATCCCACATCACGGGGGGGCGCTCGACGACGGTGGTGTGCCGGATGGCTGGGATGTCGCCCGCCTGTACCGCGAGGTGGGGGCCGACCTGGCGCTGATCTCGGTGGGGACGAACAATGCCCATGGCCACCCTCGGAGAGGCTGGGTCCATCCAATGACCGGCGGCGCATGTCGGCTCTTGTGCACGCAGGTCACCGCGCGCTGCCATGGGCCGATCGATATCACCCGGCCGGATGGGACGGTCATCCGTGACGCCGACGAGGTGGCAAGCCTGCGCGACCGCGTGGTCACGAAACATCAGCAGTGGACCGTGCCACACTACCGGCACTTGACGGACAAGCGCAGGGAGGTTCGCTCGGACTCGCTCGAAGTGCCGTGCGCTGGCACGGTGATGGTGGTGCTCCACCTCGATGGCCGGATCAGCGTCTTCCCGACGTCGGGCGGTGGACATGACAGCGTCGTGGACGACTGGGACCGGCCGATGTGTCGCCCGTGAAGCGCTGTTAACATTCCACGAATAGCCGCCTGGCGGGTTGCGCTGGCTGGCTAGGCGACGCTAGCGTCGGCGGGCGAGCCAGTGGCTGGCCCGGTCGGGGTAGTGCAGGCGGCCGGCGTCGTCGTGCCAGCTGCACGGCGCGGCCGGCGCGCGGCCGTGGACGGCGTGGTCGTGGACGCGCGGGCAGTGCGGGCCGGGGGCCATGCCCGAGATCGCGCACCGCTCGACCGGCTCGATGCCGTCGGGGCGCGGCGGCAGGCTGAGCGGCCTGCCGCCGGCGGCCGCGAGCAGGGCATCGCGGACCAGCGGTGCGGCGGCGTCCATGCCGACGATGCCCTGGGTCGCGCGGCCGTCGAACGTGCCGGCCCAGGCGCCGGCGATGACCTCGCGGGTCGCGGCGACCGCCCAGGTGTCGGCGAAGCCGCGCGCCGTGCCGGTCTTGGCGGCGACGCGGAACGGCAGGTCGAACGGCAGCTCCATGCCGAAGCCGGGGCGGCGGGCCTCGGGGTCCGACAGCATGTCCATGACCAGCCACGAGGTCTCGGGCGAGAACACCCGGCGCTCCGGCGGGCGCGGCGCGAGCCAGCGCGCGCCGTCGGGGCGGTCGACCCAGGCGACGCCGCGCGGGGCGCCGACCTGGCCGCCCTTGACGGTGAAGCCGTGGCCGGCGGCGAGATCGATCAGGCGGACCTTGGCGGCGCCGAGCGCGAGCCGGAGGCCGTAGTCACGCGGCGTGCCGGGCAGCGCGGCGACGCCGGCGGTGCGCAGCGCGGTCATCACGCGCGCGATGCCGACCTGGGCGAGCACCGAGACCGCGGCGAAGTTGTACGAGCTGGCGAGCGCCTCGCCGGCAGGTCGGCGAGCCGGGTCCAGTGCAGGCGATCGGCGCCCTGCGCGGCGATCGTCGCGAGCGGTTCGCCGCGGACGTCGACCAGCGTGAGCGGCGCGCTGGTCGCCGCGAGCCCGGCCGGATCGAACGGCCGGACCACGACGGTGATCGCCGCGGCGTGGATCGCGATCACGGCAGGCAGCGGGGCGGCGACGACTGCCCACCGTGCGATCTGCCAGATCGGTCGCGCGCGCCGGGCCATGCGATGCACCTCGTCGGTGCAACGCGCGGGCGCAGCGAATGCTTGCGCGCCGTGTGAAGGCGTATGAACCGGGCGGGCGCCGGTCCGAACATCGATGAGCGCGAAGGGTCCTCAACAGATCTGTCGCCGGGTGGCAGACCTGGCGACCTGTGGCGCCGCGCGCCGTACGCGCGCTCACCAGGTGCGCAGAGTGCGCGATCGGGTACCCATCACCGGGCGCAAGCCGTTATGCTGACTTGTGGTGACGCGGAACCCGACCCGCATCGGGCGCTACGACCTCATCACCGCCCTGGCAACCGGCGGCATGGGGCGGATCTGGCTCGGCCAGGCGACCGGGATCGGCGGGTTCGAGCGCAAGTTCGTGATCAAGACCCTGGAGCTGCCGCGCGACACCGCCGAGGCCGAGGCGGCCTCGGCGATGTTCCTCGACGAGGCCCGGCTGCTCGGCCTGCTGCATCACCAGCACCTCGCCAGCGTGTTCGAGGTCGGCCAGGACGACGGCCGCTACTACATGGTGATCGACTACCTCGACGGTCACAGCGCGCACGACGTCTGGGAGCGCGCGAGCCAGTTCGGCGCGGCCCTGCCGCTCGACTTCACGCTGACCGTGGCATCGGCGGTCGCCAACGGCCTGCACCACGCGCACACCCGCAAGGGCCTCGACGGTGCGCCGCTCGGCATCGTGCACCGCGACGTCACGCCGTCCAACGTGATGATCGGCTACGACGGCGCGGTCCAGCTGATCGACTTCGGGATCGCGATGGCGGCGGAGCGCAAGACCAAGACCCAGACCGGGCTGGTCAAGGGCAAGGTCAGCTACCTGTCACCCGAGCAGGTCACCGGACGCGACGTCGACCCGCGGACCGACGTGTTCGCGCTCGGCATCCTGCTGTACGAGATGTCGACGATGCACCGCGCGTTTCGCGACAGCTCGGACCTGGCGACGATGCAGCGGATCAAGGCTGGCCGGGTGACGCGGCCGTCGCTGGTGGTGCCGAACTATCCGCTCGAGCTCGAGATCATCGTGATGAAGGCGCTGCAGGTCGACCTGCGCGAGCGGTTCGCCGACGCCGACGCGATGCGCCGCGCGCTCGAGGCGCTCGGCCACCGGCTGCACCTGGTGCTCGGCGACGCGGCGGTCATCGAGGTCATGGCGCAGCTGTTCGACACCCGCGCGGCGGACGACGCGGCGTCGCAGGCGTCGGACCCGGTCCTGGAGTGGGACTCCGATCACGATCTGACGGTGCGGCGCGAGCCCGGCGAGCTGCTCGCCCGGCTGCGCGCCGAGCACGCGGCCGCCAGGCGCCGCGACGCGGCGCCGACCACGCCGGAGCTGCCGACCGTGCGGCCGCGCAAGCTGCGGGCCGCGACCGAGGCGGCCGACCTGCTGATCAGCCGCGGCGCGGACCCGCCGGTCATGCCGATGCTGTCGTCGCCCGACACGCCGTCGGGCATCACCAAGCCGGCCGAGCCGGCCGCGAGCAAGCCGCCCGACCTCGGCTTCGGCGGGCCGACGGTCAAGACCGTGACGGCGAGCCGGATGATCGGCGCCAACCTGGTCGAGGCGGGGTCGAGCCGCCGCGCGCGGCTGCGCTGGATGGCCGCGGCGCTCGCCGCGGCCGTGGTCGCGGCGCCGATCGTCTACTTCCTGACCCGCGACTCGGCGGACGCGGTCGCCGGCGCCAGCTCGCACCCGGCGACCATCGCGCCAGCCCCCGAGCCGCTGCCGCCGAGCCCGCCGCCGCCCGCGCCCGAACCACCGCCGGCGCCGACCAAGGTACACGTCCGGATCGTCACGCGCCCGGCGGACGCGACCGTGCTGCTCGACAACAGGCGGCTCGGCCGCACTCCGCTCGACGAGACCCTCGCCGCCGATCCCGGCAAGCACGTGATCAAGCTGCGCCGCAAGGGCTATGCGCTCCACAAGCTCGATGTCTCGCTCGACGTCGACATCACCGAGGACATCTCGCTCACGCCGCAGAAGTAGGCCGCCTCGATGGATCCGTGATCGCGGTCGCCCGGGCGCCGGACGATGCCGTGCGCGCGCAAGCTCGGCGCGCGGCGGCCGCGGCGCGCAAGCCGTGCGCGGATCCTGCCTGTAGGCTGTGCACGCGGCTTGCTCCACCCAGGTGCATGCTGGGCGAAGATTCGCGCTCCAAGGCGTTGCTGGCGCGCCTGATGCGGCCGTTCACCAGGGTCCACCCTGACGAGGCGGCGACGGTGGTGCTGATGACCGGGTGCGCGTTCGCGCTGCTCACGGCGTATTACCTGCTCAAGACCGTGCGAGAGCCGCTCATCCTGCTCGAGGGCGGGCCGGAGGTGAAGCTGTACGCGCGGGCCGGCCAGGTCCTGCTGATGGTCGGCGTCGTCCACTTCTACGGCCAGCTCGCGCGCCGCGTCGGGCGGATCAAGCTGCTCGCGATCGTGTTCCTGTTCTTCATCTCGAACCTCGCGGTGTTCGCCGTGCTCGCCGGGACCGAGCTGTCGACCGGCCTGGGGTTCGGCCTGGCGTTCTTCCTGTGGGTCGGCGTGTTCAGCTACACCGTGGTCGCGCAGTTCTGGGCGCTCGCCGCCGACATCTACACCGAGGAGCAGGGCAAGCGGCTGTTCCCGATCATCGGCGGTGGCAGCTCGATCGGCGCGGTGGTCGGCGGGCTGTTCGCGAAGTCGCTGGTGCCGTTCGGCCCGCAGGTGCTGATGACCACCGCGGTCGTGATCCTGCTCGGGTGCGTCGGCGTGATCGTGTGGATCGAGCGCCGCGCCGCGGCCGGCCACGTCGCCGGGCCGCACGAGGACAAGCATCCCGACGAGCCGGTCGCGGACGAGAGCGCGTGGCACCTGCTGGCGCGCGACCGCTACCTGCTGTGCATCGCCGGCCTGGTGGTGTTCCTCAACTGGGTCAACAGCTCGGGAGAGTACCTGCTGGATCGCACGCTGGTCGCCGCCGCGCGCGATGCCGCGGCGACCTCGGGCGCCAACCCGCAGATCTACATCGGCACGTTCAAGGCCGACTACTACTTCTGGTACAACTCGATCGGCGTCGCGCTCCAGCTGTTCGCGGTGTCGCGGATCTTCAAGCGGGTCGGCGTACGCAACGCGCTGTTCGTGATGCCGGTGTTCGCGCTGTTCGCCTACGGCGCGGCCGGGGTGCTGCCGGTGATCGCGGTGATGCGGCTGGTCAAGATCGGCGAGAACTCGCTGCAGTACTCGCTGCAGGACACGACCCGCAACGCGCTGTTCCTGGTCAGCTCGCGGGTCGAGAAGTTCGTCGGCAAGACCGCGATCGACACCATCGCGGTGCGGATCGGCGCGATCATGGCGACGGTCACGGTGTTCGTCGGCACGTCGCTGGCCTGGTCGACCACCGTGTTCGCGGTGATCAACGTCGGTCTGGGACTGGCGTGGCTCGGCTTCGTGCTGCTGATCCGGACCGAGCACCGGCGGCGCAGCACCGAGGAGCTCGACGAGATCGCGACCGAGCCGCACAGCGGGGCGCCGGGGCACCACGCGCCGGTCGCCGCGCGCTAGATTGAAACCTCAGCGGTCGTCGGACGCAGCCGGGTCAGACTTCGACGACCAGCGCCGTGTCGACCAGGCTGAGCCCTTCCCCGGGGTAGCCGCGCGGGTTGCAGACCACCCGGGTTGCGCCGACGACGTAGTCGCACGCGACGTGGGTGTGGCCGTGGACCCACAGCCGGGCGCCGGCGTGCTCGACGCAGCCGGCCGCGTCGGGGGCCAGGAAGAACCGGTTGAGCGGCGAGTCGAGGTACTGGAGCGCGACGCTGCGCGGGTGCGGCAGGTGGTGGGTGACCACGACGTCGCCGGGGCGCACCTCGGCCTCGAGGAACGTCAGGTGCGCGGCATGGGTGTCGTGCACCCACGGCACGAAGCCGTCGATCAGCCGGAAGTCGTTGAGCTCGCGGCGATACCTCGCCTCGTCGTGCGTCCGCGGGAACCACAGCGCCGCGCCGACGAACCGGGTGCCATCGATCGCAGCGACTCCGGGATTCAGGACGTGCAGATTGGGGAGCGCCTGTGCGCAGCCGGCGAGCACGGCCTCGGCATCCGCGGGACGGGTCCCGTAGTACTCGTGATTGCCGGGCACGAAGACCACGTGTGGAAACCGGCTGCAGAACCAGTCGAACGCCCGGCGGACCTCGTCGGTCCCGCGCAGCGGGATCAGGTCACCGGCGAGCACCAGCACGTCGCCGGCGACGAGCACCGCGCGCGCGAACGACTCACCACCGTCGCGGTCGAACTCGAAATGCAGGTCGGACAAGATCTGGACGCGCATGGATCCACAGCGTCAGGTCTGCTTCTTCGCGAGCGTCGCGCGCAGCACCCGTACGGCAGCGGTTTGCGTCTTCTCACGCATGCAGCGGACGATGAGATCGAGATCGATCTCCGGCACGAGGACGCTGCGTCGCGCAGGGCCGAAGCCGTCGCCTTTGCGAACGAATACCGCGAGCTCACCGTGCTGCCAGAACCAGACCTCCTTCGCGCCGAGCTGCCGCCACAGCGCGAGCTTGTCGAGGTTCCCCGATGAGTAGACCACTTCGATCACGAGATCGGGGGCTTTCAGCGACGGTGCGATCGGTGCCGTCGTGAACACGTAGCACTCGTCGGGTTCCGCGCCGAGCTTCTTCTTCTTGTTCTTGACGGTCCACGAGCCGATACCTTCGGCGGGGATGCCGAGGTATTCGATGTAGGCCTCGAACAGCCGCGCCAGCTTCTTCTTGTCCGACTCGTGCATCGTCCCTGGCGACATGAGCTCCAGCATCCCATCCACGTAGGTCAACCGCGGTACCGAGCTCTCCCCACGGAGAGCGTCGATGCGCTCGTAGTCCTCCCACGAGACGCTCGAAAGGTGCACGACCTGATCGTAGCTGGGCTCGATCGGCTCTCGATCGCCGTCGGTCGAGCGAAGCTCGGCGGCTCGCGTTCCGCGCACCATGGCGGGATCGTACCATGCGTCGATCGACATGGCGCGCGGCCAGCGGAGACGCGCGGTGGACGCTCAGCGGTGCTCGGCCAGCCACTTCGCAACCTCGGCGGTGCCATCGCGGCGGCCGGCGTGCTGGTAGATCGCGAGCGCCTCGCCGGCCAGCGTGCGGGCTGCGGGGCGGTCGCCGGCCTTCCACACCACGTCGGCGAGATCGATGCGCAGGCTGGCGCGCTCCTCGACCCGGCCGTTGCCCTCGACCTCGGCGTAGCCGAGCGCCCGGGTCAGCGTGGCGCGCGCCTCGTCGAGCCGGCCGGCGCGGGCGGCGCACGAGCCGAGCGTGTCGAGCGCGTTGATCTTCAGGTGATCGGCGCTGTGGGCCCGGTCGAGGATGTCGAGCGAGCGGCGCGCCAGGGCGGTCGCCCGGGTGCAGTCGCCGGTGTCGAGCGCGATGAACGACAGCGCGTTGAGCGAGATCACGACGTCGGGGTTGTCCGGCCCGAGCGCCTTCTCGCGGATCGCCAGGCTCTGCGTGCGGAGCTCGATCGCCTTCTTGTAGTCGTCGCGCGCCTGGTAGACGTTCGCGATGCTGTCGAGCACGTCGGCGGTGGCGGTGCTGTCGTCGCCGAGGTGCGACCGGCGGAACGCGAGCACGGCCTGCTGGGTCGCGAGCGACTCGTCGTAGCGGCCCTGCTCCATCTGGATCGCGCCGATCATGTACAGCGCCTGGTAGGTATCGGGGTGGTCGGGCTCGGTGTCGTGCAGCCGGCGGTGGACCTCGCGGTACCCGGCGAGCGCCTCGGCGAGGTGGCCCTGGCGGAGCTCGAGCAGCGCGAGGTTGGACTGCTGCTTGGCGAGCGCGATGCTGTCGGACGGAAACCGCGCGCGGACGATCGCGCCGGCGGCCTCGAACTCCCGGCGCGCGCCGGGGAAGTCGCCGAGCTGGAGCAGCACCTTGCCCAGGGTGTCGTGCACCGCGGCGAGCGCGGGGTGGCCGGCGCCGAGCCGCGTCTCGAAGATCCGGCGGGCCTCGCCGAGCGCGTCGCGCGCGTCCTGCGGCCGGCTGGCATCCTTGAGCATGGCGGCCTCGTCGCCGAGGATCGCCGCGACCTCGAGGTCGTCGTGGCGCGGGTCGCGCCGGGTCAGCTCGATCGCCCGGCCGAACGCGGCGCGCGCCTCGTCGGGCCGTGACGCGCGGGCGAGCGCGGCGCCGCGCGCGGCCTCGAGCTTGCCGCGCAGCCGGGGCGGGTCACCGGCGCGCAGCACGACGACCTCGGCGGCGGCGGCGACCGCGAGCGACTCGGCGGGCTTGCCGCGCCCGGCGAGCAGGTAGCCGACCCGGGTCAGCGCCTCGGCCGCCGCGGCGTCGTCGCGCGCCCGCCCGGCCTCGACCGAGGCCTCGCGCATCCGGTCGATCGCGAGGTCGACCTCGTGGACGGCGTGGTGGGCATCGGACGCGTGGCGCAGCGCCTGGCCGAGCAGCGGGCCCCAGCCGACGCCGCGCGCCTCGGCGACGACCGCCTCCGCGGCGGCGACCGCGCCGATCAGCGTGCCGGCCGCAAGCCGGGCGCGCCGGCGCTCGAGCTCGGCATCGACCTGGGCGATCCGCATGCGGAGCACCGGGTTGTCGGGCTCGGCCGGGGCGACGGCGAGCCGGGCGAGGTCGCCGCAGTCCTCGATCGGCGGCAGCGCCGCGACGACGTCGATCGCGCGGTCGACGACCTCGGCGGTCGGCGCCGCGAGGCTGGCCAGCGCGGCGTCGAGCGCGGTCAGCCGCTGATCGAGGCATGCGATCCGGCGTTCGAACACCGGCTCTTTGCGCACGCGGCCGGCGCGGCACGCCTCGATCCGCATGCCGGCCCAGGCGCGGCCGTAGCCATCGACCGCGGACTGCACGCGCGCCGCGGTGTCGCTCGCGTACGCCAGGTGGGTCGCCGCGAAGCCGTCGGCGATCTCTCTCGCGCGGGCCGCGGTCGCGACCCGATCCAGCGGATCGGCGGCGCCGGCGCACGGCTCGGTCGCGGGCCGGCCGGCGAGCAGCGCCGCGACGACCCCGCCGCCGATCACGCCGGCGCCGACCAGGCCGCCCGCCAGCCACGCCGAGCGGCGCGGCGGATCGAGCTCGGCGATCAGCGCGGTCATCGACGGCCAGCGCGCGGCCGGAT
>JBGQCL010000212.1:0-19199 GCA_041495365.1 Kofleriaceae bacterium | reverse complement strand
GGCTCCGGACCGTCGGGAGAGCGGGCGAAGGCGGCGAGCGCGGCGGCGACGGCGCCGGGCTCCGGACCGTCGGGAGAGCGGGCGAAGGCGGCGAGCGCGGCGGCGACGGCGCCGGGCTCCGGACCGTCGGGAGAGCGGGCGAAGGCGGCGAGCGGACCGGCTCCGGCGCCGCCGACCGGTGCGACCGGCGGCGCGGTGGCGGCGGAGCCCGCGAAGCCGGCTGAGCCTGCGACCCCGCTGCTCGCGACGCCACCGGGATCGCCGGCCGCGGCCGGAGCCGATCCGAGCAAGCGGCGAGCGGATCTGCGCAAGCCGGGCAAGGCGAAGAGGCCGCCCGAGGCGAAGAGGCCGCCCGAGGCGAAGCGAGCGGATCCCAGAAAGGCTAAGGTCGACTCCAAGGCCGACTCCAAGGAGCCATCGTGGAACAACAGCAACGACGATTCGCCGTTCATGCCGGTGCAGACGCCCAAGCGCTGAGCAGGCGGGCCCCGCGCGTCCGGATCGCCATGGCCGTCGCGCTGGCGGCGGTCTCGCTGGCCGCGGTCGGGAGCGCGGATGCGCGGCCCAGGCGGCGCGACGCGAAGGCCGTGTTCGATCGCGGTGTCGCCGCGTACCAGAAGGGCAACTTCCAGGGCGCGTCCGAGGCGCTCGGCAAGTCGTTCGAGCTGGAGCGCGACGCCGACACGCTGTATGCGTGGGCGCAGGCCGAGCGCAAGCTCGACCACTGCGACAAGGCGATCGAGCTGTTCCAGGAGCTGCTGACGTTCAGCCTGCCGGCCGCGAACAAGACGGCGGTCGAGGGCAAGATCGCGGAGTGCCGGGCGCTCGTCGCGCCACCGCCGCCGGCCGCGCCACCGCCCAGCGAGCCGGCCGGGCCGCCGGCGGCCGCGCCGGTGCCGAGCGGACCCGCGGCGACGCCGCCGTCGGCGCCCGCGCCCATCGCGGCGTCTCCGCCCTCGGTTGGCCCCCCGCCGCCCGAGGCACCGCCTGCGGAGCGGCGCGCGGCGTATGTCTTTTACAAGGACCCGGTCGCGCTCGGGCTGGGCGGCGCGGGCGTCGTGGCAGCCGGCGTCGGGGTCGGCTTCCTGGTCGCAGCGCATTCGGCGAGCAACGCCGCCAGGTCGGCCACGACGTACCCGCAGGCGCAGGACGCCAACAGCAAGGTCGACCAGCGCAACAAGCTCGGCGGCGGCGGGCTGATCGCGGGCGGGGTGTTGATCGCCGGGGGCGTGGGCTGGGTCCTGTGGAAGCGCCACGACTCCGGCGAGCAGCGGACCGTCACCGGGTGGCTGGCGCCGGGCGGCGGCGGACTGGTGATCGCCGGGCCGTTCTGATCGGAATCCGATCGGATCCGGCCGGGCGCCCGCGCACACCGCGCACCGCTCCCGACGCCGGCGCCGAGCGAGGGCGCTCGCCCACCGGCAGGGCATCGACTAAGCTGCCGCCATGGTGGCGATGCGATGCCCCAGG
The DNA here is from genome assembly GCA_041495365.1 of Kofleriaceae bacterium. Lineage (GTDB taxonomy): Bacteria > Myxococcota_A > Polyangia > Haliangiales > Haliangiaceae > JABFXX01. Next base: position 17,729 of record JBGQCL010000212.1, on the reverse strand, counting down.
TGTCATCGCGCGACGCATGCATCGGCGTGGCGGTGCGGCTGCGGCCACGAGCTCGATGGCGGCGCGGAGCCGGCGCGCGCGCTGCTCCGGGACCGCCAGGTCGGCGCGTGGGCCGTGCTGGCGCTGATCCTCGTGCTCGACTTCGCGGCGGTCAGCTGCGCGATCCTCGCCGCGCTGGACGGCTTCATCGTGACCGCGGCGCTGAGCCTCACGGTGATGATCCAGCTGACGGCGCGCGCGGTGCGGTGGGTCCGGGGCATGCGAGCGAGGCTGCGCCAGCTCGCCGCGCTGGTCCGCGTGGTGAGCCCGGCCGAGCTGCCGCGGGCCGTGGTGCACCGGCGGTAGCCGCCCCGGCGGCGCGAGGGGGTGTCCCTGTTCAGGGCCACCCCCTCGTCATCATCTTCCGTCCGTTCCTCGCTGCGCTGTTCCACCGAGACGCGCCTCTGGCGCGCCTCGTCGGGCTCCGCTCGGCCCGGACTAGCCGATCTCCTCGGCGTAGGTCATCACGAGGTACATCACGGTCTCGACCCTGCCGGGGTTGCGATAGGCGTGCGGGGTGTCGGCCTCGAACAGGATCGAGTCGCCGGGCTCCAGGCGGTGGGTGTTACCCGCGACGTCGATCTCCAGCGAGCCGGCGGTGACCACGAGGTTCTCGCTGGTGCCGGGCGGGTGCGCGTCGGCCTCCTCCACGCTGCCCGCCGCGAGCCGCAGCTCGTAGAACTCGACCCGGCGCGGCTCATCGAACGGGAACAGCGCGCGCGAGGTGAAGGTGCGGTCCTTGCTGGTCAGGATCTTGGCTTCGGCCGCGCGCAGCACCAGCGCGCCGGACTGGGTGCGCGCGCTGATCAGCGCCGAGAACGTGACCTCCAGCGCGCGGGCGATCTTCCACAGCACGTTGATCGTCGGCGCGCTCTGGCCGAGCTCGATCTGGCCGAGCATCGCGCGCGACACGCCCGAGATCTGGGCGAGCCGCTCGAGCGACAGGCCGCGCCGGGTGCGCAGCCGGCGCAGGTTCCCACCGACGACCGGCGCGAGGTCGGTCGATTCGGGGGCTGCGCCGGGCGGAGCCGGAGTCGCAGCGTCGGGGCGCGGGGCGGCGGCGACGGCGGCGACGGCGTCCTTGTCGGGGCGCGGGGGGACGGCGGCGTCCTTGTCGGGGCGCGGGGGGACGGCGGCGTCCTTGTCGGGGCGAGTCGCCGTGGGATCGGGGGCTTTCTTCTTCACCGGTGCCAAGCTGCCGCGAGTATACCCACCCCGCCCGGGCGTGCGGCGGTCGGAAGCGGCCGGAAGCGGCCGGAAGCGCCCGGAGGGATAACCCCCATCTCACGGCTGGCCCGGCCAGGCGGGCGGTTCAGCTGCCGTGGGCCACGCTGCCGGGGCTGCCGTAGGCCGACTCGCCGTGCAGCGCGCCGTCGAGACCGTCGTGCTCGGTCTCGGCGTCGACCCGGAGGCCGATCACCAGGTCGATCCCCTTGAGCAGGACGAAGGTGACGACCGCGGCCCACGCCCCGGCCGCGGCGATGCCGATCGCCTGCTTCGACAGCAGGTCCAGGCCGCCGCCGTGCCCGTTGTTGAGCGCGGCGCGGGTGAGCAGGCCGGTGGCCAGCGCGCCGGTCGCGCCGCCGATGCCGTGCACGCCGAACGCGTCGAGCGCGTCGTCGTAGCCCAGCCGGGTCTTGAGCAGCACGCCGCCGTAGCAGATGAGGCCGGCCGCGGCGCCGAGGCCGATCGCCGCGAGCGGCGAGATGTAGCCGGCCGCCGGGGTGATCGCGACCAGGCCGGCGACCAGGCCGGATGCGACGCCGAGCATCGTCGCCTTCTTGGCGCGCGAGGCCTCGATGATCGCCCAGGCCAGCGCGCCGGCCGCGGCGGCGAGGTGGGTGTTGACGAACGCGAGCGACGCCAGGCCGTCGGCGTGCAGCGCCGATCCGGCGTTGAAGCCGAACCAGCCGAACCACAGGATGCCGGCGCCGATCACGGTCAGCGTCAGGTCGTGCGGCGGGTGGCGCACCGTCGGATAACCGCGGCGCTTGCCGATCATGAGCGCGCAGATCAGCGCGGAGACGCCCGACGACAGGTGGACGACGGTGCCGCCCGCGAAGTCGATCGCGCCGAGCTGGGCGAGCCAGCCGTCGGACTGCCACACCCAGTGGGCGATCGGGTCGTAGACCAGCGTCGTCCACACCAGCGTGAACACGACGTAGGCCGAGAACTTCATGCGCTCGGCGTAGGCGCCCGAGATCAGCGCCGGGGTGATCACCGCGAACATGCACTGGTAGGCGAAGTGGGCGAGCATCGGGAACGGGTGCGAGCTGTCGAGCGCCTGATCGCCGACGCCGCTCATCCCCAGGAAGTCGAGCCCGCCGATCACGCCGTGCCAGGACGGCCCGAAGCACAGGCTGTAGCCGACGAACGCGAACTGCACGCTGACGATGCCGAGCGCGAAGAAGCTGTGCATCAGCGTCGACAGCACGTTCTTGCCCTGGACCATGCCGCCGTAGAACAGCGCCAGCCCCGGCGTCATCAACATCACCAGTGCGGCCGAGACGAGCAGCCAAGCGGTATCGCCCGAGTTCATCCCGTCATCCTGACCGGCTCGTGTTTCCGGCGCGTAACCGGCGCGAAAAAGCTTCGGGCGAGCGTCGCGTTCGCCGTGAACCGCGCTTTACTTTGTGCCGAACAGGCGGTCGCCGGCGTCGCCGAGGCCGGGGACGATGTAGCTCTTCTCGTTGAGCCGCTCGGTGATCCGGAGGGGACGTTCCCGTCCTCTCTTCCGCGGCGAGCCGCGGCATTCACGCCTCCGGCACCCCACCGCGCGTTGCGTCGCGCGGCCCTGGATCTGCGGGGCCGGTGCTCGTCGGATCCGTGCGCTTCACTTTGTGCCGAACAGGCGGTCGCCGGCGTCGCCGAGGCCGGGGACGATGTAGCTCTTCTCGTTGAGCCGCTCGTCGATCGAGGCGGTGTAGACCGGGATGTCGGGGTGCTGGGCGTGGAACGCGGCGAGGCCCTCGGGGCAGGTCAGCAGGCACACGAACTTGATCGATCGCGGCGAGCTCTCCTTGAGCCGGTCGACCGCCGCGACGGCGGAGTTGCCGGTCGCGAGCATCGGATCGACGACGATCGCGTCGCGATCGTGCATGTTGTCGGGGACCTTGTAGTAGTACTCGACGGCGACCAGCGTCTTGGGGTCGCGGTACAGGCCGATGTGGCCGACCCGCGCCGACGGCAAGATCTCGAGCATCCCGTCGAGGATGCCGCTGCCCGCGCGCATGATCGAGACCAGCACGGTCTTCTTGCCGTCGAGGATCGGCGCCATCATCGGCGCGATCGGGGTCTCGATCGGGATCAGCGTCGTCGGCAAGTCCCGGCATACCTCGTACGCCAGGAGCATGCTGATCTCGCGGAGCAAGTTGCGAAAGGTGCCGGTGCTGGTGTCCTTCGATCGCATCAGCGACAGCTTGTGTTGCACCAGCGGATGGTCGATGACGTGGACCGTGCCTGCCATGTCGGCGGAACGTACCGCAGACACGACAGGCACGTGGCCTTGCGCCTAGCGATGCTGGCTCGGCGAGCTCGCCACGACGGCCTTCGTGACCGTCGTGACTGCCGTGATCGCCGCAAGCGCGACGAACGTGGCGAAGAGCGCGTCGCGAACCCGGCTCTTGCGCTGGCGCGTTGCAATGTTCTCCAGATAGCTCATGTTCCGACTTCCTGTTGATGCGGCAGATGCCGCGGTCGCCGCCGCCTTATTCAGCTTCCGCGCCAATTCGGAGGAAGTAGATCCAGGTACTTGGGATGATAACTTCGGGGCGCGACGTGTCGCGTCAAATGTCGCCCCCCGGTCGCTGTCGCAGCCGTGTCCTACCCCCGCGAAACCGCGGCAGATCGAGCGAGGGGCCGGGCGGTTGACAGTGTCGCGCATCCGAATGCATCAAGCCGAGCGGAGCGATCCCGTCGAGCAGGGGGACGCAGCCCCCTGGGAATCGACGGGAATGCCTGGTCGGTCGGGCAGGTTCTCGTCGGTAGGCTGCGTTGCACAGCCCGTTGCGCCTGAACGCGGTGCCCCGGCTGGGAGCAGCGCGCGGCCGGCGAGCCTGGCCAGAGCGGACGGCAGAACCGGCGCTGGTGTCAGAACACCGTGCCATCGGACCGGATGTGGAGCGGCGGCCCACCTCCGGGACGGAGCTCGCGGGCGACGGCGCGGCCGGCGGCCCAGGTGCCGCCTTCGAGCACGCAGGCGAGCGGCAGCTCGGCGGGAGTCTTGCCGAGTCGCAGGCGGACCGCCTCGGCGACGCGGTCGAGCAGCGCGACGGTGAGCGCGCGCCACTCGACGACGACCTCGTCGCCGGGTGCGTGGACGGCGGCGCGGATGTCGTCGCGCCGCGGCACCAGGACGCCGAGGTCGACGAACAGGCCGCCGTTGCGGTACTCGGGGAGTCCGGTCAGGGCGCCGGGCTGCGCGATCCGGCGGCCGGTGCGCTCCAGCGGCTCGAACAGCGAGTAGGCGAGCCACTGCGACAGCTTGTGGAACGGCACCAGGCCGGCCGATGGTCCGGTGCCACCGGCGGCGGGGTGGCGCCACACGTCGCCGAGGTTGACCCCGCCGAGCTCGATCCGCCCGGGCCAGATCGGCGCGAGGCCGTCGAGCAGGGCGCGCAGCAGCGCGGCCGCGGCGATCCCATGGGGGGCGTTGCCCCCGGCCCCGCCGGCGGAGCCGTCGGGGTCCCCACCCCCGCTGTCCTCGCTTCGCGCGTCGATCCCACGGGGGGCGTTGCCCCCGCCGGGTGGGCCCTCCGCGGGGCGCGCATCGAGGTGGAGGTGATCGAGCAGGCCGCCCGGCCTGCCGCCGGGGAACACCGCGGGGGCGGCGGCGAGCGCCGTGCCGAGCGCGCGGAGCAGCTCGACCCGGCCGGCGAAGCCGACGAGCGGATTGTCGGGGGCGACCTGGAACGCGGCGGCGAGCCGCTCGGGGTCGAGCGCGGCGAGCACGGCCGCGTCGGTGCGCAGCGGCCGGGCCGGATCCGACGAGAACACGCCGGCCTCGAACGCGCGCAGGCTCGCGACGGCGAGCCCCTCCGAGCGGGCGAGCGCACACCCGGTGCCGGGCTCGACGTAGCGCCAGGCATCCCCGGCGCCGGCGTCGAGCAGCACCGAGACGACGATCAGGTCGATCCAGGCGCGCGCCCGCGCATCGCGGTCGCCGGCGGCGTCGCCGGAGAGCTCGGCCGCCGCGGTGAGCCGGGCATCGAGCTCGGCGACCCGGTCGATGCCGCCAGCGCGGAAGTGGTTGATCCGGCCGTGCACCGGGATCTGGAGATCGGGGTACGCGGCGCGGGTGACCTCGACGACCTTGTCGACCACGGCGGGCAGCGCGCCGAGGTCGATCGCGAAGTGGCCGAGCGATCCGGCGAGCCCGGCCTCGAAGATCGCCTCGCAGCGCGCGCGGATCGCGAGCGGCGAGCGCAGGTACGCGATCGCCGCGGCAACGTCAGACATGCCGCCACCCTACCGCCGCGGCGGCACGGCGCGCCAGCGCGGCCGGGTCACAGGCTGCGGCCGTCGATCGGCTTGACCTGCAGCGCACCCGGGTCGACGCCGTCCAGGCAGCGGACGTTGATCGCCGCCATCTGCTTGCCGCCGGGGCCGGTGCCGCGCGCGAACGACTTGATGCCGCACACCTTGCAGAACAGGTGGTGGATGACGTGCTTGTTGAACTGGTAGTCGGTCAACGCGTCGCTGCCCTGCTCGAGCGTGAACTGCTCGACGGGCACGAACGCGAGCAGCGAGCCGGAGCGGCCGCACATCGAGCAGTTGCACGCAAGGACCGGCTGCGACAGGTCGGCCTCGACGGTGTAGCGCACGGCGCCACAGTGACAGCTACCGGAGTAGGTGGAAGCACTCATGTCCAAAGCCTGCCAAGCGCGCGCGCGCGGGGCTCGTCGGCGCGAGCGATTTTCGGACCGAGCGCGGATCGGGCGGATCCGCGCGGTGGGCGCGGCCCGTGCACCGGGAGATCGACGATCGGTTGCAGCGCCTCGATCACGTCACTCGCCCAGGCTGCGACCCTTGGGCTTGGCGAGCTCGTCGTGCGCCGGCGCCTTGCCGTCGGGGGTGAAGTAGCCGGCGGCCATCTTGGCGTCCATCTCGACCCGGGCGTCGGCCGGGATCAGCTCGTCGGGGATGCGAACCCGCTCGCCGACCTCGATCCCGGCGCGCACGATCGCGTCGTACTTCATGTTCGACATCGACACCAGGCGGTCGATCTTCTTGACCCCGAGCCAGTGCAGGACGTCGGGCATCAGCTCCTGGAACCGCATGTCCTGGACCCCCGCGACGCACTCGGTGCGCGCGAAGTACTGCGCCGCGCTGTCGCCGCCGACCTGGCGCTTGCGCGCGTTGTAGACCAGGAACTTGGTGACCTCGCCGAGCGCGCGGCCCTCCTTGCGGAAGTACACGATCAGGCCGACCCCGCCGGCCTGCGCGCCGCGGATGCACTCCTCGATCGCGTGCGCCAGGTACGGCCGGCAGGTGCAGATGTCCGAGCCGAACACGTCCGAGCCGTTGCACTCGTCGTGGACCCGCGCCGTCAGCGTGACCGCCGGGTCGACGAGCCGGTGGGGGTCGCCGAACAGGTAGACCGTCTGGCCGCCGATCGGCGGCAGGAACACGTCGAGGTCGCCGCGGGTGACCAGCTCGGGGAACATGCCGCCGGTCTGCTCGAACAGCGTGCGGCGCAGCTCGCTCTCGGTGCAGCCGAACCGCCTGGCGACGCCGGGCAGGTACCACACCGGCTCGGTCGCCGCCTTGGTCACCGCGATCTCGCGCGACGACTTGACGATCTTGCCGTCGACCGCGAGCCGGCCGGCCTCGATCGCATCGACGATCTCGGGCATATCGATGTGGGCCTTGGTCACCGCGATGGTCGGCCGGACGTCGTAGCCCCTGTTCAGGTAGTCGCGGAACGCCTCGGCGACGACCGCGCCGTACGGATCGATCGACACGATCTTTTCCGGATCGTGCCACGCCGGGTACGGCCCGATCGGATCGGTCGGGGCGGTGTTGGTCAGGTCCGGGACGTGCTGCGGATCGAGCGCCTTGGCGGCGATCGCGAGCGCGCGGTACACGGCGTAGCTGCCGGAGTGCGTGCCGATCACGTTGCGGTGATCGGGCGTGGTCAGCGTCGCGATGATCGGCCCGCGGGTGTGCGCGTCGGCCGCGCCCCAGTGGATCGGGATCGGCTTGGCGCTGCCCGCGCCGGGATGCGACGTCAGCTTGATGTGCCTGGACTTGTGCTTGTCGGCCATCGCTCAGGGGATCCCGTGCGGGAAAGCGTCAACACTGACATGAAGCCCGATGCTGGTAAAGCAACCGCACCGAGCGGGTCCGGCGCGCGAGGACGACCTGCCGGGAGCTGGTATGCTTGGATCATGGTGGCTGCGCAGTCCCTGTTCCCGATCGAGCCGGCGGCGGAGGAGCAGCGGCTCGTGGTCTCGGGCGTGCCGTGGGAGACGTACGTCATGCTGCGCGAGGCGCTCGACCACACGAACCTGCGGATGACGTACCTGGAAGGGACGCTGGAGATCATGAGCCCGTCGCGACGGCACGAGATGGAGAAGAAGCAGGTCGCACGGTTCCTCGAGCTGTTTTGCCTGGAGCGCGACATCCCGTTGTTCGCGTATGGCTCGACGACCTGGCGCTCCGAAGCCCAGGCCCGCGGGCTGGAGGCCGACGAGTGCTATTCGCGTGGTGAGCGCGAGCTGCCCGAGATCGCGATCGAGGTGATCGTGTCGCATGGCTCGGTGGACAAGCTCGAGGTGTATCGCGGGCTCGGGATTCGCGAGATCTGGCTGTTCGAAGCTGGCGCGTACACGGTGCTGTCGCTGCGCGACGCCGGTTACGTGAAGATCCCGTCGAGCGAGGTGATCCCGGAGGTCGATCTCACCCGGATCGGGTCGTACGCGATGCGACCCGATCAGCATGCCGCGCTGCGCGAGTTCCGCGACGAGCTCCGGGGCCGGTGACGGCCGGACCCGCCGCGGGGGTAAGCTCGCCGGTGGTGGATCGCTCGCTGGTCGCGGTCGCCGTGCTCGCCGTGCTCGCCGGGTGCGGCCCGCCCGACGGCGACTACTTCGGCCGGGTGGCGCCGCCGGACCGGATCGATCCGGCGCACTTCACGTGGTGTAGCCAGGGCGAGCCGGACCACCTCGATCCGACGCTGGCGTGGAGCACGGCGTCGATCCAGCTGGTGGTGATGCTGTTCGACGGGCTCACGACCTATGGGCCCGCGGGCCAGCCGGTGCCGGGGCTGGCGACCGACTGGGAGATCGCCGGCGACCTGCGCCGGTTCACGTTCCACCTGCGCCGCGATGCGCGGTGGTCGAGCGGCCGGCCGGTGACGGCGTACGACGTGGCGCACAGCGCGTTCCGGGTGGCGCACCCGCTGACCGGGTCGTCGAACGCGGACTGGCTGGCGCCGATCCGGGGCGCGACCGCGTACCTGGAGCGACGCGCGCTGGTGCTGCGGCGGGTGGTGGGGCCGTACCGCGCCGGCGAGGTGGTCGAGGCAACCGGCGAGGTCCCCGATGTCAACGCGCGGACCGGCTCGCGGCCGCTCGCGCTGCGCGACCTCGGGGCGCCGGCCGGGGCGGCGTACGCGGTGGTGCCGGCGGGCGTCGCCGTGACGCTGATGATGACGACCGGCGGCCGCGCGACCCTGCCGTCACCCGACGGGGCGCCCTGGGCCTACGTGTTCTGGCCGCGCGACCTCGAGGGCGTCGGCGGCTGGGTGCCCGCGGCCGAGCTCGACGGCGAGCCGAACGGCGATGCGGCGCTGCAGATCCGGGGGGAGCCGGACGATCGCGGACCGACCGACACCGGCGGGGCCGATGAACCCGGGCGCGCCGACCGGGGCGCGACCCAACCAGCGACCGGGCCCGAGGGCGCTGCCGGCCTGCGGCCGGTGATCCGGGTGTCCGGTCGCGACGTCGTGCACTCGACCGACGCGATCGCGATCGCGGTGCCCGATCCGTACACGATCGTGTTCGAGACCCGCGATCCGACGCCGTACTTCGTGGCGCTGACGGCCGGACCGGGGCTGCGCGCGACGCCGATCGAGGCGTGGTCGCGCTGGCCCAGGCACTGGGATCGGCCGGACCGGATCGTGACGTCGGGGCCGTTCCACCTGGCGGCGTGGCGCGAGCGCGACCGGGTCGAGCTGGTGCGCTCGCCGACCTACTGGGACCGCGGCGCGGTCAAGCTGGCGCGGTTCACGTCGCTGTCGATCGACGATCAGGCCGCGGCGACCCACCTGTACTTCACCGGCGGCTGCGACGCGACGGCGGCCAACACGATCCCGTCGAGCTACCTGCCGGCGATCGACGGCGAGCAGCGCGGCGGGCGGGCCTACAAGGACTACGACGTCTCGCCGTTCCTCGGCGTGTACTTCCTGTGGCTCCAGACCGAGAAGCTGGCGAACCGCCACCTGCGACGCGCGCTGTCGCTGGCGATCGACCGCGCGGCGATCCCGGGGTTCACCCACGGCGGCGAGATCCCGACCGCGCAGCTCACGCCGGGAGCGCCGATCGCGCGGCTGTCCGGCGCCGACCTCGCGGCGTGCGGGGTCCGCCGCGATGCGCCGGGGGTGGCGCTGGTGATGGCGCCGGGCGAGCTGTGCTACGTGCCGCCGCCCGGGCTCGACCACGACCTGGCGGCGGCGCGCCGCGAGATCGCGCTGGCCCGCGCCGAGGGCGGGGTGCCGGACCACCCGATCGAGTACCGCTACAACGCCGGCAGCGAGGTCCACACGCAGATCGCCGAGTACCTGCAGTCGGCGTGGGCGCAGATCGGCGTGCCGGTGGTGCTGATCGCGCAGGAGTGGAACTCGCTGCTCGACGCCACCGCGCGCGGCGAGTTCGAGATCGCGCGGTTCGGCAACGTCGGCACGGTGATCGACACCGAGAGCGAGTTCCTGGCGCTGCTGCGCTGCGGCTCGCCGTTCAACCGCGGCCGGTACTGCTCGCCGGTGTTCGAGCGGCTCATGACCGAGGCGCACGGCATGGTCGACCGCCGGGCGCGCAACGCGGTGCTGCGCGAGGCGGAGGCGGTGGTGCTGGACGACGCGCCGCTGGTGCCGCTGTACGTGCTGACCCAGAAGCACCTGATCAAGCCCTACGTCCGCGACTACGCGATCAACCTGCTCGACCTGCCGCCGCTGTGGCGGATCTGGATCGACCCGGGCGGGGCGCGGTGATCCGGTTCGTCGCCGGCCGGCTGGCCGCCAGCGTCGCGGTCGTGTTCGCGGTCGCGACCGCGAGCTTCCTGTTGCTCCACGCCGCGCCGGGCGGACCGTTCGACACCGATCAGCGCCGGTCGCCCGCGGTCCAGCGCGCGATGGAGGACCGCTACGGGCTGCACGCGCCGCTGTGGCGGCAGTACGGCCGGGCGATGGCGCAGCTCGCGCGCGGCGACCTCGGGGTGTCGATGAAGCGCGACATCCCGGTGAGCCAGCTCATCGCCGAGCACGGGCCGATCAGCGCGCTGCTCGGCGCGCTCGCGCTGGCGGCGGCGCTGGGGCTCGGCGTCGCGCTCGGCGCGATCGCGGCGTGGCGGCGCAACACCTGGGTCGACGCGGTGGTGATGACCGGCGCGCTGATCGGGATCTCGATCCCGGCGTTCGTGCTCGGGCCGCTGCTGATCGCGGCGCTCTCGCTTCACCTCGGCTGGCTGCCGCCGGCGCGGATCGCCGGCGCGCGGTCGCTGGTCCTGCCGGCGATCACGCTCGGCGCGGTCTACCTGGGGACGATCGCGCGGCTGACCCGCGGCGGCCTGCTCGACGTGCTCGACCAGGACTTCGTGCGCACCGCGCGCGCCAAGGGGCTGACCGAGCGGCGGGTGATCGCCCGCCACGCGCTGCGGCTCGGGATCGCGCCGGTGGTGACCTACCTGGGCCCGGCGGTCGCGGCGCTGATCTCGGGGTCGTTCGTGGTCGAGAAGATCTTCCAGATCCCCGGGCTGGGCACCTACTTCATCACCAGCGTCGCCGAGCGCGACTACCCGGTGGTGACCGGCGTGTTCGTGTTCTACGCGGCGCTGCTCGCGGTGTGTAACCTCGCGGTCGACCTGGCGTACGGCGCGCTGGATCCGCGGCTGCGCGACGCCAGGGAGCGCGCCCGGTGACGGCGCCCGGGGCGTCCGCCTGGCAGCGGTTCCGCGCCAACCGGATGGCGGTGGTGTGCGGCGGCGTGTTCCTCGCGGTCGCCGCGGTGTGTTACGCCGGCCCGCTGATCGCCGGCGCGGCGGGGCTCGACGCGACGACGATCGACGCGTGGCTCGGTGCCACGCCGCCCGGCGCCGCGCACTGGTTCGGCACCGACACGCTCGGCCGCGACATGCTGGTCCGGGTCATGATCGGCGGCCGGATCGCGATCGCCGTCGCGCTGGTCGCCGCCGCGATCGCCGTGGCGATCGGCGTCAGCTACGGGGCGATCGCGGCGTACGCCGGCGGCGCGATCGACCACGCGATGATGCGGCTGGTCGACGCGCTCTACGGGTTCCCGACGCTGGTGCTGATCATCGTGGTGATGGCGGTGACCGGGGCGCGCTCGCTGGTCGCGCTGATCGCGCTGATCGGGGCGATCTCGTGGCTGACCCTGGCGCGGATCACGCGCGGCCAGGTCCTGGGGCTGCGCCGCCGAGAGTTCGTGGAGGCCGCCCGCGCGCTCGGCGCGCCGCCGGGGCGGATCCTGGTCCGCCACGTGCTGCCCAACGCGGCCGGGCCGGTGATCGTGTACGCGACCCTGGCGCTGCCCCAGGTCATGCTCACCGAGGCGCTGCTGTCGTTCCTCGGGCTCGGGGTCCAGGCGCCGCTCGCGTCGTGGGGCACGCTGGTCACCGAGGGCAGCTCCCAGATCGTCGTGTACCCGTGGCTGCTGGTGTTCCCGGCGATCGTGATGGGTGCGGCGATCCTCGCGCTCAACTTCATCGGCGACGGGATCCGCGATGTGGTGGATCCGCGACGCGCTGGATCTCCGGGACGCGCTGGATCTCCGGGACGCGCTGGATCCGGGGGCCGCGCTCAGTCCGGATCGCGGTAGTGCACCGCGCTGTGGACCAGGCTGGGCGGCGGCAGCCGGGCGTCGCGGAATGCGCGGCCCATCGCATCGAGGCTGCTGTAGCCGACGACGCGCGCGACGTCGTTCGGCGTCGCGTCGGGCGCCGACAGCAGCAGCACCGCGGCGCGCAGCCGGAGGATCCGCATCGCGTCGCGAAACCCACCACCGAACAGGCCGAACGTGCGGGTCAGATCGGTGAGGTCGCGGCCGAGCTGGCGCAACGACAGCCCGGCGAGCGACGCGATCTGCTTGAGCGAGGTCGAGGTCGCGAGGTGCTGGTACAGCGGCTGCATGACCGCCCACACCCGCGCGAAGCGCTCGGGCTCCTCGGCGACCACGCTCGTGGCCAGATCGGCGCTCATCACGCCGGTGCCGGCGAGCGCGGCGAGCAGCCGGTGCACCGCAAGCTCGCCGGGGTTGGCCTCCAGCGCGCGGTACGCGTCCCAGACCTGCGGCGCGAGCGGAACCGGACCATGGCCGAGCCCGATCGGCGGGCGGACCTCGGCGCCCGGCAGCCGGAGCTCGACGACGGTGCACTGCGCGCCGAACGAGCGGAACGTCCGCGCGCCGCGGGTGACCCGGTCGAACTCGGCCTCGGCGAGCACGAACGCACACGGTCCGCTCAGCGCCGGGGCCCCGGCGGGCGCGAGCGTTCCGGACAGCTGGACGAACAAATGGACGAACGCGCTCGGCACCCGGGTCGGCGGCGCGAACGCGCTGTCGAACAGCAGGCGATCGCGCCGGACCACGTGGATGCGCAGCTTGCGCTCCAGGAACACGGTCGATCGCAGCGTGCCGCCGCCGAACGCGAGGTGACTGGTCGCCGAGAGCACTACTTACACTCGAGCACCGCCGGGCACGACGTCTGCTGGTTGACGCACGCGATGTGCTGCTGGACCTTGGCCGCGCTGTTCTCGACGTCGTGCTCCAGGGCGGCGCACGCGGCGATGCACTCCTTCTCGTCGAACGGGCTCTTGCTGCCGAGGGTGTCGATGCACTCGGCCTCGCGCTTGCACACCTCCTTGCAGGCGGTGCTGCGCGGCTCGGTGCAGCCGGCGCCGAGCAAAGCCGCCGCTGCGACGGCCCAGATGGCCGAGGCGAGGGTCGCCGCGAACACGGGTGTGCGCATGTCGGCCAAGTATAGCCGATGGGTGCCGGACCGGATGTGGCGCGGGCGCCCGGATCCGGGCACGCGGGTCAGAGCTCGTCGGCGGACTTCACGATCTGATCGATGAACTCCGTGCGCAGCCGGATCATCGAGCCGGTCGGCTCGAACCGCCGCAGCCGCAGATCGATGCCGTCGGGGGTCGCCCGGTCGCCGCCGATCTGCTCGGGCTCGATCGTCAGCTGGCAGGGCTTGCCCGCCTTGCGCGCCCGCGCGCATTCGCCCGCCTCGGCCTGCGGCGCCGGCCCCCGGTGCTCCGGCGGGGCGGGGGCGGGATCGGCGAGCACCGGCAGTGCGGCGAGAGCGGTCAAGACTGCCAGGGCGGCCACGCGACGCATGCCGGCAAGACACTGCAGGATGCGCGAGGTTGCGCCCGTGGCACGGCACCCCATCCAGCTGTCGGCGCGGCGGCGGTTGCGTCGGTTCGCCGCACCGGGGTCGAGCGGCGCACATGCTCCGAGCCCGGCGGAGCCGCGCCGCCGCGCGGTCGATGTTACACTGATCACTCGATGGTCGATGTCGGAGCGGCTCCGATCGATCGCTATGTGGTCCTCGAGCATCTGTCCGAGGGCGGCATGGGGGCGATCTACGTCGGCAAGAAGCTCGGCGCCGGCGGGTTCGAGATGCAGGTCGTGCTGAAGCAGCTCCTGCCCGAGTTCACCCAGCAGGAGGAGTTCATCGACCTGTTCCTCCGCGAGGCCAAGCTGTCGGCGACGCTCGACCACGCGAACATCGTCCACACCATCGACCTGGTCACCGCCGGCGGCGAGTACTTCATCGTCATGGAGTACCTGCCGGGCGGCGACCTGCGCACGCTGCTCAAGAAGGCCAAGCGGCGCGGCAAGCGGTTCTCGCCGGCGGCGGCGATCCACATCAGCCGCGAGGTGCTGTCGGCGCTGGCCTACGCCCACGTCAAGCGCGACCTGGACGGCAACCCGCTCCGGCTGATCCACCGCGACGTGTCGCCGTCGAACATCCTGGTCTCGCACGCCGGCGAGGTCAAGCTGACCGATTTCGGGATCGCCAAGGCGGCGACCCACAACTCGCTGTTCTACAAGGTCAAGGGCAAGATCGGCTACATGTCGCCGGAGCAGGCACGGAGCGAGCAGCTCGACCACCGCTCCGACCTGTACTCGCTCGCGGTGTGCATGTACGAGGTCCTCACCGGCGAGCGCCTGTTCGTCCACGCCGGCCTCACCACGTCGGCCGAGGAGATCTACTCGCAGCCGGTACCGGTGGTGTCGCGCAAGGTGCCGGGGTTGACCCCCGATCTCGATGCGATCATGCGCAAGGCGCTGGCGCTGTCACCCGACGACCGGTTCCAGACCGCGGGAGAGTTCCAGGAGGCGCTGACCCGCTGCGCGCACCGCAACGGCCTGCTGGTGTCGGCGCACGAGGTCGCGCGCGAGCTGGTCGACCTGTGCGGCCCGCCGGATCAGTGGCGGGGCGACGACGACGACGAGGACCTGGGCTACATCCATCGCGCCGCGACCGAGGTCTACGAAGGGGGTGCCGAGGGCGAGGACGAGGGCGAGGACGAGGACGAGGACGACGACGACGACGAGGACGATGCGTTCGCGCCGAGCACGAGCTCGGGGCCGTTCTCGGTCAACCGGCACTCGAGCTCGCGGCTCTCGCGGCCGCGGACCGAGCTCGCCAAGGGCGGCGTCGTCGAGCTGACGTCGATCATCAACATGATCGACCTCGAGCAGCAGCACCGCGAGGCGATGGGCGACCGCTCGTTCGCGGATCTCCGGCTCGACGCCGGGCCGCGGCGGCTCGACCTGTCGCCGTCCTCGGCGGACGTCCAGGGCGGGCGGACGCTGTCGGGGCCGCCCCCGATCCCGCGCAGCGCGCTGCCCGGGGTGCCGGCGATGCCTCCGTCACAGCTCCGGGCGATGCCGCCGCCGCCGATGTCACGTTCACCGCTCCCGGCCCCGCCTGCGCCGGTGACGTCGATGCCGCATCCCGGGCCGCCGCGGCCGGCCGATCCCAGCGACGGGATGCCGACGCTCCCGCGGCAGCTGCCTCCGATCGCATCCGGCGGGCCACCGCCCGCATCGCGGGCCGCAGCACGACCGGCACGACCCGTGCCGCATTTTCAGGCGCAGGGCCGCGGCCCGGTGCGCGCGCGGAAGCGATCCATCCTTCAGCCGTGGATGGTGATCGTCGCCATCATTCTCGCCGCCGCCGTTGCCGGCGTGATCATCGCGCTGTCCGGACCGAACGTCGCGGTGCTGCGAGGCAAGTAGCGCGGCGTATTTACAGCAGGATGCACCGAGGCTACCATGGCGAAACCTCGGGACAGATGACCCGCGACCGCTCCAACGTCACCGCCCTGCTCGACGAGGCCCCGTCCTACTCGCGGCAGAACCAGGGCGGCATCTTCGTCGTCATCAAGGGACCGGACCGAGGTGAGGCGGTCCGGCTGACCGGCGAGCCGGTGTCGTTCGGCTCCGGGCCGCAGTGCAGCCTGGTGCTCACCGACAAGACGGTGTCGCGCAAGCACCTGGAGGCCCAGCTGTCGGGCGACGAGGTCCTGATGCTGGACTGCGGGTCGACCAACGGCTCGTTCATCCAGGGCTCGCGGTTCGAGAAGATCGCGATCGGGTTCGGGGCCGAGGTCAAGCTCGGCCGGACCGTCATCAAGTTCCTGCCCGACGAGGAGATCGTCGAGCCCGAGCCGAGCGCGCAGGCCTCGTTCGGCTCGATCGTGGGTGGCGACACCAAGATGCGGCAGATGTTCACGCTGCTCGAGGACGTCGCCGCGACCACCGCGACCGTGCTGATCGAGGGCGAGACCGGCACCGGCAAGGAGCTGATCGCCGAGGAGATCCACAACCACTCGCCGCGGCGAGATGGCCCGTTCGTGGTGTTCGACTGCGGCTCGGTGCCGCGCGAGCTGATCGAGTCGATGCTGTTCGGTCACGTCAAGGGCTCGTTCACCGGCGCGATCACCGATCGCAAGGGCGCGTTCGCCGAGGCGCACGGCGGCACCATCTCCCTCGACGAGATCGGCGAGATGGCGCTCGACCTGCAGCCGTCGCTCCTGCGCGTGCTCGACAAGCGCGCGGTGCGCAAGGTCGGCTCCAACACCTACGAGAAGATCGACGTCCGCGTGGTCGCCGCCACCAACCGCGACCTGCGCGCCGAGGTCGCCAAGAAGGCGTTCCGCGAGGACCTCTACTACCGGCTCGCCGTGATCCGGGTCAGCGTGCCGCCGCTGCGCGAGCGCGGCACCGACATCCCGCTCCTGATCAACCACTTCGTCAACAACTTCGGCCCCGCGCTCACCGTGTCGCCCGAGGACATGGCGCGGCTGGTCCGCCACAGCTGGCCGGGCAACGTGCGCGAGCTGCGCAACGTGCTGGAGCGGGCCTGCCTGCTCGCCCGCGGCTCGTCGATCAACCTCGAGGACGCGCTGGTCAGCGAGGCCGCGCCGAGCCTCGGCATCCGCACCGACCTGCCGTTCAAGGAGGCCAAGGGCCAGCTGGTCGAGATGTTCGAGCGCGAGTACATCGAGGATCTGATGCGGCGCCACAAGATGAACCTGTCGGCCGCGGCGCGCGAGGCCCAGATCGACCGCAAGCACCTGCGCGAGCTGATCCGGAAGTACGGGCTCGACCCGCGGCACAAGCTGGAGGCGGACGAGGTGGAGCCGGCGGACGACTAGCAGGCGCGAGGGCAGCAGGTGCAGGGCCGCGCGACGCCCCGCGCGACCTCTCCATTCACTCCACGCGGACGCGGAACGACAGCCGGGTCTCCTTGACCACGATGTCCCACTTGCGGCGGGTCTCCGACACGACGTCGTAGACCTCGACGGTGTGCGGGCCCATCTCGCACTCGATGCGCTCGGTGGGGCAGGTCTGTCCGGTCGGCTTGCCGTCGACGAACACGTAGTAGCGCTCCTTGTCCTTGCACTTCAGGACCTTGATCCCCGCCGGACCGCTGGCCGGCGTGACCTCCTTGAGCGGGATCTGGAACGTGCCGTGGCCGACCACCTGCGCGATGTACAGATCGTGGCCGGCGAGCAGCAGCGCGAGGTTGTGGCGATCGGGCGAGCTCGGCAGGTGGAGCGGGGTGACACCGGCGTCGGCGCCGTCGAGGAACACCCGCGCGCCCGGCGGGGTCGACGAGATCGTCAGGTCGCCACCCGGTCCCGGAGTCGGGCTGAGCGGCGGGTTGGCGACCTGCGCGGAGCCGTCACCGGCGTTGCGCGGGGGCGCGGCGGCATCGGGGGCTGCGGTGGCGACGTGGGGCGCGGCGGCATCGGGGGCTGCGGTGGCGACGTGGGGCGCGGCGGCGTCGGGGATCACGGTGGCGACGTGGGGCGCGGCGGCATCGGGGGCTGCGGTGGCGACGTGGGGCGCGGCGGCATCGGGGGCTGCGGTGGCGACGTGGGGCGCGGCGGCGTCGGGGATCACGGTGGCGACGTGGGGCGCGGCGTCGTCGGG
>JBGQCL010000211.1:0-19202 GCA_041495365.1 Kofleriaceae bacterium | reverse complement strand
CCCGCCGCGCACGCTGACCAGCTCGTACCCGCCGCGCACGCTGACCAGCTCGTACCCGCCGCGCACCGGCCACCCGGCGCCGCCGCGCGCCCCGACCCCGCCGCGGGGCACGCCAACCCCCGCGGGCGATCCCACGGGCGGAGCCGGCAGGGTCCCCACCCCCCGGCTCGCATCGCTCGACGCATCGATCGCCGCGATCGCGGGCGCCGCGTCGCGTGCGGACGCGACCGACGCGGCGATGTACTACCTCGCCGGCCGGTTCCGCCACGCCGTGTGGTTCACCATTCACGAGGGCGCGGCGCTCGGCGAGCGCGGCCACGGCGACCAGCTCACCACCGAGGTGATCCAGGCGATCGCCGTCCCGCTCGGCGCGCCGTCGATCCTCCAGGTCGCCCACGACACCCGCCAGCTCGCGACCGCCGCGCCCCCCGACGCCGGAGCGATCCAGGACCGGCTGTGGCGAGCGCTGGGCGCCCCGCGTGCGCCCGCCGCGCTGCCGATCGCGGTCGAGTCGCAGATCGCCGCGGTGATCGCGGTCGGCGACCCGATCGACGACCTCCCCACCGCGACCGACGACCTCGAGCGGCTCGGCCGGGCGCTGGGTGCCGCATTCCGGCGCATCGCCGGGCGGTGACCTGCGCGTTGCCAGCCCGCCACCGAGACGCGATACGCTCGCAGCGCATGGCGGTGGCGATCGCGTTGACTCCCGCGCACCGGACGCTGGGTGATGGCGGTGGTGCTCGGCATCGCGCCCTGGCCGTGGTGCTTCTACACCGGCGCCGCCGTGCTGGCCGTGATCTGGGTCCAGTTCTACGTGCTGCAGCGCAACCGCCCCGAGGACCTCGGGCTGGCGCCGATCGACGATCCGGTGACCGCAGGCACGCCGTTCGACGCGCCGCCCGTGCCCGAGCCCGAGCGGCTGTCGCGCGATGCGTGGATCAACCTGCTGCTGGTCAGCGGGTTCCACTTCTTCGACAAGTTCATCCGCTACGCGCTGTGGTCCTGGGTGCCGTACTTCCTCGAGCTCAGCTACGGTCTCGGCTCCGATCGGGCCGCCGCGTTCTCGACGGTCTGGGGCCGGTGTTCGCCATGCTGTTCGGCAGCGCGGTGCTCGCGGCTGCGTTCTGCGCCGCCCTGGTCTGGCGCAACCGGCACGGCAAGGGCATCTGACGTGAGCCCGACCGCGCTGACCGCGCCCGCGGCGGGCGCGCGCATGCGACGCTGGATCACGTGCCCGTCGAGGGCGAATCCGGGTGAAGTGGTTGTTCGACTTCGCTGAACGTTACTTCTACGGCCCCGCCGGTGTAAAAGCTCCTCGTGTTCGAAGCGTTCTCCGACTGGGTGCAAGGCATCGTCCGCGCGGGCGGCTACCCGGTCGTCTTCCTGCTCATCACGCTGGAGAGCACACTGGTGCCGATCCCGTCGGAGCTGGTGATGCCGTTCGCCGGGTTCATGGCATGGAAAGGTGAGTTCTCGCTACCTGTGATCCTGGTCATCAACAGCGTCGGCGCGGTGGTCGGCTCCGGGATCTGCTACTGGATCGGCGTCGTCGGCGGCAAGCCGTTCCTGGTCAACTACGGCAAGTACTTCCTGGTCCGCCAGCACGAGATCGAGCGCACGGAAGCATTCTTTGCCAGGCACGGCAAGAAGACGATCCTGATCGGCCGGTTCCTGCCGGTGATCCGTCACATCATCTCGGTCCCGGCCGGCATCGCCCGGATGCCGCTCCCCGGGTTCTTCCTGCAGACATTCCTGGGGTCCACAATTTGGGGTGGCGCCCTGATTCTCCTCGGCTACTACGTCGGAGCGAACTGGGAGGCCCTCACCAGCACGCTCAAGCGCGTCGACCACGTCATAGGGGCGATCCTCGTGCTAGCCCTTGTGGCGCTAGGAATCCGGTTCGTGGTACGCCGCAGGCGCGAACGGCTGTAAACCACCTTGCCCATCGCCTTCATCGATCCGCCCGAGCTAGGTAACACTCCGTGTCGTACCCCGGTCGCAATCCCACAGAGCCTCCCGCGCTCGCATCCACGGCGCCCGCACCGACGGTGGTGCCGCGCGCGACGACGCAGCCCGGCGTGATAGGGTCCACCGGCCTGGCGCTGTCCGTCCAGGTCGTGCAGGCCCTGGGAGCCCGTGTGCTCGACCGTCACGAAACCGAGCTCGTGGAGCAGGCGATGGCGGCGGTCGCCGCACACTCCCCCGCCGATGCGCTGGTCCTCCAGGGCCTGATCACCGAGCTCAAGGCCACGTCCGACCTGCTCGAACGCCAGCGCCCGCTGCGCCGGCCGACGGCGCTCGGCGGCGAGGGCCGCGACGAGTCCACCCTGATCGACCACCTGTGCACGCTCGACGGTCTGTCGGGCGACCTCGCACTGCCGCTCAAGGCGACGCAGTCGCGCACCTACCTGCTCACCAAGATCAACTTCCTGCGCGGCTTCGTGAAGGCGACGTCGGTGCTCGGCGAAGTGCCCGGCTCGGCGCGGATGACCCACGACCTGCGCGAGGAGCTCGCCCAGTCGATCTACACCCTGCTCGCCGAGGAGCTGTTCCTGGCGCTGCTCCGCAAGCCCGACGTGAGCCGCCGGACCAAGCAGCGCGCCGCCGATCAGCTGATCACCGTGTGGGACGATGCCGCCCTCGAGATCGACGACTTCGCGCCGCTGCTCGAGTCGGCGTGGCACGCGCGCAACCGGATCAACAGCGCCTACGGCACGCTGCTCGGCGCCACCGAGACGTTCCGGCTGGTCCGCGAGGACTGTAGCCCCGAGGTCCTGGAGTTCTTCGGCCGCGAGGGGATGAGCGCCGATGAGAGCGCGGCGTTCGAGGAGTTCCTGTTCAACATGACCAGCGAGGAGCTGGCCACGCTGCGCCGCGAGATGCAGAAGCAGCACCTGTCGGCCGCCAGCCCGGCGTGGGCGGCCGAGGTCCTGGCCCGCCAGATCGAGGAGCTCGAGCACGCCCACGAGATCGACCCGATGGCGCTCTACCGCAGCTACCAGCGCCGCCAGCTCGCCGCGGATTTCCGCCTGCTGTCGAATGCACCCGGCCCGCGGCGCACCGCCGAGGGCTACCTCATGGTCTACCTGCTCGACCAGCAGTAGCCGCCCCCAGGCCGTTGAAAAACGCTGCGAGGAGCCCCGAGCGCGAGGCGGAGCGAGAACCGGATCGCAGTGTGCTCGCGCACATGAGAACCGGAAGCGCAGCGACAACGAAGCGATCGGGGCCCGCAGCGCGTTTTTCAACGGCCTGGCTAGGCCGTCGCGGCGGGCTGCTTCGGCGCACTCTGGACGTGCTTCTCGATCATCCGTGCGAGGTCCGGGATCGCCTCGATCACGTTCTTCTTCGCACCGTCGCGCATCCGGCCGTACATCTTCCTGGCGGTGGTGTGCGACGTCCGGGCGGCGCGTGCATCGGTCACCGACAGGAGGTCCTCGGCGACATCGTCGCCTCGGGCGATCACGTAGTCGGGGAACGACGACGTCTTGTTCGCCGACCAGCGGTCGAAGTGCGGCGACAGCTTGTCGAGCCACTCGTCGAGCATGGTGTCGACGGTCTCGGGGATGAACCGCTTCTTGATCGCCCTGATCGTCGCGTAGGCGCTCTTGATGATGAAGCCCTTCTGCTTGACCTGCGCCTCGATCAGCTCGACGCAGTCTTCGATCACGCGGGCGCGAACCGGCTCCTTGGCGAGCAACTCGACCAGACTGGACATCCACCTATCCTTGCTAAGCGATGCGTTACCATAGTGCCTGCCCGGCGAGCCGTCCAGCACCCGGAGGCGGTGCGTGCGCCGGTCAGGGCCCGGGGAACGACACGCTGTAGCGCGCACAGCGGACCCGCATCTGCGCCTGATCCGGCGGCGGCAGCTTCGTGAAGCTGGCCAGCGCCGTCGCGGTGTCACCATCGATGCACGACGCCGACACCATGATGCGGAGCATCCGGACGTTGGTCGGCTGACGGGCGAGCAGGCGCGACGCGAGCGTCTTGGCCTCGTCGAGGTCGCCGCGGTCGTAGGCCCGGTTGGCCTCGGTCATCGCCGCGTCGGGGTCGGCCGGCGCGGCCGCGGGGTCGCCGGCGGCGAGCACCGGGCCGGGGACGGCGAGCGCGGCGCTCGAGCCCGCGGCGGAGCCGGGGGACGGGCCGGCGGTCGGCGCCGGCTGCGCGGAGCCCGCGGCGGGCGCTCGCACCGGCGGTGCGGCCGGCCGGGGCGCCGGCGGTGGTGTGGCGGCCGGCGGCGGCTCCGCGACCGTGCGCGGGGGCACGGCATCCGCCCCCGCGGCCGGCTGCGCGCGAACCTCGAGGAACAGGTACACGCCGAGGCCGAGCACCAGCGCGGCGCCGATCCACAGGGCGGCGTGGCGAATGCTCACGCGACCCAGATAGCACGCAGCGCGCCGGACTCCAACGCCGTGCCCCGGGGCCCGCGGCGTCGACCCATCGACGCGGTGCCACGCCGACGAGGACCCCGGCTCGGCGACCCGGCCGCCGAGCGCGGCGCAGCGCGCGATCCGCGGCCTCCCGCCCGGCGCCACGCCGGTGATCGCCGTCGACGCGGTCCACGACCTCGGCCCCGCGCCGATCGCGCTGCAATGACCCGGTGAACGGGGTACCATTTCTTGGAATGTCGACAGGTCCGAAGGCGCCCCGCGGGTCCGAGGCGCCGCCGCTCGCGGTCAAGATCGGGGACATCGTCCTCGAGCGCTACCGCATCGTCGAGCAGATCGCGTCGGGCGGACACAGCGTGGTGTTCCGCGGCCAGGACGAGCGGCTGTCGCGCCCGGTGTGCATCAAGGTGTTCTCCGGGATGGACGGCAACTCCGGCGTCGGCCGCACCAGCTACGAGCACTTCGTCCAGGAGGCGTTCGCGCTGTCCCGGCTGACCCACCCCAACACGCTGCGGATCTACGACTTCGGTCACCTCGGCACCAAGGACGCCGAGGGCATGCCGCTGCAGGTCTGCGAGTACATGAACGGCGGGACGCTGTCGCACGTCGTCCGCGAGCAGGGCCGGCAGTCGCTCGGCGAGACCGTGCGGGTGGTCAACGCGATGTGCCTGGCGCTCGCCGAGGCCCACGCCCTGGGCATCGTGCATCGCGACATCAAGCCCCAGAACATCCTGTTCGGCGCGGTCGCCGGCAGCAAGCTGCCCAAGCTCGCCGACTTCGGGATCGCGAAGTGGAGCGCCGACGACGACAACCGGCAACAGCGCGCCGAGGACACCGCGATCGTCGCCGGCCAGAAGCTCGCGATGTACTCGCCGAGCTGGGCGGCTCCCGAGCAGCTCGCCGGCCAGCCGGTCAGCCCGGCCACCGACATCTACTCGCTGGCCTGCGTCGCGGTGTACATGCTGTCGGGCAGGGCGATCTTCGCCGACGAGGACGTCTACGCCGGCTACCGCAAGCGCCGCCACGGCGGCGACCTGGTCGTCGCCGCGCTGCAGCCGCTCGACGTGCCGCTCGCGGCGATCGAGGTGCTGGCCAAGGCCCTGGCGTTCGACCCCAAGCACCGGCTCGCGCGGGTCGAGGACCTCGCCCAAGAGCTCGCCGCGGCGGTGGATCCCGCGGGGGCCTCGGCCCCCCGTCTCGCTGCGCTCGAGCCTCCCGCCGCCGGCTCCCCGGCTCCCGAGACCGCTCGACCGACCGCCGAGCCCGCCGTCCCGGCCGCGCCCGCCGGGGCGCCGCCCGCCCCGCAGCACACCGCGTCGCCCCCGCAGCAAACCGCGCCGCGGCCCGAGTCGACCCCGCCCCCCCAGCCCATCCCGACCCCCGCGCCACCCAGCTGGGTGCCCCCTCCGGCCGTGGCGCCCTGGATGCTTCGCGCGTCGGCTCCATCGATCGGCCCCCAGGGCGTCCCGCACCGCGTCCCGCTGTCCGACCTGCCGCAGGTCGTCGGCGACCGCCGCGTGCATTACCTCCATGCCCCCAACCAGGTCGCTGATCTGATTGGCAGTCATAATAGTAAGGTCCGCGTGACCTTTCAGTCCGGGCCGACCGGCGCGCGCGTCCTGCACCTCAAGGGCCTGACCTGCTTCGTCGCGCCGCTCGGCGGTCGCCCGTCTCCCGCCGTGCAGATCGATCAGGCCGGCGATTTCGCGCTCGTCACACCGCGCGCGCAGGAGATCGGTCACATCCGGGTCGCCGCCGGAACGCCGGGCGCCGGCCACACCGTGTTCCCGGTCGGCGGCGAGCGCGTATCCGTCACGCTGGACGACTGCATCGACGCGATCCTGTTCGACTTTGGCCCCGGATCCGAAGCATACTTCGTCTACACTCGGGGGCGGCCGATTCCCAAGTCGCGCCGAGGCTGAGCTCGCACATGTCCCATCCCCCGCCGTCGAGTCCACCGGGTAGCCCGCCGCGCAAGCACTCGCCCTCGGCGCCTCCGCTGGCCGAGGACTTCGCGGACTTCGAAGGCGATCCGACGTCGCTCAACCAGATCCCGAACGCCCAGGCCCACGGTATGCAGCCGGCGTCGCGGCCGTCGAACCCGTCGATCTCGCTCCTGGGGGCGGCGGCGCCGCCGCCGGGCGCGCCCGGCCAGTTCGCATCGGCCTCGCCGTCGCTCTCGCACATCGGGTCGCCCCTGGCGCAACAGTACGGCACCAACCCCGGGCTTTCCCTGTCGGCCCTTCCGGCGGCGCCGGGGCTGGTCCCGCAGGCGCAGCACGCTCACCAGGGCCACCCGGCCGGGGCGCCGGGCCCGATGAACGGCGGCATGACGATGACCGCGATGCCCGGGCCGCCGGTGGCCCAGGTCTCGGGCGTGATCGCGCAGCCGACGCCGTACGTCGCGCGCAGCCGGATCTACGCGTTCGTCGTCGACGAGACCGGCATGCCGATCGAGCTCGGCTCGGGCCGGTTCGCCAAGTGCTACCTCGGCGAGGAGCGCTGGGTCGAGTCCAAGACCACGCTGCGCCGGCCGGTCGCGATCAAGGCGCTGCAGCGCGGCGTGTCCCCCGAGGACCAGATGCGGTTCCAGATGGAGAAGGAGATCCTGGAGCGCGTCCAGGGTCACCCGAACATCGTTGAGCTGCTGGGCTCCGGCGAGGGCGACAGCGCCGGCTTCGTCCCGCCGATGATCCGCGACCGGGTCGAGAACGACTTCATGATCCTCGAGCTGCTCGACATGTCGCTCGAGGAGCGGCTCAAGGGCGCGCGCCAGAAGCGCCGGCGCGACGACCTGCTCGCCGTGCCGCTGCGCGAGCGGATCTTCCGCGTGCTCGAGTACGTCGTCCCGGTCGCGACCGCGGTCGAGTTCTCCCACCTGGTCCGCGACACCTGCCACCGCGACATCAAGCCCGCCAACATCCTGGTCAAGCTGCCGGATCCCAACCTGCGCGGCTCGCAGATGAAGGTCAAGCTCGCCGACTTCAACGTCGGCAAGGTCGCCGACCCCGATCTCGACGTGTCGATGACCCGGTTCCAGGCGGTCCCCGGCACGCTGTACTTCCAGAGCCCCGAGCAGGAGACCAACACGTTCGAGCTCCTGGTCAACACCACCCAGGGCTCGCCCGAGGTCGAGTTCTTCGAGGACTTCTACATCGACATCTACGAGAACGACTCGTTCGCGCTGTTCAACCGCAACGAGATGTACTCGATCGCCGCGGCCGACCGCGCGCGCAAGAAGCTCCTGCTCAACCGGCCGTTCGCCGAGGGAAGCGAGACCAACGTGCGCGGCCGCGTGGTCAAGAGCGTCGGCCGCCCCGCCGACATCTACTCGCTCGGCGCGGTGTTCTATTACCTGATCTCCGGCGCCTACGCCAACCCCAAGAACCTGTTCGACGCGTTCCGCAAGTTCGTCGAGTACGAGAAGCGCGACGAGAACAACTCGATCGCCGCGTACATCGAGCACGAGTACCGCACGATCCAGAACATGCGCGCGCCCAAGGCCGAGGGCCAGGGCGCCTCCGACCTCGCCCCGGAGGACCGGTTCTTCAGCTACAAGCACTACCTCGACGGCAACGGCGAGCTGATCGATCCGATGATCCTGATGATCATCGCCAAGGCGATGATCCGGAACAAGCCCGACAGCTACTGCCTGTCGTACGACCTGCGGACCACCGGGATCTCGGCGATGGTCCACGACCTCATGTCGCTGTACATCGCCTACGGCATCGACCCGTCGGCGCGGATCGCCTACACCAACGACGGCTACCAGGCGCCCAAGAAGACCGGCGCGATGCGCCGCGCGTTCGACCGGTTCTTCAAGCGCTGAGCGCCCTCCCCGGGGGGGCGTCAGGCTGCTCAGGCCTCCGGCTGCAGCAGCGTCGCCACCGACGCCACCGTTCCGATCACGAGCGCCGCGAGCAGCAGCACTCCGCGCAGCCCGATGCTCGGGAGGTGCAGCGCGAGGTCCCAGGCCTGCAACCGCACCACGCCGAGCACGCAGGCCGCCAGCGCAACCCCCGACTGCCAGGCGCGCAGGGGCGGCCGGGCCAGCCCGAACGCGCCCATCGCCGCCGGCAGCACGAAGATCGCGACGTGGACCAGCGCAGACGCCGCGTCGATCTCCAGCAGGCCCGCGAGCAGCGACCCACCGGTGAACGGGACGATCAGGGCCACCAGGCCCACCACGCCACACCCCACGAGCGCGAGCTTTGCGTTCTTCACGTGTGCTCCTTGCAACGCCGGTGCGAGCGGTCCGATCTGGAGATCCGGCGCCGGCGGGGCATGCTCCATCATGACATCTGCCGGCCGCGGTGCCGCGATCCGGTTGGAACCGCGCCGGACATGCCGTAGCCTTGGACCGATGCCGCGCTTGACCACTGCCGAGGCCGAGGACCTGCTCGACGGACTTCCCCTGGTCCCCGCGATGGCCGGATCGATCCCCGAGATGAAGGCGCTGCGCGACCGCTGCCTGGCGGCCGGCATCCCGGTCCTGGTCGGCTGCCCGCCGAGCCCCGGCAAGGCCGGGGGTGGTTGAGGCACGCGGACCCACCTCCTCGTCGAGGAGGATGAGATCCCGCGGCTCGCCGAGCTGCTGCGCTCGGACTGGCACGACGACCTCGCCCGCGAGGGCCTGGTGCCCGTCGAGCCCGCCATCGCCGGGGACGCCGAGCACCTGCCGTGCCCCGCGTGCGGCACGGCGGCGGCCCTGGCCGAGGGCGCCTGCTCCGACTGCGGCCTGCAGCTCGAGTAGCCGGCCGGCGCCGCGCGCTCAGGGCGTGCGCGTGGTGAGCTTGCAGACGAACCGATCGTTCCTGTCGGGTCCCACCGTGGTCCACGAGGTCTTTGCCGACGGGTCGTTCGTCGAGGACAAGGACCACCCCAACGACATTGACGGGTACTTTGCCTGTGACCTGCGTGAGCTCGCCAGCGGAGAGCTCGAGCGCAAGCTGAACCTCCCGACCCTCACAAGGTCTGCATTCCGGCAATCCCGGCGCGATGGCAAGGCCCGCGGCATCATCAAGATTCCGAGAGCACCATGATCCGCAACGAGACCGAGTACCAGGAAGCGGTTCGGCGATTCGGTGAGGAGAAGAAGTCGAGAGCTACGAGCGCCTGCAGCGCGGCGATGTGGGAGAGCTCACGAACCTTCACGGGCTCGGGCGCATGCTCGTCGCCTTGCGCATCGCACTCGGCTTCACCCAGCGCGAGCTCGCCGAGCGACTCGGCGTTCACGAGTCGCAGGTATCGCGCGACGAAAGGAACGAGTACCACGGGATCACCATCGAGCGCGTGAGCCGTATCCTCGATGCGCTCGGCGTCCAGTTGACGAGCCGGTTCGACGAGCCGGTCTTATCCAGAACGCCGCGCTCCCCCGAAGGCCGTGCACACGGCTGATCGGGCGACCGGCGACCGCCGGCTCGGCTGCAGCTACCGGCTTGCGCCCTCGGGGCGCGCACCGTAGATTGCGCCGTCATGTCGACGCCCGAGCTACCGGCGCAGATCGCCCGGCGACGCACGTTCGCGATCATCGCCCACCCCGACGCCGGCAAGACCACGCTGACCGAGAAGCTGCTGCTGTTCGGCGGCGCGATCCAGCTCGCCGGGGCGGTCAAGGCGCGCGGCGACCGGCGGCGGGCGCGCAGCGACTGGATGAAGGTCGAGCGCGAGCGCGGCATCTCGGTGACCACCTCGGTCATGACCTTCGACTACAGCGGCTGCACGTTCAACCTGCTCGACACCCCCGGCCACGAGGACTTCAGCGAGGACACCTACCGCACGCTGACCGCGGTCGACTCGGCGGTCATGGTGATCGACGCCGCCAAGGGCATCGAGACCCAGACCCGCAAGCTGTTCGAGGTCTGCCGGCTGCGCGACGTGCCGATCACCACGTTCATCAACAAGCTCGACCGCGACGGCCGCGATCCGTTCGAGCTGCTCGACGAGATCGCCCACGACCTCCAGCTCGACGTCGTGCCCGCGAGCTGGCCGATCGGCATGGGCCGCGAGTTCCGCGGCTGCTACGACCTGTTCGCGGACCAGCTGATCCTGATGGAGCGCACCCGCGGCGAGTACGTCCAGGAAGGCATCACCGTCGCCGGCCTGACCGACCCCCGGCTCGACGAGCTGCTGCCCGACACCGCGGTCGCCAAGCTGCGCGAGGACGTCGAGATGGTCCGCGCGCTGTGCCCCAAGTTCGACCTCGAGTACTACCGCGCCGGCCACCTGACCCCGGTGTTCTTCGGCAGCGCGGTCAACAACTTCGGCGTCCGCGAGCTGCTCGCCGGCCTCGCCCGGCTCGCCCCGCCGCCCCGCGCGCAGCCCGCCCGCGAGCACCCGGTCGACCCGACCGACGAGAAGGTCTCGGGCTTCGTCTTCAAGATCCAGGCGAACATGGACCCCAAGCACCGCGATCGCATCGCGTTCGTGCGGCTCGCCTCCGGCCACTTCACCCGCGGCATGCGGCTCACCGTGCCGCGCACCGGCAAGGCGCTCGGCGTCCACAACGCCATGCTGTTCCAGGCCAACGAGCGCGAGCTCGCCGAGGAGGCCTGGGCCGGCGACATCATCGGCATCCCCAACCACGGCACCCTGCGGATCGGCGACGCGCTCACCGAGGGCGAGACCCTGCACTTCACCGGCATCCCGAGCTTCGCCCCCGAGTTCCTGCGCCGGGTCCGCGCCGACGACCCGATGAAGGCCAAGCACCTCGGCCGCGCCCTCGAGCAGATCGCCGAGGAGGGCGGCGCCCAGGTGTTCAAGATGTTCCTCGGCTCGGACTTCGTCGTCGGCGTGGTCGGCGCCCTGCAGTTCGAGGTCCTCGCCGACCGGATCCGCTCCGAGTACGACCTGCCCTGCCACTTCGAGGCCACGTCGTTCGAGGTCGCGCGCTGGGTCGACGCCGACGACCCCAAGCTGATCAAGCGGTTCGCCGACGCCAACCGCGACAACATCGCCGAGGACCACTCGGGCGCCACCGTGTTCCTCGCCCGCAACGAGTGGCAGCTCAACCGCGCCCGGCAGGACTTCCCGCAGCTCCGCTTCCTGCAGACCCGCGAGCAGGCCCCGCTGACCGCCGCCTCGGCGTGAGGCTGCGGCAGCGATTGCGTGCGAGACGCCAGCGGCGCCCGGCGCGCACCCGCTCGGGAACGCCGATCTAGCATCCGGCGCGCCGATTCAGCGCGCTCGATCGAGCTGCCGGCCCGTCCGGCGCGCCCGGCGCGTGACGTCCGTCGCAGCGCGGGGCCAGCGAAGGCCGCGACCTCGCGGCACGCTTCATGAAGCGGCGGCGACCATGCAGAACACCAGGTCCATCATGCGCTATTCACGAATCGCCAGCTGCCTCGTCGCCACCTGCTTCGTTGCGAGCTGCGCGCTGTCCGGCGACGAGACGTCGTTGGAGTCGGCCCAGGTCGCGACCACGACGCAAGGCCTGTTTGGCTCCGACGCCTGCCGCGACGTCGGTATCCACATCACGAACTCGCGCACGCGCAATGGCACCAACACCGCGATCAACGTGCAGCACGCCGAGTACTACTCTGCCTCGGAAGGCAAGTGGCTGAACGAGAACCTCGGCGACCTGATCCTGGACTTCGGCCACACCGGCAACTGGACGCGCGATCTCGAGCACACCGAGAACGACCTCGTCACCCAGTGGAGGGTCTACTACCAGTTCATCGACAACGGCAGCTGGTCGTCGCAGGTATTCCAGACCATCGACACGCCGAACGCGACGTGCATCGCGAACATGGACTTCAACATGACCGTCGAGTGAAGCAGGTTGCGGCCGGCGGCCGCGCCGAGCAGCCTCGTCTCGCTGCGCGGGCTGATGCTCCGAGACGACCCACGCGCTGCGGGCCGGCAACGAATCGACCATCTGTCCGGATTTCGGACGAACACACCATCGGCGACGTGTTTCACGACGGCTGAGCGTCCTCCCCGTGGGGCTAGATGGCGAGCGGTGCCGCCGGTTGGCCGACCTGCACCTCGCCGTCAGCCACGCGCCAGGTGGCCTGGGTGCAGCGGGCAGCGAACCGGTCGTCGTGGCTGACCAGGACGAGCACGCCGGGATAGGCGACGAGCGCTTCCTCGAGCCGCTCGATCGACGGCAGGTCGAGGTGGTTGGTCGGCTCGTCGAGCACGAGGCACCAGGCGTGGCGGCCCAGGCCGAGCGCGAGGGCGAGCTTGCGGGCCTCACCGGGCGACGGCGCGGCGGAGACGAGCAGGCGATCGGGGTCGACACCGAGCGCGGCGACCAGGGACAGCACGCGGCCGCGCACGGCCGGGGCGAGGCCGCAAAGCTCGGCGAGCAAGGCGGCCGGGCCGCCGGGGTCGAGCTCCTGGGGCAGCACGAGCAGCCGGTCGGACGGCGAGGTGTGCGACGCGAGCAGCGCGCGGAGCAGTGTCGACTTGCCCGCGCCGTTGTCGCCCGCGATCCGGATCCGGTCGCCCGGGCGGACGGCGACGCGGACGTCGTGAAGCAGCGCCGTGCCGCCTGCCGTGAGGGTCGCGCCGGTGAGCTCGAACAGCACGCGGCGCGGACACGGCGCGTAGTCGACGAAGATCGATCGGCCGAGCGTACGGCCGGCCGGGGCGTCGGGGACGGCGGCGGCGGCGCGCTCGGCCGCGCGGCGCGCGACCTCGACGCGGCGGCCGAGCCGGGCGTCGGCCATCGCGATCTTGCCCATCCGCAGCGCCCCGGAGGCGTCGTGATCGCGCAGTCCCTTCATGGCGCGCCCGGCGGTGCGCTGGCCGTCCACCGCGCGCTGGTCGGAGCGCGCCTCGTCGAGCCGGCGGCCCGCCGACCGGACCTCGCGATGGGCCGCGGCGCGCACGTCGCGCTGGCGCGCCTCGTCGGCCTCCCAGCCGGCCCGGGCGGCGGAGTAGCCGCCGGGGTAGAGCCGCGCGGTGCCGCCGTGGACGCGGATCGTCGCGGTGGTGAGCTCGTCGAGCACGGCGCGATCGTGCGAGATCACGACGGCGACGCCGTCGAACCGGTGCAGCGCGCCGAGCAGCAGGGCGCGGCACGACGGATCGACGTGGTTGGTCGGCTCGTCGAGCAGCAGGATGTCCGGGCCGCGCGCCAGCGCACCGCCGAGCCGAGCTGCCAGCGCCGGCGCTCGCCCGGCGACAGGGTCGGCCAGCGAGCGAGCTGATCGGGGTCGAGCGCGAGCACGGCGCGCCACCGGCCGGCGTCGGCGTCGCCGCGCTCGGCGAGCTCGCCGACGTCCGGCGGCATGCGATCGACGTCCTGCGGGCACAGCGCGACCAGCGCGTCGCGCGGCTCGCGGTGGACGCGGCCCGCGGTCGGTGCGAGCGCACCGGCGATCAGACCGAGCAGCGTGGACTTGCCGCTGCCATTTTCCCCCACGACGCCGGTGAAGCCGCGCGTCAGGTGAAGCTCGACGTCCGAGAGCAGCGGAACCAGATCGGAATACGCGAACGCCAGGCGTTCGATGCGAATCGACGACATATGACCTCCCCGGCGGCCCCGAACGGCGGCCGCAGCGCAGAATCCCAGCAGCCGCGATCGCGGATCCCTTGGATCCGGCGACGCGGCGCGAACGCGATGGATTCAGGCGGCGAGGGTCACATCATTGCGCCGGGCAGCGAGCGCAACACGCTGGATAGCTCGTTCGCGCCGGTCGCGCAAGCCGCACCCCGGCGGCGGTCTGCAGCGCACGGCGGCATTGATTGGTGCGGCGCCCCGGCTGGCCGGCAGGGCGATCACGGCGGCGCGAGCAGCTCGTCGAACGCCTTGCCGAACGCCGGATCCGGGGCGCACTTCGCCATGGCCGGCGCGCCGACCACCGCCTGCGCCGCGGCGTCGAACTCGTCGCCGTGCGACTCCAGCGCGGCGCGCAGCTGGCGGGCGCGGCCGTCGCGCAGGACCCTGGCATTGGCGCTCACGACCTCGCGGTAGCGCTCGGACAGCTCGCGCAGCCGCGCCGATGCCGCGGCGCAGTCGCTGCCGCTGGCCGCGAGCGCAGCGGCGACGTCGCGGTACATCGCGAGCGCGCGCTCGACCAGCCGCGGCAGGTCCTGATCGAGCGGCCCGGGGTCGGCTGCGGCCGGTGCCGGCGCGGCCGGCGGCGCCGCTGCGGCGGCAGTCGAGGCAGCCGGCGCCACGTGGGCCGCGGCGGGCGGCGGCGCGGCGGGCGCCGGCGACACCACCGGCCCGGGCGCCCGGCCGGTGCACGCCGCGAGCACCGCGGCGATCGACATCACGCGCAACATCGCGGCATCGTGGCACGCGGCCCCGGCGCGAGCTACTCGTCGGGCGAGTAGATCGTCACCGCGCTCTGGGTGAACACCATCATCTCGTCGGCGCCCTTGCCGTTGAGGTCGCCGACGACGAAGTCGGTCGGATTCGCGGTCGCGGTGGCCAGCGCGCCCGGCCCGCTGGTCATCGCGGTGAGCGGATCGCCGCCGACCTGCTTGGCGAGCGAGACCTGGAACACCCGCCGGCGCGCGCCGATCCCCATGTCCCACATCAGATCGGTGTCGCCGTCGCGATCGAGCTTGCCGGCGAGGATCTTCTCGGGCGGCGCCGCGGCCTCGACCTCGGTGCGCTCGACCAGCATGTACGAGGTGCCCTGCGGTGCGAGCACGGCCTCGAACACCACGGTGCCGGTCGCCTGCAGCCGGGTCCCGGCGAACCGCTTCTCGATCATGCCCTGGGTCGCGATCGTGACGAAGCCCGAGCCGGTGAACTTCGCGCTCACGATCGGCGTCAGGGTCTGCGACCCCGGCGTGATCAGCTCCAGGCCGGCGTCGCCGCCCGGGCCCGCCACGACCACGCCCTGGTGCTCCTTCCGGTCGACGTCGTGCAGGCAGCCGCCGGAGAACACCTCGCCGTCGCTCGGTCCGGACGGGCTCGGCGCGCCGGCCACGCTGAAGATCCGGACCTGGTTGTTGACGCCGAGCGCGGTGCCGGTCTGCACGGCGACCAGCGCCTGGTTCGAGTTGTCGGCGCAGCGGGGTATGTACACTGCGTTCTGCAGCGCGTTGCCGAACGACTCGGGCTTCATCGACATGTCGTCGAGCCTGTACCAGGCGCCGGCGCCGGCGGCGTTCGCGCTCAGCACGTAGACCGGTTCGTCGGCGCTGCCGTCGTGATCGACGAACAGCGCGAACTGGTTGTCGACGCCCGGGATCGGGATCGCCTTCGGCACGTACTGACTGCCTTGCCAGGCGATCTCGACCGCATCGCGGTGCCCCGTCACGCTGGCCTGGGTCAGGCAGACCAGGGTCGGTGGCTTGCCGGCGTGGCCGCGGACGTCGCACGACGGATGGCTCGCCGCGACGCCGCCGCCGAGCTGGATCGTCGTCGCGTTCGACAGATCGAACGCGGTGACCAGCGGCAGCGGCGCGGTCGCCCACGGCGCGCGGATCCGCAGGCCCTCGGGGCCGGGCTGGCCGATGTCCCCGACCTGGAACCGGAGGTTGCCGTTGCGGGTCGGCACCCCGGCAGACGCCATCTGCGTCGCAGCGCCCGCCGGGCCGGTCAGCTGCCACGACACGTTGCCGTCGAGCTGCTTGCCCTGCGAATCGGTCATGTTGACCAGGATCTCGCGCTCGCCGAACGGCCGATCGGGCTGCCCCGGATCGATCGCGACGCTCGCGGTCGGCTGGGTGTCGATCACCACGGTGGTCGCGCCGGCGATCTCGCCGACGTCCTTGCAGCCCGCGGTGATGAACCGGCCCTGCGCATCGTAGCCGCGCGCGACGATCGACTTGCCGCCGAGCCGGCTGACCTCGATCTCGCCGCCGTCGATCGCGTCGCTGACCGCGAGCGCCTCGAGCTCGGCCTCGGTGCGATCGCCGA
This sequence comes from Kofleriaceae bacterium, assembly GCA_041495365.1. Lineage (GTDB taxonomy): Bacteria > Myxococcota_A > Polyangia > Haliangiales > Haliangiaceae > JABFXX01. The sequence goes on along the minus strand of JBGQCL010000211.1, from coordinate 2,987 downwards.
ACTCGATCTCGTTGCACGTCACGTCGTCGCCGACGTACACCGTGACGCGGGTCTGGCTGACCACGTACCCCGCGGGATGGTGGACCGTGACCGCGAGGCTCGGATCACGGGTGCAGGCGGCGGCCACGAGCCATCCGCACCACCTCATCGCGCGGGCCGTATTCATGCCGCGTAGGACGCTGTGCCGGGCGGCGCGGGTTAAGCTGTGCATGTGACCCTCGATCGGCGGACGGTGATCCAGACCGGGCTCGCGACGAGCACGACCCGGGGCCGGACCGCGCCCCGATCCTACCTTGTTCAAGTCCTGGGCCAGGGCGGCGCGACGATCGCCCTCGGCGCCCGGCCGGTGGTGGTCGGTGCGCACGCATCGTGCGACCTGGTGCTGGTGGATCCGCAGGTGTCTCGCCGACATGGCGAGCTCACCGCGGTGCCGGAGGGGGTCCGGATCAAGGACCTCGGCTCGACCAACGGCACGTGGTGGCAGGGCACCAAGGTAGGAGAGGTGGTGGTCCCTTCGGGTGCCACCGTGAAGTTCGGGGCCACGTCGGTGCGGATCTCGGCCGCCGAGGCGATCGCGCTGCCGCCCAGCGATCACGATCACTTCGGTGCGATGGCGGGCAAGAGCGTGGCGATGCGCGAGCTGTTCGCGGTGCTGGAGATGGCATCGCCGACCGACGCGACGGTGCTGATCGAGGGCGAGTCCGGCACCGGCAAGGAGCTCGCCGCCCGCGCGATCCACGAGGCGAGCGGCCGCCCCGGCGGCCCGTTCGTCGTGGTCGACTGCAGCGCGATCACCGAGAACCTGATCGACTCGCACCTGTTCGGCCACGTCCGCGGCGCGTTCACCGGCGCCGACCGCGATCGCCGCGGCGCGTTCGTCGAGGCCACCGGCGGCACCCTGTTCCTCGACGAGCTCGGCGAGCTGCCGCTCGCGGCGCAGGCCAAGCTGCTGCGCGTGCTCGAGGCCCAGACCGTGCAACCGGTCGGCGCCGATCGGCCGGTCACCGTCGACACGCGGGTGGTCGCCGCCACCCACCGCGACCTCGCGCGCATGGTCGCGGCCAAGGAGTTCCGGTTCGACCTGTTCTACCGGCTCGCGGTGGTCCACGTCGCGCTGCCGCCGCTGCGCGAGCGGCTCGAGGACCTGCCGCACCTGATCGCGACGTTCTACCGGGCGCGCGGCGTCGATCCCGGGCCGATCGACGGCGACAACCTGGAGCGCATGCGCCGCCACGGCTGGCCCGGCAACGTCCGCGAGCTGCGCAACGCGCTGGAGCGCGCGTGGGCGCTGTCGGGGCCGGGCGCGCGGTTCTCGGGCCTCCGGCTGTGGCTCGACCCCAGCGCGCAGCCCCAGCTCGCGGAGGTCGTCGACACCGCGCTGCCGTTCAAGGAGGCCAAGGAGCGCTGGAACGATCACTTCGAGCGCCGCTATGTCGGGATGGTGTTCGCCAGCAATGCGAGCAACGTCACGCGCGCCGCCGAGCACGCCGGGCTGTCGCGCCGGCACTTCCGCGAGCTGCTGTACAAGCACGGCATCGTCGAGCGCCCCGCCGACGACGCCGAGCCGGATTGAGCACGTGGCCAACCGATTCGGCGCCTACGAGATCCTCTACGAGCTCAAGACCGGCGGCATGGGTGCGGTGCTGCTCGGCCGCCGGCGTGGCCCGGGCGCGTTCGAACAGCTGGTCGCGATCAAGACGATCCGCCCCGAGTACGCGCAGACCGCCGCGGTGCGCGCGATGTTCCTCGACGAGGCCGCGATCCTCGCCCGGCTCAACCACCCCGGGGTCGCGACCGTGCACGACTTCGGCGAGCAGGGCGGCACGCTCTACATGGTGATGGAGTACGTCGCCGGGATCTCGTTTCGCGAGGCGATGCACCACGGCATGCCGCCGGTGATGGCCGCCCGCGCGATCGCGGAGGCGTGCCGCGGCGTCCATGCGGCGAACGAGCTGCGCGACCTCGCCGGCCACCTGCTCGGCGTGGTCCACCGCGACATCAGCCCCGACAACCTGATGATCGGGTTCGACGGCCACGTCAAGGTCATCGACTTCGGCATCGCGCTGATCAAGAACCGCCAGGCGCCGGTGACCGAGCTCGGCACGGTCAAGGGCAAGCCGCCGTACATGTCGCCCGAGCAGGTCAAGAACGAGGCGATGGACCGGCGCAGCGACGTGTTCTCGCTCGCCGTCGTGCTGTGGGAGATGCTGACCGGCCGCGCGCTGTTCGAGGGCGACTCGATCTACGCGATCGCGATCGCGGTCGAGCACCAGGACCTCGTGCCGCCGTCGCAGGTGCTCGGCGCGCCGCTGGCGCTCGGGCTCGACGCGGTCGTGATGAACGCGCTCGACCGCGACCTCGCGCGCCGGACCCGGACCGCCGCCGAGCTCGCCGAGCAGCTCGAGCAGGTGATCCAGACCGCGGGCGACGAGACGCTCGAGGCGTGGGCCGAGCGCGCGCTGGACGAGCCGCGCACCGAGCACCGCGCCTGGCTCGCCAGCGTGGTCGCCGGCCGCGACGCGCTCCGTCCGGTCGGCCGGGCGACCGGCGCGGTGACCGCGCTGTCGGCGCAGGCCGGCAAGCCGCCGACGATCGCCGCGCCCGCCGCGCTGCCGGTCGGCGAGCCACCGCCCGACCCCGGCGCGTCGACCCACCTCGCCGCGATGTCCGAGGCCGAGGCGCGCGCGCTGCCGCCGCGCCGGAGCCTGGCGCTGCCGATCCTGCTCGCGTTCGCCGTGCTGGTCACGATCGGCGGCGCGCTCTACCTCACGCGGCGCGCGGACCTCCCGCCGACCCGGCGCGACGCGGGGCCCGCACCGGCCGACGCGCCGGGGCCGCCGCCGGGGCCGCCGCCCGGGCCGCCGCCGGGGCCGCCGCCGGGGCCGCCGCCGGGGCCGCCGATCGATGCGCCCGGGTTGCCGGAGCCGCCGGTGCTGCCGATCGACGCCGGCCACCGCCGGCAGGTCCGCCCGCCGCGCGACGCCGGT
>JBGQCL010000210.1:0-19313 GCA_041495365.1 Kofleriaceae bacterium | reverse complement strand
GCCGCGGTCGAGCTCGACGGGCGGGCCGCCGGGAGCCCCGGCGATGCGGCCGCGCGCAGCTACCTGGCCGCCGAGCTCCGCTGCGCCGGCCTGGTCCCGGCGGGCGACGATGGCTCGTACGCCCAGCCGTTCGTCGCCGACGGCCATCCCACCGCGAACCTGGTCGGCTACCTGCCGGGGGGCGACGCCGCGCGCGACATCATCGTGGTCGGCGCGCACCACGATCACCTCGGCGACGGCCACCTCGGCGCCAACGACGACGCGTCCGGCACCGCCGCGCTGATCGCGATCGCCCGTGCCCTGCACCGGGCCGGCACGCCGCGGCGCACGATCGCGTTCGTCGCGTTCGGCGGCGAGGAGCTCGGCGAGCTCGGCTCGCGCCACTTCGCCGCGCATCCCCCGGCCGCGCTGCCGCTCGATCGCGTGGTCTACGACGTCAACCTCGACATGGTCGGCAGCTACGCCTCGGCCGGCGCGGTCCACGCGATGGGCACGTTCCGCCGGCTGCCGGCGACCGCGATCGTCCAGGCGCTGGCGGCCGACCGTCCGGCGCTGCACGTCGGGCTCGGCGGCCGCGGCGTCGGATCGGACCACGAGGCGTTCTGCAGCGCCGGCGTCCCCTACGTGTTCTTCTGGACCCCCGACCGGCGGTGCTACCACGCGCGCTGCGACACGACGGAGCGGCTCGACACCGCGCACCTCGCCGCGATCGCGCAGCTCGCCGGCGCGCTGGTCGCACGGCTGGCCGACACCCCGGTCGATCTGGCCGCGTCGCGCACCCGGCTGGGCTGCGGCCGCCGGTAGCGCCGCCTCCCGCCGGCGCCGCGGACCGGGTCGATCAGCGGGTCAGGCGCTGGCGCGGCGCGGCGCGGTCTCGATCGCGACCAGCCGCTGGTTCATCTCGGAGCGCATCTCGCCGAGCTCGCGCAGCAGGGTCTCGATGTTGACCTCGTTCTTGAGGTTGACCTGGAAGTCGGTCTCGGCCTGCGCGCGGTCCTTGAGCGACGAGCGGTTCTGGCTCATCACGATCAGCGGGCCCTGCAGCGACACCAGGATCGCCAGCAGCAGGTTGAAGAACACGTAGGGGTAGGGATCGAAGCCGGCGATCGCCGGCTGGTTGACCAGGATCCAGGCGACGGTCAGCCCGAGCAGGAGCAGGATGAACGTCCAGCTGCCGTTGAGCGACGCGACCCGGTCGGCGAGCTTCTGGCTCCAGGTCAGCTTGCTCTCGAGCTCGGCCACGACGTTCTTGGCGGCGCGCTGGGACAGGATCTCGTTGGTCGCGCGCAGCCGGCCGGCCAGCGTGCGCAGCAGCGTCATCGCGCCCTGCGGCCGCTGCGAGAGGTAGCGGCTCAGCGTGTCGCGGTCGAGCTCGAGCAGCGTCGCGTCGGTGGTCGCGACCGCGCTGGCCGACCGCGGACGGTCGTCGAACAGCGCGATCTCGCCGAGGTGCTCGCCGGTCGTGATGTCCTTGAGCGAGATCCGGCGCGATGCCTCGCCCGGCAGGTAGATGTTGATGTGGCCCTCGGCGACGATGAACATCGACGTCCCGCGGTCGCCGAGGTTCATGATGATGTCGCCGGCCGCGAACTTGCGCTCGACCAGGCTCTGGGCCAGCGCCTGGCGATCGTCGTCGGCCAGGTTCTCGAACATCGGCACATGGGCCAGCAGGTCGGCGTAGCTCATGGCCGATCGTTATCCCGGATGGCTGCCGCGCTCCAGTTACGATGCGGTTGATGCTCGGGGCCGCCGGCGCGGCCGCGCGGAGCAGACTTGCCGCGCGGTCACGCGCTGGGCGGCTCGTCCCAGTCCACGAAGTTCTCACCCTTGACCCGGGACAGGATGTCGATCGCCGCCGCCGCGCCGTCGCCGGCGCTGATGATCGCCTGGCTGCGCCCGGGGCGCGCCGACCGGCCGACGATGTACACGCCCTCGAGGCTCGACCGCGCGTTGCGATCGGTCGCGATCCCGTTGTGCTCGTCGAACGTCAACCCGAGCTGCCTGGCGAGCCGCGGGCCCTTGCCCTCGGACAGCACCAGGAACTTCGCGGTCTGGCGCTCGCCGCCCTCGAGCGTGACCGTCCAGCCGTCGCCGGCCTGGACGATGCCCGCGACCGCGTCGCCGCGCAGCCGGGCACCGAGCTCGGCGACCTGCTTGCGCGCGATCCGCTGGAACTCGGTCCCGAGGATCTCGGGGATGCCGAGGTAGTTGCGCAGCAGCGCGTAGTTCATCGCGGTCTTGTCCTGGCCGAAGACGACGACGTCGAGCTTGTTCTTGGCCAGGAACAGCGCCGCGCTCAGGCCGCCGGGGCCATCGCCGATCACGATCACATCGGGCATCGCGTACTCCTTTGCGTGCCGCCAGCATCGCACGGCCGGCGCGCGGGATCAGCGGGCAGCGCGGCGGTAACACGGTGCCGTCAGGGCTTGCAGTAACCCTTCATGTTGCAGAACTGCCCCATCGATCCGTTCGGGCAGGACGGGTCGGGCGCCTTGAGCATCGTGCATGTCTGCGAGCACACTGGGTGACCCGCCATGTCGATGGTATCGGTGCAGACGTGGCTGTCGCAGTCGGGCGCGTTGGTGCTCGCGCTCCCGCAGACCGCCCCGAATGTACGCGGCGCTGGGCCTGCCGCGTCCGGCCCGGTAGATGGCGTACTGCCCGAGCAAGCGCAGAGGACGAGTGACCAGGCCAGGAGGAGCCGCTGCATGACCTCATATCCTACAGCGGCCCCCTTCGAGCTCACCGGCGAATCATGTGACCGCCGTGTTACATGCCATGATAGGCGATCACCGGTTCTGGCATCGCTTGACGGTACGACATTGGCGACGCGCCGTCGACCCATCGTGGTCCCGGATCTGGACGCGCGTCCCATGAGCAGTGATCTCGAAAGCAACCAATTCGGTTCACCGATGATCTACGAAAACAATCAATTCGACTTCGCCGGACGCAGCTACCGGTTCCACCATGTAGGCATTACGCACGCTGCCGAGACCGCCATGTTGCGTGCAATCGCTGCCGCCATGGAACCAGCAGTCGTCGAAGCACGCGACGAGCAGCACGCAGTATTCCACCTCGTCGCCGACGATGAGCCAGGCGGAGCCTATGTGCGTGCCCCCTCGCGCACGCGAAAATCAGCGCGAGTCGATGAGGCAGAGCTACTCGGATGGTTCGAAGATCTGACCCGGCGTGGCGAGCAACCACTCGAGGAATTGTCGATTGCGGATGGCTGGTTCGTCGTCGATGCGCATCCAGGCGACATGCTCAGGCTGCATGTCGGGCGCAGCAAGGCCGACCTCGACATCGCGAAACGGCATGAACGGCACGTCGTGCGCGGACCCAGCGCAAGCGGCAAGCGTACTGGTCGCACCTTTCGTGACCCGACTGCTCTCGCAGACCGGCTGGCTCGAGATCGCTGTGCACTGGTCGGCGTGGACAGACCCGCATGGGGTGGGACACGCGAGGTTCCAGCAGCTGCTCGGCGCGCTCGCAGCGTCCGGCTGGGCGCTTGAAATGCAACCTACTCCTGAAGATCTAGCCTGGCATCATCATTAGACGGCATGCCCGCCACAAGAGACGGCATGCCCGCCACAAGGCGGGCGGCAAACGAAGCGATGACGGGTACGGCGTTCCCTATATCGCGCCGAGGTAGCTTCGACATCGTCCTGTTGAGCGGCTCTTGGCCTCCGCGTCACCGCGTGATCGCGGCGATCTCGCGGGTCAGCCGCTTCTGCGGCTCGCTGGGCTCGACGGTCTGCATCGCGACGAGCCTTGCGAGGTCGCCGGCGACCCGGATCGAGCCGTCGAGGAACGCCTGGACGCCGGCGGCGGTGTCGCCGTCGATGAAGATCTTTCGCGCCAGGTCGGCCGGCAGCGTGAGGGTGGTGGCGAAGCCGGAGCGATGACCGCGGATGAACAGGCCTTCCTTCATCGCGAGCTGGACCTCGCCCGAGCCGGCCGGCGAGCCGGCCGGCGAGCCGGTCACCGTGACGTTGACCTCGGCCGTCTTCATGGCCGGTGGGATCTGCAGATCGCCGGCCGCCGCGACGAGCTCTTCGACCTTGGTGAACCATTCATCCGACAGGAACACGTAGGGCATGAGCCACCATAACGCACTGCGTGAAGCGAGGGACGTTCGGGTATGCTCGCGGCGTGGAGTACGTGTTCGGCGACATCACGGTCGCGTGCAGCAACGTGGACCGGGTGGTGTTTCCGGAGGACGGCATCACCAAGGGTGAGGTGATCGCCTACTACCACGACGTCGCTGCGCTGATGGTGCCCGAGCTGCGCGGCCGGCCGCTCACCGTGGTCCGCTACACGAAGGGCATCGATCGAGGCGGGTTCTTTCAGAAGCACTACCAGAAGCACTTCCCCGCCTGGCTCGATCGGGTGGCGGCCGGGACCAGGACGATCGTGGAGTACCCGATCGTCGATGACCCGGCCGGCGTGGTCTACATGGCGAACCAGGGTGCGCTCGAGTTTCATGTGTGGACCACCCGCAAGGACGGGCTCGACCGGCCCGACCTCCTGGTGTTCGACCTCGATCCACCGGACGGCCGGTTCGATCTCGCGCGCCGCGCCGCGGGCCTGGTGCGCGGGCTGCTCGACGAGCTCGGCTTGCCGGCGTTCGTCAAGCTCACCGGCGGCAAGGGGCTTCACGTGGTCGCGCCGCTCGACGCCGGCGCGACGTTCGAGCGCAGCGAGACGGGGGGTGGGGACCCCGACGGCTCCGCCGGCGGGGCGGGGCGCAGAGCCCCCCGTGGGATCGACGAGGTCGGCGAGCTCGCGGTCCGGAGCGGCGCGTTGCTGTGCCGGCGCCACCCCGACCTGCTGACCATGGAGTTCTACAAGAAGGACCGCCGCGGCCGGCTGTTCGTCGACGTCATGCGCAACGCGATCGGCGCCACGCTGGTCGCGCCGTACTCGCTGCGCGGCCGGCCGGGTGCCCCGGTGTCGGCGCCGATCGCGTGGAGCGAGCTCGACGATCCGGCGCTGTGCGCCGACGGCCTCCGGCTGCGCGACGTCCGCGCCCGGCTCGATCGCCGCGGCGATCCGTGGCACGCGCTGCGCGCCCGCGCCGGGGTCGTCAGCGCTGCCCGGCGCGCGCTGGCGGCGCTGGCCGGCGGCGAGAACCTCGCACCCGGGTGACGCCGCGCGACATCGCGCGACATGCGTTCTGACCAAACCGTTGCAGGACGCGTGGTGACAAGCGCCGGGCGCCGCGGTACCCAGCGTCAGGATGGATGTCGCGATGACCGAGTCCAGCTCAACTCCGATGGAGCTCATCCCGGTGGCGGCGTATGCGCGGCAGGTTCGGCCGCTGCTTCCCGAGGATGCGTTCGCCCCGGCGCGCTCGCGGGCGCTGTGGATCCCGATCCACTACGCGATCATCGCGCTGCTCGGCTGGGCGCTGGCGTCGGGCCGCGTGCCGTGGCCGGCGTGGCCCCTGGTGTCGCTCGTGATCGGCTGCTGCATGGCGGGCGTCACGTTCGTCGCCCACGAGGCGCTGCACGGCGGGGTGGTCCGCGGCCGTGGACTGATCCGGCTGATCGGCTGGCTCGGCTTCCTGCCGTTCTGCATCTCGCCGCAGCTGTGGATGGGGTGGCACAACCGGGTCCACCACAACCACTGCGGCAAGCCCGGCGTCGATCCGGACATGTACCCGACGCTCGAGGAGTACCGGGCCCACCGCGGCGCGCGGGTGATGGCCGACCACTTCGGGCTCGGCCGGCGGCGGCTCGGCGGGATCGCCAGTTTGCTGTTCGGGCTGACCGGGCAGAGCGTGCAGGTGATGTTCCGCGCGCGCCGCGCCGGGATCCTGCCGCGCCACCTGCACCGGCGCGCGATCGTGGAGGCCGTGATGGCGGTGGCGGTGTGGGCCGCGGTGGCAGCGCTGGTCGGCGGAACGGCGTTCGTGTTCATCTACGTGCTGCCGCTGATCGTCGCCAACACCATCGTGATGATGTTCATCCTCACCAACCACAACCTGTCGCCGCTGTCGGCGGTCAACGATCCGCTGGTCAACTCGCTGAGCGTGACCCTGCCGCGCGTGCTGGAGTGGCTGACGCTCGACTTCGGGTTCCACGTCGAGCACCACCTGTTCCCGGCGATGAGCCACCGCAACGGCCGGATCGTGCGCGAGCTGCTGCGCGCGCAGTTCCCCGAGCGCTACCAGTCGCTGTCGATGGGGGAGGCGATCCGCCGGCTCCACCACACCGCGCGGGTCTACCTCGACCACACGACGCTGATCGATCCGAACACCGGCGAGACCTGGCCGACGCTGATGCCGCGGCCGCGGCCGCAGGCGCCGGCCGCTACTTGATCACGGCTCTTTGATTACATAGGTCGCGGGCGGGACGTCGAACCGATCGGCGCCGGCTTCGATCCACGACGCGCCGGTGTGGAGCGTGCCGGCCAGCGTGGCGATCGCGCGGTAGGTCAGCGCGAACGTCGCGCCGGGCGCCAGCGGCGGGACGTCGAGGTCGAGCGCGCCGTCGGACGCGGTGAACCGCTGGAGCGCGCCGGCCGCGACCTGGGCCTCGAGGCTGGGCGCGTCGACCTGGACGCCGGCGGGCAGCGCCTGGTGGACGTGCAGCGCGACGCCCGACGGCGCGACCGCGGTGATCGCGACCGGGATCGGCGCGCCGGCGGTGGCGTCGATCCGCGCGGGCACGACGAGCTCGAGCCCGGCGCCGGAGGCGGGCCTGGGCCACGGCAGCCAGCTGTCGAGCTCCAGCGCGAAGCCCAGGCCCGGCACCGCCGGCTCGGCGGTCAGGGTGAAGCGGTGGGGCCCGGCGAGGCCGGGGGCAGCGCCGTCGAGCGCGAGCACGTCGCGCAGCTTCGCGCCGTCCAGCGTGCCGCGCACGATCGGCTGGCCGTCCATCGCGAGGGTCACGGTGACCGCCGAGGGCACCGGATCGCGGAACAGCGCGAGCACGGCGCGCATCGCGACCAGGTTGACGCGGCCGTCGCCCCAGCCGCGCGCGACCGAGTAGCTGCCGAGCAGGGTCGTGCCGAGGTCGGCGAGCGACGCGCGCGGGTCGGTCTCGAGCGCGAGCACGGCGAGCGCGGTGGCCTCGACGCGGGACGGGACCGCGCCGTCGGCGCGCACCACGCCGTCGGCGACGTCGAGGTACTTCGCGCCGTCGTCGGCGGTCCGGACCGCGCCGTGGACCCGCTTGCGCAGGGCGGCGGCGAGCTCGCCGGTGACCGCGCCGCTGGCGAGGACCGCCGCCGCGGTGTAGCCGTCGCTGACCTGGTCGGCCGTGCGGGCGAACGCGCCGGCCGCGCGGGCCTGGACCTGCTGCGCGCGCTGGCGGTCGGCGACCGCGGTCTGGACCCCGGGCGCGGCCTGGGCGGCGGTGATCGCGCGGGTCGCGTCGGCGGTGGCGACCAGCACGCGCTGCAGGGTCCAGCCGGTGCCGCCCGCGAACGTGCCGTCGGGGCGCTGCGCTCGGGCGAGGTGGGCCGCGGCGCGCTGGCCCAGCCGCGCCAGCACGGGGTTGCCGGCGTGCAGCGCGGCGGGCTCGGCGAGCAGCGCCGCGCGATCGACGTCGAGCGTGCGGGCGTCGCGGATCGCGCGCTGGCCGGCGACGATCGCGAGCTCGCGCAGCGCCGCGGTGTCCGGCCGGTCGCCCAGCGCGGCGAGCAGCGCCGGGGCCTGGGCGGCGAGCAGCAGCGCGTAGGCGTCGTCGGCCGGCTCGCCGCGCCCCGCGGTGGCCGCGAGCTCGGAGCGCAGCAGCGCGAGCGCGCCCGGGAACACCAGCAGGTGCGCGCGGTCGGTCGCGGGGTCTGCGCCCGGCGTCCCGGGGATCTCGAAGCTGCGCGGTGCGGCCAGCGTGCCGCTGCGGGTCTGGGTCACCGGCCGGCCGGCCGGCCGGACCTCGAAGCGGCGCTCAACCGCATCGCCGCCGGCGAGCGCGACCCGCAGCGTGACGCGCCCGGGGTGGTCGGCGATCAGCGCGGCGTGGTCGAGCGCGCTGCCCTGCGCGGGGACCCGGAGCGGGCCCGCGGCGCGCGCGGCAGGCCGCAGCGTCGCACCGGTCACCGAGATCTCGAGCGCGCCGGTGACCTCGGCGGACGTCGTGTTGACGACCTGGATCGGCACGCGGACCTCGTCGCCCTGGACCAGGAACGGCGGGACGACCGGGTCGACGTAGGTCGGCAGCGTGCCGAGGAAGCTCGCGACCGCGCCGCCCTGGGCGCCGGTCCGGGAATGGGCGAGCGCGAGCACGCGCCAGGTGGTCAGCCGATCGGGCACGCGCACCGGCACGACCGCCGCGCCGCGATCGTCGGTGACCACCAGCGGCTCGAACAGGAAGGTCTCGGGGAACCAGGACCGGGTCGGCCCCTCGGGGGCCTTGGCGGCGCCGCCCCCGGCGACCAGCCCGACCTTGCTGGGCAGGAGCGCGTCCGCCGCGGTGGGCGAGGCCGGCTGTGCGCGCTTCGAGGAGACGTCCCGGTCCTTCCCGTCCGCGGCGTGCACGGGCAGCTGCACGGCCATCTCCGCCTCCTCCCGCTGGGGCATGTCGAGGGCCCCCGCGGCTCCCCCGGCCGGCTCGGGAGCCGGCGCCGCGGACTCGCTCCCGGCTTTGCAGGCGACGGACAGCGCGAGCGAAGCCACGAGCGACGCGCGAACCGAGCCGGCGGGTCGGGGGGACCCTCCCGGGCGGGCCGGCGGGGCGGGGGACCGAGCGCCCCGTGCGATCGAACGGATCATGGTTATGGCCTCTCCCTGGCGACCCATGCGGGCCAGTTCTCGACGTCCTCGGTGAGCCGGGTCGCCACCGCGACGACCGCGCGCGGATCGGTCAGCGACAGCAGATCGGGCGGCAGTCGCGACAGCTGCAGCCGGCGGCCGTAGGCGTCGTCGACCCGCTCGCCGCGCGCGACGCAGGCATCGAGCGCGGCCCGCCACAGCCCGGCCATCACCGCCGGCGTCATCCGGGCGGCCGGCGGCGCGGTGGCCTCCCAGCGCTGGACCTGGGCGTGGAGCTCGGCGAGCACCACGTAGAACCGGTCGGTGAGCTCCTCGAGCGGATGGAAGCTGCTCTCGGCGCGGGCGGCGACCACGGCATCGAGCTCGGGCGGCGTCGGGATCGCCGACACCCGCTGCACGGTGGCGGCGGCGGCGTTCGCGCCGCGGATCCGGCCCAGCGTCAGGGCCTGGCCGTCGAGCACGCCGAACGCGGGCGCGCGGGTCTCGACCCGGGGCCGGACCCGGCCCAGCGCGTCGGCGTCGGGCAGCGGCGCGAGCTGGCCGAGGCTGTCGTCGACGCCGAACAGGCCGACCGCCGCGGGGCCGCCCCGGCCGCCGAGCGTGGTCTGGATCGCGAGCTCGGCGCGCTCGCCGGGCGCGTAGCGATCGCGCGCCGGCGTCACCGACACGCGCAGCTCGGCGCGCGGCCGGACGTAGACCAGCGCGCGGACACCGCCGCCCGACACCGTGCACCAGCCCTCGACGTCGTCGCCGATCGGCAGGGTCGCGCGGTGATCCGCATCGAGCGGCGCCTCGATGGGTTGCCCCGCCGGCGGTGCCGGGGTCGGGTGCGCCGGCGCCGCAGAGATCGCGCTCGCCGGGACCTCCGGGACGGCCTTGCCCGGGGCCCTGTCCGGCGCCTTGCCCGGGGCCTTGCCCGGGGCGATATGGCGGGTCGGGCAGTCGAGCGCGAGCTTGTCGGGCAGCGTGCCGGCGAACTGCGGGCCGCGGATCAGCTGCGCGACGACCGGATGGCCCGGCGCGGGGAGCACCGGCGCAACCCGCAGGCGCAGATCGGGCACCTTGCCCGGCGGCATGCGCAGCCGGGTCGCCGGCACGCCGTCGATGTCGGCCGCGACCTCGAGCTCGTAGCCCAGCATCGTCGTCGGCTGCGGCCGGTGCTGCGCGGTGCCGGCGGGCAGCTCGATGTCGAACCGCACCAGGCCGATCGCGTCGGACCCGGCCGGCTCGGCCAGCGCGATCGCCCGGGCCGGATCGAACCGCGCCCGGACGCACGCCACCGCGTCCTGCCCGGTGGCCGCCGCCGGGTCGGCGATCCAGCCGGTGAGATCGACGGCCGCGTCGCCCACGCGTGCCCGCCAGGTCAGCATCTGCGCCAGCCGGCCGCTGACTCCACCGGGGGCTCCGGCCCCCGCCCCGCGGGCGGAGCCGTCGTGGCCCCCACCCCCCGCCTCGCTTCGCTTGGCGCGCGGCAGGCAGTCGCGGGTCGACCGCGCGAGCGCCGCGATCTGCTCGGTCAACCCGGCCGGCACATCGAGCGCGCTCTCGACGGTGGCGACCAGCCTGGGCAGCTCGGGGTCGACGTAGCGCAGCTCGACCGCGTACAGCCGCTCGCCACCCGCGGCGAGCCGGCGCGACTTCGCGGCGGCGACCGCGCAGCGCCCCAGCGCCGACGGCCCGGCGCCCGCGGCGATCACCTGGCCGGCGGGGTCGACCCGCAGCGCGAGCTTGACGGTCTCGGCTGCGCCGTCGACCCAGCGCGCGCAGCTCGCGAGCGCCGCCAGCCAGCGGTCGAGCTCGATCTGATCGGCGAGCGCGGCGCCGCGGCCGCCGATCAGCTCCCGGACCTCGCCGCGGGTCACCGCGGGCGGCCGGGGTGGTGCCCGGTACGGCGGCGCCGGGATCACGACGTTGACCGGCGCGCCCGGATCGATCTGCAGGCTGGCCACGCCGTCCTCATCGGCCCGGGCCTCGACGCCGCGATCGCCGGGCAGCCAGGCACGCCGCACGGTGAGCCGGGTGCCGGCGAGCACGCGGCCGTCCGGTGTCGCGACCCGCAGGTACAGCCGGTTGTTGAAGCTCTCGACCAGGCCGTCGCCGAGCTCGGTGACCGCGGACGCCTGGATGCCGTCCTGGCTGAGCAGCACGAGGGCCGTGCCCGCGGCGCGATCGCCGGCCGGATCGACCGCCGAGATCCGCGCGGTCAGCGTCACCCGGCCCTGCAGGTCGTCGGGGATCGCCGGCAGCGCGAGGTCGAACCGGCCGCTCGCCGAGGTCTGGGCGCGCCGGGGCAACCCGTGGTCCTGCCACTCGGCCGGCGGCGGCCAGTCGCCGGCGACCTCCCAGGCGACGTCGACCGCGGCCGCCGCGACCGGCGCGCCCGAGCTGTACAGCACCGCGCCGTGGACGATCGGCCGGTCGCCCGGCCGGTAGAACGGCCGATCCGCGGTGGCGTCGACCCGGAACCGCGGCAGCGTGAACGGCTGCACCGTGAACGGCACCTCGTCGACCGCGCCCGCCGAGCGCCACGCGACCTTCCACGTGCCGGCGCGCGCGGCCCGGTCGAGCGGAAACGACCCCGCGACCACGCCCCAGTCACCCGCGGGCGCCGCCTCCTCGAGCAGCACCTCGCCGCCGGGATCGGTGACCACCCAGCTGCCCGGCCGGTGGTCGAGCGGCGTCAAGTCGCGCGCGCGCAGAGCGACGGCGCGAAACCGCACCGTGTTGCCGGGCTGGTACAGCGGCCGGTCGGTGATCACGTGGATCCGCGCCGGCGCGTAGACCGCCAGCGGCACGCTGACCTCGCCGTCGCCGAGCGCGGTGCGGTAGCGCGCGTGCAGCTGGTAGTCGCCGTCGGGGATGTCGGGCAGCGCGACGCGCGCGCGCCAGGTCCCGCCGGCGCGCTCCCACGGCGCGGCGTCGAGCGGCCGGGTGAGCTTGTCCCCCGTCACCGTCACCGTCAGCGTCAGCGCGATCGCGCCGATATGCGGCACCACCGCGCGCTGGTCGCGGTCCGCCTCGCGGGTCGTGTAGTGCGCGAGCGCGCGCAGCCCGACCGTACCCGGGATCCCCCGCCCGAGCCCCTGCGCGTCGAGCTCGGCGGTCTGGCGCAGCTCGCCGTCGGGACACGCCCGCACGGTGATGCCGTACGCGAACCAGGCGTGCTCGCAGCGGCGCGGCCAGGTCGCCAGCCCGACGATCCACACCAGCACCGTGATCGCGATCCAGACCTTCTTGTTCATCGAGCCGGCTCCCGCTCGGGGGGAGCGTACCAGCTAGCGACGCGCGACCTGTGACCCGGGTCTACCGAGCGGAGGGGGGGCCGCGTACGCAATTGTACGTGGCCGGTGACAACCGCCGGCCCGCGAGCGCGGCGGCCCGGCGTCACGGCGTCCGCGTTTTCAGCTCGTCGACCGCGTGGACCGG
This sequence comes from Kofleriaceae bacterium, assembly GCA_041495365.1. GTDB lineage: Bacteria > Myxococcota_A > Polyangia > Haliangiales > Haliangiaceae > JABFXX01. Next base: position 7,168 of record JBGQCL010000210.1, on the reverse strand, counting down.
GGCCCGCTCGCCGTTGATCAGGTGCTTGATCGCCGACAGCACCAGGCGCTGGCGCTCGAGCGGCGATTTCCCGGCGAACACCGCCGACACCACGTCGATCCGGTAGTGTCCGCCGCCGCCCGAGACCGCGACGACCGCGTCGGGGATCCGGTCCTTCACCGACGAGGTGATCGCGTCCTCGACGGAGCCCACAAAGTCGGTCGGATGATCGCTCATGGTTCGTCGTTCGCATGAAACGCCGCCCGGCACAACCCGCGCGCGGTATCCTGGGTGCGATGACCGACTCCCCCGCGGCGGCGGCCTCGGTACGCCGCCTGGAGCGTGCGCTGCAGGCGCGGCCGCTCGACCTGGCGCTGCACCAGCAGCTCGCCGACGCCCACCGCCGGCTGCTCCAGCGCGACGACCGGGAGCGTGAGCTCACGGCGATCTGCCGCGAGCTGCCGTTCGCGTTCACCAGCCAGCTCCACCTCGCGGCGCTGCGCGACGCGCGGGGCGACCGGCGCGCCGCCGTGATCGGGTGTACGCGCGCGATCAAGACCGCGCAGCTCCGCGGGTTCTGGCACGACCAGGGCTCGACCCCGCCGTGGATCCTCGACCTCGTGCTGCGCGCGATGGACATCGCGCACCACGGCCGGATCGAGCTGTTTCACGCGGTGCTCGAGCCGCTCGAGGCGCGCTGCGGCAAGGACGAGCTGGTCCGGGTCCGCCGCGCGCTCGCGATGCACCTGGGCCTGGAGCCGACGGCAACCCGCGATCCGCGGCAGCAGCCGAGCTTCCTGTACGTGCCCGACCTGCCGATCGCGCCGGTGTTCCCGCGCGACGCGCTGCCGTTCGCCGACTGGTACGAGGCCCAGACCGAGGCGATCGCCGCGGAGCTGCGCGCGGTGCGCGACGGCGACGGCGTGCAGCCGTTCCACTACGACGTCCCCGAGACCCAGCGCGGCCAGCTCACGGCCGGCGGCGCGTGGGACGCGTACTTCTTCTACGTCGACGGCGAGCGGGTCGACGGCCACCACGCCGCGTGCCCGCGGGTCTCGGAGGTGCTCGCCGCCCTGCCGCTCGACCACGTGCGCGACCACGGGCCGGAGGTCTGCTTCTCGATCCTGCGGCCGGGCGCGCACATCCTGCCCCACCGCGGCGTCACCAACGCTCGCGCGGTCCTCCACCTCGGGCTGGAGGTCCCCGAGGGCTGCGCGCTCCGCCTCACGGCGGTCGAGCAGGTCGGGTGGCAGGCCGGCCGGTGCTTCGCGTTCGACGACACCTACGAGCACGAGGCGTGGAACCGGAGCGATACCACGCGCGCCATCCTGCTCGCCGACATCTGGAATCCGTACCTGCGGGCGGCCGAGCGGGAAGCCCTCGCCGAGCTGGTCGGCGCGATCGGGGACTTCAACCGCGCGGCTGCACCCGGTTGAGCCAGCCCGGACGCCGCGCCGAAAACGCGAAGGAGCCGGGCCAGCCGGCTCCTTCGAGACTCACGCGCGTCGCGCGTCGCGAGCGTCCGTCGATCTAGAACAGCTGACCGAGCCGGATGTAGAACTGCCGGCCCAGGAAGTCATAGGCCGACTCGTCCGTATTCAGCGCGGGACCGTTGTAGACGATGACCGGCTGGACGTTGACGACGTTGTTCATGCCCGCCGTGATGCTCGTCGTGCCCTGTGCGCTCTTGAGGGCATAGGTGACGAACACATCGCCCGTGGCGTACTTCGAGACATCGCGCCGCGAGTTGGTCGGATCGTTGCAGTTGTCGTTGTCGCACTCCTTGTAGGAGTCGACGAACCGGAAGTTGAAGCCAGCGCCAACGCCCGACGGGTGGATCCACGTCGTGAAGAGGTTGAGCTTCACATCCGGGAACACACCGAGGTCGTAGAAGCCTTTGCCATGCAGGACGTTCTCCTTCATGGTGGTCGGATCCTTGGTGCCGGTGTCGACGTTGTACTGGAACAGGTACGTGCCCTCGAACGCGTGGCGGAACGTGCCGAGGCTGTTCCGGTACTGGTACGCCGCCGAGAAGTCGAGGCCGGACGTGGTCACGCCGCCGACGTTCTGGGTCAGGTCGAAGATGTGGCTGATCACGTGGGTGACCGGGTCGCGCTGGATCTCGTTGCAGAAGTTGTTGTTCCCGGCCTGGTAGCACTGCGACAGGATGGTCTGCGTCGGCAGGTTGGTGATCGCGTCGTTGATGTTGACGTGCCAGTAGTCGAGGGTGAAGTCGAGGCCGCGCGCCGGCTCGTACACGACGCCGGCCGTGCCGACCGTGCCCTTCTCGGGCTGGAGCGCCGGGTTACCGCCGAGCTTCGCGCGCTGCTGCGACGTGCCGAACGTGGAGCCCGCCGGCACACCGCCGCCGCTCGTGCTGCCCATGCACTGCGCGGAGACATTCGCCGGCAGCGTGATCGGGGCCTTCTTGCCCGGCGGCAAGGTGTCGCACGGGTCCGAGAGGCTCGGGAAGCTGTCGGCCTGGCCCGAGAACAGCTCGGCGACGTTGGGCGCGCGGAATGCGGTGCCGTAGGTGCCGCGGACGGCGACGCCGCCCAGCGTGCGGACCAGACCGCTGATCTTGCCGGTCGCGCCCGAGCCGAACGTGTTGTAGTCGTAGGCGCGCCCCGCGGCGTTGATCTCGACGTACTTGAGCGTCTCGCCGCCCGCGTACGGGACGATCGAGAGCTCACCGAAGCCCTCGAACGTGTTGTACGAGCCCAGGGTCGGCTGGAACGCGTTGCCGGTGGTGTCGCCGGTGGCGGTCAGCGGATCGGGCTGCTGGCCGCCGCGCTCGAACCGGTAGTCGCCGCCGATCGCGAGCGAGATGTCGCCGTGGTTGGGCAGGTCGAGCAGCTTGCCGCTCGCGGTGAGCAGCGTGGTGTGCTGCTCGTTGAAGCCCGACTGCGTGCCGGTGAACGTCAGGTAGTTGATCGCATCCTGCGTGATCTTGCCCGAGCCCGTGTGCAGCAGGTCGAGCGGGACGCAGCCGTCGATCGCCTGGGCACGCGTCGGGCCGCAGAACGGGCCCTGGCCGTCCATGTGGCTCTCGCCGAGCGCGTTGCCGAGGTGGCTGAGGATCAGGTCGCCGTGGCTCGCCTGGGTGGAGTCATTGCGGCCGTAGTTGTACGAGCCCTCCCACCTCCAGTTCTTGAGCGCCGGCACCTGCTCGTCGAGCGTTCCGTTGAGGCCGACCACCAGGCGGGTCGTGTTGACCTCCTGGTTGAACGTACGCGGGCCGAACTCGACGAGCCGGCGGTTGTAGTCGACCACGTCCCGGCCGAACGTGTTGTAGAGGCTGTCCGCCGAGATCGGCGTGCCGGTCAGCGCGAGCTGCACCGGCTCCTCGGCGAGCTGCTGGGTCGACTTGCGGCTGTTGAACTGGCCCTCGAAGAACACGTGGCTGTTCTTCGTGATGTCGTAGTGGCCGTTCGAGAACAGGTTGACGCGGTTCGACGGCGTCAGCAGGTAGTTCAGCGGCTGGAAGTTGTACTGGTCGCCGAGGCTGGCCGTGGTGGGCTGGACGAAGTTGCGGAACCCGCTGTTGCCGTCGGCGGTGCAGTACTTGGTGTTGCAGCCGGCGATGTTCAGCGGCGGACCGCCGTTGGGCATCGTGTTGATGCGGCCGGTCGGCGACGACGACGACCCGAGCAGCGTGTTGATGAGGCAGTCGCCCTTGGCCTGCGCCTCGGGGGTGCAGGTGTAGTCGTAGGCGTAGGTCGCCTTGGAAAAGTCGCGATCGCCGGCCATGATCGGCTTCTGGTTCTGGTAGCCGCCGGAGAACGTGATGTTGCCGCGGTTCGACGAGTGGCCGGTCACGAAGCTGAGGTCGTAGTTCGTGCCGTCGCCCTTGTTCGTCGTCGCGGTGTAGACGTTGGCCTCGGTGCCGTTCATGTTGGTCCGCGTGATCACGTTGACCACGCCGGCGATCGCGTCCGAGCCGTAGATCGCCGAGGCGCCGTCCTTGAGGACCTCGACGCGCTCGATCATCGCGAGCGGGATCGTGCCGAAGTCGACCGAGGCGTCGGCGCCCAGGCCGCTCGCCACGACGCGGCGGCCGTTGAGCAGGACCAGCGTGCGGGCGGTGCCGAGGCTGCGCAGGTTGATGCGCGTCGAGCCGTCACCGCCGTTGTTGTTCTGCGCGTTGATCGCGTTGCCCTGCGCGGGGATCTTCTGCAGCACGTCGCCGACGTTGGTGATGCCGGCGCTCTGCAGCTTCTCCTTGTCGACGACCGAGACCGGCGACGGCGAATCGACCTCCCTGCGGCCGATCAGCGAGCCGGTGACGGTGATCACCTCGGTCTTGGCTTCCTGCTCGGCGAGCTTTGCCAGCTCCTCGTCGCTCAGCGCGGGGGCCTGGCCGGCCGGAGCCTGGCCGCCTTCGGGCGCTGGAGCGGGCTGCGCTGGGGCCGGCGCCGGCTGATCCGCCGGTGCCGGCTGCGGATCGCCCGCAGGCTGAGGATCCGCCGGTTGCGCCTGCGCAAGCCGCTTGGCCCAGCGCATCGGCGACCACTGCGAACCCGTCGCCTTGGTCGGCCGCATGTGCAGCGACCTGGGCGCGTCATTGTCGGCGGCGACAGGCGCAACACCGACGAGGATCAAACCAACACTGCAAGCTAGAGTCTTCATTCGTGTCATTCGCCTGCTCCCAGTTGCAGCCAGGCTCTCACACTGCCGACACGTCCAGGGGGATAGCGGACCCTAACTTGTGATGACGATGGCAACCGGAACGGTGTTCATTGCGTCTCAACTTCCTCGATCGACTGACGCACCCTACTGAACTAACGTTCTCCTGATTACCGCCTGCGTAACATAATCTACAATTGATGCGCGTTCGGCGGCGAATCGCCCCGACTCCACATCCGGTCTATTGCTCCTGGTCTTTGCCCCCGCTCCGCAGGGTGAGCACCTCTTCGCGGACTCGCTGCGCAAACGCCTTGAGCTCCTGCATCGAGTTGCGAACCCGCGTGCCCGCGGCCTTGTTGCCGTCGCGGTAGAACTTCTCGAAGTCCGTCGCCATCGCGGCGACGAGCCGCTCGAGCTCTGCGAAGCGGTTGGTCGGGGCCGAGGTCTCGGACTCGGTGGTCTGGGTGTCGCTGTTGGTCTCCATGAGGGTTGACACCTTGCCCCGAGAGTCTGACATCGGCAAAAATACGTCGATATGTGGAAAACTGTTGGACTTGTGGACCGGGCTCCGACAGAGGAGCCTCGACCTGGGCCCTCGGAGGTCGTTACAATCGCGCCATGCGAAGCTCAGCAGCCGCGATCGCTGCCTTCCTGATGTGTGGAGCGTGCGGGTCGTCCAAGCCGCCCGAAGGCCCCAAGCCGGACGACCGGATCAAGGCACTGGAGGCCGAGCTGGCCAAGACCACGGACGATCTGATCAAGGCCAACGCGGCGGCCGACGAGCTACGCAAGACCGAGGCCGAGCTCAAGGCCAAGGCCGACGAGGCGGCCGCACTGCAGGCCAAGCTCGCCGCGGCGGTCGGCCAGAGCGGCGAGGTCACCACCGCCGACGGAGCGGTGAAGCTGGAGCTGGTCGATCAGATCCTGTTTCCGACCGGCGAGGCCGAGCTCACGCCGAACGGCAAGGACGTGCTGTCCAAGGTCGGCGCCGCGCTCAAGGAGATCGGCGACAAGCAGATCTGGGTCCAGGGCCACACCGACGATCAACCGATCCTCCCGCGCAAGCCCAAGCCGGCGGAGCCGCCGAGCGCCGCGGCGGCCAAGGCGGCCAAGGCGACCAAAGCCAAGGCGGCCAAGCCCGATCCCAAGGCGGCCAAACCCGACCCCAAGGCCAAGCCGGACGCCAAGCCGGACGCCAAGCCGGACACCAACGACGCCGTGCTCGCGTTCGTCACCAACTGGGAGCTATCGGCGGCGCGCGCGCTCACGGTCGTCCATTACCTGCAGGACGACGCGAAGATCGATCCGGCCCGGCTCGCCGCGGTCGCGTTCGGCCAGTACCGGCCGGTCAGCAAGACCAAGGCCAAGAACCGGCGGATCGAGATCGTGCTGTACCCGCGCGCCAAGCTGACGCCGAAGTGAGCGCGCGCCGCGCGGGGCGTCCCGCCCTCGAGTGAAGCGAGACGGGGGATGGGGACCCTGACGGCTCTGCCGGCGGGGCGGGGGCCAGAGTCCCCCGTGGGATCGTTCGGGTGACAAGCGCCGAAACACGGCCGCAACAAAAACGCGCGTGCTGGATGTGCTACGCGAGTGGCCATGAGCCGAGCCTTGCGGGTGGTGATCGCGATCGTCGTCGTTGCGATCGCGGCAGCCGGCTGGTGGCTGCACGCCCGCCGCCCCGCCGCCCCCGCCGCGCCCGAGGCCTCGGCGCCGAGCGCACCGGGCTCGGCCCGCAGCGATCGACCGCAGCGCCCAGACCCCGCCGAGATCCCCCGCGTGGTGATCGAGAACGATCCGCGGGGCACGCTGCGCCTCGAGGGTCAGGTGATCGACGCCGAGGACCACGGGGTCGGTGGCGCGACCGTGGTGATCACGTCCAACCCGCCGCGCTCGGTGCTCACCGAGGGCGATGGCAGCTTCGCCTTCGACGGCCTGATCGCACGGCCCTACACGCTGATCGCACGCGCCGCCCAGGGCGTCGCCGGTCCGCTCACCGCCCGGCTCACCGCGAAGTCCGAGCCGATCGTGCTGCGGCTGCGGCCCGCCGGCAAGCTGACCGTCAGCGTGGTCGGCAGCGACGGCAAGTCGATCGCCGGCGCGACCGTCGAGCTGCGCGGCGTCGATGTCCAGCGCGCGCTGACCAGGGCCGGCGCCGCGGTGTTCTCGCCGGTCGTGCCCGGCGGTTACCAGATCGCGGCGTGGGCCGACGGCATGGCGCACGCCTTCCAGCACATCCAGATCGGCAAGGGCGACAGCCAGGCCCGCCTGGTGCTGAGCGCCGGGGCGGCGGTGACCGGCCGGGTCGTCGACGACCGCGGCGCCGGGCTCGCCGGCGCCCGGGTCCGCTACAGCGGCGCGTCGGACTGGACCCAGCAGGCCAGCGACCGCCACGACGCCGCGATCACCGCCGGCGATGGCAGCTTCCGGTTCGACGCGCTGCCCGCCGGCTCGTTCCGGTTCCTCGCCAGCCACCCCGAGCGCGCCCCGGGCAGCTCGGCGCTGATCACGCTCGACGGCAAGACCCCGCACGACGGCGTGGTGATCGCGCTCGAGGTCGGCGCGG
>JBGQCL010000209.1:0-19326 GCA_041495365.1 Kofleriaceae bacterium | reverse complement strand
TACGACCTCGACAAACGCCGCGCCTATCAGCAAAAAGTTGAAGCTCAACGCGAAGCGCAAGTTGCAGCAAAGAAAGCCGCACTGGCAGCGCAACAATCCGACGATGGCATGAAGGTGCTGGTAGCCGTGGCTACCAAAGGGCAAGGTAAGGTCAACGAACATTTCGGCCATGCGCACGAATTCCAGATTTACGAAGTATCGGCAACCGGCACCGCATTCATCGGCCACCGCCGCGTGGATCACTACTGCCAGGGCGGCTGGGGCGACGACGACCGCTTGCCGGCCATCGTCGACGCCATCGCCGACTGCCACGCCGTGCTCGCCGCCAGGATCGGAACCTGTCCGCGGGACGAGCTCGCCGCCCGGGGGATCGAAGCGGTGGATGGCCATGCCCACGAATTCATCGAGAGCGGGCTGCTCGCCTGGTTCGGCGACTACCGCGCCCGGATCGCGCGCGGAGACGTCGTGCACCGGCCGCGCGGTGATGCGCCGATCCGCGTCGCCCCGCGCGCCGGTTCCGCCCCGTCGCGCGCCCGTCCCGCGCCGGAGAGTGAGCGGATCGCCGGATCGTTCGAGACTGCACACCGAGGAGCGTCACATGCCGATCTTCCTGGAACCAACGAATGACTTCTCCACGCTGCACCGCTTCAAGTCGGTCCTGATCGTTCCCTGCCCGATCTGTCCAGCGGTGAGCCTGGCCATCCAGCAGAACAAGCCTTACATGGAGATCCTTCGCCACTTCCTCGCGACCGGCGCCCTGCGCGAGCACGTGGCGTCGTTGAAGGCCGACCTGCAGCATCACGGCATCCGGACCCGGATCTTCACGAGCTACCTGCCGATGCCGCTCATGTGCCTGTGGTCGGCCGGCCAGCGTCGCAGACTGCGCAAGCGTGCTCGCGGCTACGAAGCGGTCGCGGTCGTCGGATGCGACGCGGCGACCTTCAATGTCGCCAGTGCCCTCGCACCCCTCGACTGCGCCGTGGTTCAGATGATGCAGGTCGCTGGCATCGTCGCGGCGATTCCGAGCTTCGAGGGGCCCCTCCATCTGCGGCTCCACACCATCGGCAAGAACAGCGTCGCCTGGCCGCAGCGCGTGCCGCCCGGCGCGCCCGCCGCGCCCGACCCCGGACCGATCCATCAGCAAGTGCTGTCATGACGAGGAAGAAGAAGCTGGTCCTGCTGTCGAGTGCGGCGCTCGCGATCGTGGCCGCCGCGGCGATGTACGGCCCGATCACCCGGATGATGGCGTTCAAGACGCCTCGCTACGAGACGGGCGCCGCCTTCAAGGGCGCCGACTCGTGCAAACGCTGCCACCGGGCCGTCTATGACGAATGGCGCGCGTCCGGAAGCGCTCGGGCCACCCAGGATCCGTACATGCACCTGGTCCTCGCGCGGCAGCCCTACCTTCCCAACCGGATGATGCTCGGGGAGCCCTGCTATGCCTGCCACGGCCCCAAGGCGCTGGACGAAGGCATCTCCTGCGAGGTGTGCCACGGGATCAATGACCGGGACGACGTCATGGAGGTGCACCGCCGGAAGTACGCACTCAATCTCGACCTGATCCGGCGTCCGGACGCCTGCGCGGCCTGCCACGAGGCCATTCATCCGCTGACCAACGACCCCATCATCACCACGTTCGCGGAGTGGAAGAGCAGCCAGGCGGCGCGCCAGGGCGTCGGGTGCGTCGATTGCCACATGAAGCGCGACGCCACGGGTCATGTGTATCACGGCGGGGGCAGCAGACGCGTCGACCCCTCGGTCTACCGGGACGACGTCGAGGTGAAGAACCTGAAGTACGGCCGCGCCGGGTTCACCATCGAGATCGAGAACAAGATCACGGGACACTACCTGCCGACCGGCGGTCCGGAGCCCGCGCTGCTCATGGAGCTGGCCTTGACTGACAAGGACGGCAGGACCCTCCATGCGTTCGAGGCGGCGTTCCAGCGCAAGTCCCGGCCGGTGATGTCGTTCCCCGGACACACGGTCTCGGACAATCGGCTCAGGGATGGCGAGACGCGGACGCTCGAATTCCAGGTTCCCACGGGGCTCGTGGACGAGCCCGCGTCCGTCCTCGTGACGCTGAGATTCCTCGACATCGATTTCGTCGACCTCGGCGACATCAAGAAGGCGCGCGGGCCCAGCCCGAAGTTCTACGAGAAGCGGTTCGCGCTCCCCGGCTCCGCCGAGCCCGGCGAGCCGGCGACCGACACGACAACGGCAGCGCTGCTGCGATCGAGAGGTCCGTGATGATGCCCATCTCCTGGAAGCGATCTCGAGGGAAGCTGGTGCAGTGGTCGATGGACCATCGCTGGGTGGTCCTCGGGCTGGTGCTGCTCGTCACGCTGGCCGCCGGCAGCCGGCTGCCCCGGCTGCGGACCGACACCGATCCGAAGAGCATGCTCCCGGCCAGCGCGCCGGTGCGGCAGTTCAACGACCAGGTCGACCGCTGGTTCGGGCTCCATCCCGACGTGATCCTCGTCGGGATCTCGAGCGAGCGCGGTGTCTTCGCGCGCGACACGCTGGCGCGCATCCTCGCGCTCAGCGATGCGATCACGAAGCTGCCGGGTGTGATCGCGCGCGACGTGGTGGCCCTGCCCACGGTGAACGACGTGAGCGTGTCCGACGATGGCGTCCTGCAGACCCAGCCCATCCTCGAGCGGGTGCCCGGCGACGACCGCGCCGCCCGGCAACTCGAGCACCGGGTGCTGGACAACGCCCTCCTCGTCAATCGTCTGCTCTCGAAAGACGGCAAGACCACCGCGATCTACGTTCCGATCGAGCCCGGCGCCAATGGCAAGGTGATCGCCGATCGGATCAGGGTCCTGACCGCCACCAACCCGGGACCGGAGCGGTACTTCATCGCCGGCGACCCGGTGGCCAGGGACACCATGGGAACCGAGATGTTCCGGCAACGCCAGGTCTTCGCACCGCTGGCGGCGCTGATCATGTGCGTGATCCTGTACCTGCTGTTTCGAAGTGGCCGGGCGGTCGCGATCAACCTGGCAGTGGCCGTGATCGCCATCGTGTGGTCGATGGGTCTGTTCAGCGCCCTCGACGTGCCGATCCACATCCTGGCCTCGATGGCTCCGATCTTCCTGATAGCCATCGCCACCGACACGGTCCACATCTACAACGAGTTCAGCTTCCGGCGGCGCGAGGCCAGCGACCGGCGGGAAGCCATCCGGCAGACGATGGCCGCGGTGGGCACGCCGATCTTCCTGTCCGATCTCACCGCGATCGCGGGGTTCGCGTCCCTGGCGATCGGGCCCATCGTCCCGGTGCGGGTGTTCGGGTTGCTGGTCGCCTTCGGAACGGCGGTCGTGCTGCTCATGAGCTTCACCTTCGTTCCGGCGCTCCTGGCGGCGGGGCGCGACCGCCCGGTCGAGGCGCAGGTCCCGGCGAGGGCGGCGTCATCGCCCTGGCTGGCGCGGCTCGGCCGTGCCTGCGTGACCTGGAGGAAGACCGTGGCCGTGGCCGGCATGGCGGTGATGGCCGTCTCCGTGGTCGGGCTGTTCAGGATCCGGATGAACAACAACCTCCTGGCGTTCTTCAAGTCCGACAGCGACATCCGGGTGGCCGATCGCCACCTCACCCGGTCCCTGGGAGGAACCGCGCCGCTGTACCTCGTCGCCGACGGAGGGGCGCCGGATGCGGCGACGCGGCCGGAGTTCCTGCGCGGTCTCGAGGCGCTCCAGCGACACCTGGACAAGGAGCCCGTGGTGGGAAAGACGGTCTCGCTGGCCGACGTCGTCAAGCGAGTCCACCGGGTGGTCAGCGGCGATGACCGCGCGCAGGAGGTCGTCCCCGACTCGCAGGACGCGGTGGCCCAGTACCTGCTCCTGTTCAGCATGTCCGCTCGCCCGCGCGACCTCGACAGCCTGGTCGACGCACGCTACCAGCGCGCCAACCTCACGGTTCAGCTCCGGAGCTGGGACGCGGTGGAGACCCGGGCGCTGCTCGACCGGACCTCGGCATACCTGGCTGCCCACCCGCTGCCGGGCGTCGAGCTCCGGCCTGCGGGGATGGCGTACTTCAACATGGTCTGGAGCGACCAGGTCCTGGTCGGGATGCGGGAGGGATTCATCGCCTCGTGCATCCTCGTCCTCGTCCTCCTGGTCGCCGGCTACCGCTCGCTGCGCTGGGGGCTGGTGAGCTTCGTGCCGCTGTTCTTCACCGTGCTCGTCGGCTATGGAGCGATCGGCTTCCTGGGCAAGGACTTCGACATGCCGGTCGCCGTCCTGTCGACGCTGTCGATCGGACTGGCGGTCGACTTCGCCTTCCACTTCGTCAGCCGGTTCCAGCAACGGTTCCGGGAGACCGGGGATCTCGAGGAGGCGGTGATCTGGACCGTGGCGCGCCCCGGGCGCGGCATCGTGCGCAACGCGCTGCTGTTCTCCTCGGGCTTCGCGGTCATGCTGTTCGCCGGCCTCACCCCGTACATCACGGTCGGCGTGTCGATGATCGTCATCATGCTGCTGTCGGCGCTGGCGACCCTGATCTTCCTCCCGGCGCTGGTCACGCTGTTCCATCTCCAACCCGACCGGGCCGCCGGGTCGGCTTCGCTGGGTCATCTCGGAGGGACACCATGAGTCGCACATTCACGTTCTTGATTGCCGCCCTTGCCACGCTCGTCGTGCGCTCGGCGGCGACCTCGGCCCAGACGCCGTCGGCCGAGGACATCATGCGGCGCTCCAATCTCGCCCGGTATTACCCGGGCGGCGACATGCGAGCCCGGGTCGTCATGCGGCTGCTGTCGCCGGGCGGCGAGCGCGTCCGCGAGATGATCATGTCCCGGGTCAACGTCGGCTCGACCGGCGACCAGCGCTACTTCATCTACTTCAACCGGCCGCCCGATGTCCGGGACATGGTGCTCCTGGTGTGGAAGTACCCGAACCGGGACAACGACCGCTGGCTGTTCATCCCCACCCTCAAGGCGGTCCGGCGGATCGCGGCGAGCGACAAGCACACGAGCTTCGTCGGCTCCGACTTCACCTACGAGGACGTGTCCGGACGCGAGCCCGACGACGACCGGCACCAGCTGATCCGCGAGGACAGCGCGGCGGGACGGGCCAGCTATGTCGTCGAGAGCATTCCCAGGGATCCCGGGAGCGCCGAGTTCAGCCGCACGCTGTCCTGGGTCGACAAGGCGACGTGGCTCGTGGTGAGAGAGGAGTACTACGACGCCAGGAAGGATCTGGCGCGCGTGTTCACCGCCGAGGAGCTCAAGCAGGTCGAGGGGATCTGGACGGCCACGCGGCGGCGCATGAAGAACGTGCAGAGCGGCCACGAGACCGAGGTGACCTTCAGCGAGATCCAGTATGACCGCAAGCTGTCGCCCGACCTGTTCGGTGAGCGCTCGCTCCGTTCGCCGCCCGCGGAGCTCGTGCGATGAGGGCGTGGGCGCTGATCGGCGCTGCGGTCCTCGGATCGAGCGGCGCTGCGAGCGCGGAGCCGACCTGGATCCATGGCTTCATCCAGGGCGAGACGGCCTATCGCGCCACGCCACCGGACTCCTGCCCGGACACCCAGCGCGCCGCGTGCGAGGCCGACTTCGTGCGCGAGGCAGGCCGCCTCCAGCTCGAGGTCGCTCCGCAGTGGGCGCGCTGGGGCCTGCTGGGCAAGGCCGATCTGGTCTATGACGGCAGCGGCGGCGTCACGGTCGATCTGCGGGAGGCGTACGTCGACCTGCAGCTTCCGGCGATCGACCTGCGGGTGGGGCGGCAGATCCTGACCTGGGGCGTTGGCGATCTGATCTTCATCACCGACGTCTTCCCGAAGGATCGGAATGCGCTGATCAGCGGCCTGCCGATCGAGTATTTCAAGAAGGGCTCCGACGCGGTGAACGCGACCGTCCACGTCGCCAGCAGCGCGCTGCAGCTGCTGGTCATCCCCCGCTTCGAGGCCGACACGGTGCCGCAGCCCGGCGGCCGCCTCATGTTCAACGACCCGTTCGCTGCCATCCCGACCCGGCACACCGACGAGCCGCCCATGGCCGTCGCGAACGTCGAGGCCGGCCTCCGCCTCACCCGGAACGTCGGTGGCTGGGACGTCGCGGTCTCGGCCTACCGGGGCTTCTTTCATACGCCGTCAGCGCAGGTCGAGCCCGGACCGCAACTCCGGCTGTTCTACCCGCGCCTCGACGTCTACGGTGCGACCGCACAGGCTCCGGCGTGGGGAGGCGTCCTGAGCATGGAGGCCGGGTACTACTACTCGCGAGACGATCGGTCGGGAACGGCTCCGGCGATCGAGAATTCCTCGTTTCGCGCATTGCTGGGATACCAGCGCGAGCTGGTCCCCGATCTCGTGATCTCGGCCCAGTACCACATGAAGCTGATGCAGGACCACGACCAGTACCTCATGACCGTGCCGCCGGGAATGTCCCGGCGACCGATGACCCGGCAGCTCGTCGCCGTCAGGCTCACCCGGCTGCTGCTGAACCAGACCCTGAAGCTCGGCGTCTACGTCCAGGGCAGCCCGAACGAACACGACTTCTACGTGACCCCCGAGGTCAGGTACAGCGTGACCGACGCGATCTCGAGCGCCCTGGGCGTGAACCTGTTCCTCGGGCCCAGCAGCACGGAGCTCGGCCAGTTCCATGGCGATTCCAATCTCTATTTCGTGGTGCGCTATGCGCTTTGACTGGATGGCATGACTGCGTGTGGAGCGGCGCACGGCTGCTCCCCTGGAGGATGAACATGTGTGCACGACCTTCGAGAAATGCCGCACAACCGACCAGCGACAGCCAGCCGACGTTCGCCTTGCCAAAACGCGTGGTGACCGAGGCCATCGCCACCGGGTTGCTGCTCGCCACCGTCGTCGGCTCCGGCATCATGGGTGACCGGCTGTCCGGGGGCAACGTGGCGATCGCGCTGCTCGCGAACACCTTTGCCACCGGGGCCGGGCTGGTGGCGCTCATCCTGACGTTCGGTCATGTCTCCGGCGCCCATATGAACCCGGCCGTGACCGTCGCCGCGGCGTTCCGGGGTCAACTGCCGTTCTCGGCGGTCCCCGGCTACGTCCTCGCGCAGATCACCGGGGCCTTCGTGGGCGTCGCCGCCGCCCACTTCATGTTCGGCGAGCCGACCTTCGCGTTCTCGCTGCACGTTCGCGCAGGCGCTCCGCAGCTGGTCAGCGAAGGCCTCGCCACCTTCGGTCTGCTGTCGGTCATCTGGGGCTGCTCGAAGGGGCGCCCCAGCGCCGTGCCATTCGCCGTCGGCGCCTACATCACCGCGGCCTACTGGTTCACCTCGTCCACGTCGTTCGCCAATCCCGCGGTGACGCTGGCCAGGGCCGTCACCTGCACCTTCGCGGGCATCCGTCCGGCCGATGTCACCGGCTTCGTGGTCGCGCAGACCGCCGGCGCCATCCTTGCCACGGTGCTGTTCAACTGGCTCGAGCGTCCGCATCGGACCCACGCGACGCGATCCTCGTTCGCGGCGGAGATCCGGATCAGCGCGACGACCGGAGGGAAGCCCACGGCGGGCGCGACGGCCGTGTAGCACCTCGCGTCGCGCGAAGTCCTTGCGGGCCCGCACTCGAAGCAGATCCTCGAGACCGCATCTGCATTGCGCAGATTGTGCGTCGGGGGCACGACCTTGCGAAGCTCTTTGCGCTTCTCTTCGGGAGCGCGATCAGCGCCGATCCGCGAGGACACCCGGATTCCGTCGAACCGAGTCAGCGCATCACGGCGATCATGATGCCCACCATGATGGCGACCATCACCGCCGCCATCGCGACGTGGACCGGGCTCTTCATCACATGCCGGAGTAAACCAAAACGGGCACCCTCTGGCATCAGATCCATGCTGCACTTCGAGCACTTGCCGGGGGTCGATTGGCGAACCTTGCGGTGCATCGGGCACTGATAACTCTCTGGCCGACTCTGTGTTTGGGGCATGACACGGGTATATGCAACCCCTGGACCCGCAGGACAGATCAGCGCGATGGCCCTCTTCAGAACGCGGGCTGGATCGGGTGATGCCGCTCCGGGCCCGCGGCGATCGCGCGCGGCGGCTCCGCGATCGTCGAGCGCACCAGGAACGGCGCGGGATCGACGTAGTGGGTGTCGGTGACGTCGCCGTGCAGGCCCGGGTGGGCCGGGACCTCGAGGCTGAAGTGGAGGTGCGGCGCCGACGAGAACACCGCGGTGGCCCCCAGCGTGCCGACGTACTGGCCGGCCGCGACCCGGTCGCCGACGCGGAGGTCGGCGACGTCGTCCATGTGCATGTACGACGTGAACGTGCCGTCGTCGTGCTCGATCCGGACGTAGCGGCCGCTGCGGCCGTCGAGCCCGAGCTCGCTGAGCTCGATGCGGACCACCGTGCCGGCGGCGACCGCGACGATCGGCCGGCCGCGCGGGCCGTCGAGATCGACGCCGCAGTGGCCCTCGCCGCACTCCGGGCGCTCGATGCCCTCGCGGCTCGCACCGAAATGGCGGCTCGCCTGCTCGGGCATCAGCTCGGCGCTGCCGGTCACCGGATGGGTCCAGGCGCGCAGCGATGGGAACGCCTCGTCGAGCCGCGCCCCGCCGCGCACCGGCACCTCGTAGCGCACCTCGATCTCGGTCTCGACCGTGACGATCCGGGGCGGAACCCGCTCGTGCGCGGAGGCCTCGACCCGGAGCACGACCGGCTCCGCGCTGGGCGCAGGATCGAGGTTGGCGAGCGATGCGGGCGGCGGCGGTGCCATCTCCCCCCAGGTCCACTGCCCGATCACGATCGCGACCAGCAGCGAGCCCGCCACCGCCCCGCCGAGCACGCGCACCAGCCGGGGGGTCGGTGGGGTCGGCAGGAAGTCGAGCGGGTCGGACCGCGTGATCAGCGCGTCGCGGTCTTCGAAGCAGTCGCGATGCCATAGCTCGACGGCGCCCGCCACGTTGACGAACGGGCGCCCCGCGTGCAATGCGACCGCGCCTCCACATCGCGGACACATTCCGACCACCATCCGACGACCGTAACGCAAGAGACGGGTGAGATCCCTCGACAATTCCAGGATTCCAGCTGTCGCAATGCGCCCTACACGCGCGCACGCGCGATCGATCGATCGATCGCATTTTTTCACCCCGGCTGTGAGCTGGTCGTCTCGCCCAGCAGCTCCGCTGCCTGGAGCCGGATCTCCGGTCCGATTCTGAGGGTCGAGCCTTGCGATCCGCGGCGGCGCGCCGTCCGGATTCGGCATCACAGAACCGCCGAGACCTCCGATCCACCGCACCGTGCGATGGCTTCGGGACTGCGCCGGCGCCGCCAGGGTCTGCAACTACGGATTCTGCGAGGTCCAGTAGCCCGGCGGCTCAGGCCTTCTTCCGGCGCATGATGATGAGGTGGTTGGCGTTGTGCTTGTCGTAGTAACCGAACCGGAACGCGAGGTCGCGCTTGGGCTCGCTCTCGAACTCGACGCGCCAGTCCTTGGCGATCGAGCCGCCGGCCTGGATGTGCGGGCCGGTGAAGTCGCCGTAGGTCTCGTACTCGAAGCCCGCCGGCTTGCCCCACTTGGGGGCGACGCCGGTGGCGTCGGACACCATCCAGCTGACATGGCCGATCAGGTAGTCGCGCATGGTCGAGAACGAGTCCCAGGACAGCAGGTAGCTCGCCGCCTTGGTCATGCCGGCGATCGCGCCCTTGGCCTCCAGGTGCTTGAGGATCCGCGGATCGGCCCTGAGGTGCTCGTTGTCGAGGTTCCACTGGACGTGGCGGTAGACCTGGATCCGACCGCCCGGCCTGCGGAACTGGATCTCGGCGTTGGCGAACACGCGGTTGCGGACGGTGGCGCGGGCCTTGGCCGGTGACGGCACGGCGGCGACCTCGCCGTCGTCGAGGTAGTGGATCGAGCCATCGGACTCGAGCCGGAAGTACCGCAGCGAGACGACCTCGAAGCCGTGGATCTTGAGCGCCGACAGCCCGAAGATCAGCTGGGTCGGCAGCGTGCCCTCGCGCATCGCGTCGATCATGTTGATCGTGTTGCTGAAGTTGACGCGGTAGAGGAACTTGAGCTCGTACTCGACCTTCTTGAGCGCGCGGTCGAGCTCGCCGCCCTTGAGGTCGGCGAGCGCGCGCGGATCGCCGGCGGGCTCCAGCGAGATCGTGGTGATCTCGTCGGCGTCGGGGTAGACGGTGAGCGCGGTCGACAGGTCGCCGCCGGCGAACGGGTAGACCGCCTTCCTGGGGACGTCGCTCGGGACGTGCTCGACGAAGAAGCTGTGCGCGGGCCGGACCCACTGGGTCAGGTAGTCGTCCTGAGCCTTCTTGATGACCTCGCAGTGGCCGGCGAGCAGCTTGGCATCGAAGCTGGGGGGCGGCGGCAGGTCGCCGCACGCGCCGACCGCGAGCAGCGCCTTGGCCTCGGACGTGAAGTCGTGACCGCCGGGCGGCGGCGGCGGCGCGGACGGCGCCGCGGCGCCCTTGGTGTCGGGCTTGATGTCGGGCGGCTTGACCTCGGCGACCTGGGTGCCGCCGGCTTGCTTCCCGCCCACCGGTGCGACCGCCGACGGGGTGGTTTGCGAGGCGCTCGACGCGGAGCCCGCGCTCCCCTTGGCGGGATCGTTGCCAAGACATGCGACTGCCAGGACGCCGAGCGCAGCGAGCAGGGTGTTGCGAAGCATCGGAGCTGCATCATGCAACGAACTCCTGCTCAAGGCTATTCGTCACCGCTCGGCGAACTGCAGCACCGCCTCCTCGCCGCCGCGCCGCACGGTGACGGTGATCGCAGCGCGGGCGCGCCCGATCCGGTCGGCGATCATGGTGCGAGAAGTGACGAGCCGGCCGGCCACGGCCACGATCTCGTCACCGGCGTCGAGGCCGAGGCCGGGGACTGCGGCACCGAGCCGCAGCGCGGTGATGCTGCCGTTGACCACGACCGGCGCGGGCCGGCCCGCGGCCACGATCGGAACGAGGTCGGCGAGCGCGGCGACGCGATAGCGGGTGCCGCCGGCGCACGTGATGTCGGGACCGGGCGCCGGGCACCTGAACGGCGGACCGGCGGGCGGGCCGCGGTCGCGCCCGGCGTCGGCCCACGCCAGGGCGGCGCGCACCGCGACCGCGAGCTCGCCGTCGCCATCGCCGGCCGGCGGCGCGGTGCTCGGAGCGGGAGCGCCGCTCAGATGGACCACGAGCTGGCTCGCGTCGGGCCGCTCGACGCGCAGCTTGCCGGCGAGCGCGGCCGTCCGCGGCTCGCGCGCCAGCTGTGCGATCTGCGCGGCGACCGCCTGGGCGACGGCCTCGGCGCTGCCCTGGACGTCGATCGCCACCCAGGCGTCGAACGGCTCGGGCTGCGCGGCGGCGAGCACATGGACGTCGCCGGTCACCGCGGCGGCGATCGGCGCACCGGTGAGGTACGGCCGGGCGCGCGCGAACCGCGGGTCATCGAGCACCGAGGCGTCCTGTGCCGACGGCCCGGCGCCGAGCGTGGCGATCCACAGGCCGGGCGCGCGCTGGCTGAGCGCGGCACAGCGCGGCGGGCGGGGCAGCGCGACGAGCAGCGCGGTGTTGCCGGCGCGATCGACGGTGGCGGCGACGGCATCGCTGGCGAGCGCGGCGTCGACCGCGCAGCTCAGGCTGGCCGGCCAGCGCGCCGCCACGGCGTCGAGCGCGCCGCGGATCCGCGGGTGTGACAGTGCCCGCCCGTCGGCGGCGATGACCGCGACCGCGTCGCCGGGCAGGCCGGCGAGCACGCGCTCGCGGGGGGTGGGCGCAGCGCGAGGGCACCCGCCGAGGCCGAGGCCGGCGACCGCGACCGCGGTGACCAGACCTGCCTTCCAGGGGGGCGCCGGGACCTCGCCTGCCATGAGCACAACCTAACGCCTCGAGCGCCGGAAAGCGAACCGGGTTCCGTGGCCGTCCGGCCGCGGTATGGTCGCGCCATGGCGACGACCAGTGACGCCCTGCTCCGCGAGATCTTGACCGCGTCGGCAACGGTCGCGGTCCTGGGTGTGCACAGCGAGCAGGAGAAGGCCGCGTACTACGTCCCGGAATACCTACACGACGAGGGCTACCGGATCATCGGGGTCAACCCGCGGTTTCGCGGCGAGCGGCTGTTCGGCGAACCGGTGCGCGCCACGCTCGCCGAGATCGGCGAGCCCGTGGATCTGGTCGATGTGTTCCGGCGGTCCACCGCGATCCCGGAGCACGTCGAGGACATCCTGGCCATGAAGCCGCGTCCCAGGGTGGTGTGGTTCCAGCTGGGGATCAGCAACGACGAGGCCGCGAGGATCCTGGAGGCTGCAGGGATCACCGTGGTGCAGAACCGCTGCATGCTCGCAGATCATCAACGGCTGGCGCTCGGAGCGCCCGCTCGCAAATAGCGCGCGGTCCGCGCGACGGCGCACGCAGAACGGCCAGGTCCTCCACAATTCCGGCCGGTTGGGCTTGGCACGAGCAATGCTGCATTGCGGATCATGCTGGATTCCGAGACAGCCGAGGGCCTGATCAAGCCCCACATGCCCGTCGTGTGCTCCAACAACGGCCAGTTTGCGGTGGTGGACCACCTCGAGGGCCGAGACTTCATCAAGCTGGCCCGGGATGCCAGTGGCCAGCACCACTACATCCCGCTGAGCTGGGTCAGCTCCGTCGACGACAAGGTCCATGTCGACCGGCCGGGGGCCCAGGCGATGCGCGAGTGGAAGACGCAACCGCCGTCGCAGGCGTGATCGGAGAGGATGCCGTGAGCGCCGTCCTGCAGTGGAAGATCGAGAACACGACCGACGCGACGCGCGGCCAGCCGCTCGCCGCGCGCGTGCTGGAGCGCAAGGCCGAGCTCGAGGATGCGCTCGCGGACTGCGGGCGGCACGAGGCGCTGCGGCGAACCGCGCTGGAGACCGCCCTGGCCGGGATCTATTCCCTGATCACCGGGGACCTCGCTCACCCGCCCGATGTCATCGCGCGCGCGCTGAATAACTGGCTGGAGCGCAACAAGCACCTGTAACGTTCCACGGAACAGTCCGTCCGGAGTGGCCGGCAGGCGGTGCGTGAGGTCACGCAAAGCGAGAACGTGACCGCCAAAAAGATGGCACGGATCAACATGTGCGATATTCCATCGCACTGTAATGCTCGCCAAGAACACCACGATCGCGGGGGTCGTGCTCGGCATGCTGTTCGCCGCGCGCGCACACGCCCAGCCCGACCCCGACTCCGAAACCAAGCCACTCGACGCCGCGGCGGCCGCCGCCGGTGGCGAGGGTGGCGAACAGCTGACGCTGCAGAAAGGCCGGTTGGTCGTCAACGCGTACCTCGGCATCGGCCTGTCCAGCGGCAGGGCGTTCAAACCGATCTCGGTCAGCCCCGACATCTGGTACGGCGTCACCGACGACATCACCGCGGGGGTGGTGCACAGCGCCGTCGGCACGACCGGGTTCATCGGCGGCGTCGGCGAGTCGCTGTGCCTGACCGGCACCAGCAACGGCTGCGGCGACCTCTACAGCAATGCCGGGGTCGAGGGTCGCTACAAGCTCAAGATGAGCGGGCTCGCGCTCGCGGTCGACGGCGGGCTGTACTCCGGGCACGTCACGGATCTGAAGCTGCTCGAGCTCAAGGTCGGGGCGGTCGGCCGCTGGCACTCGGGGCAACTCGCGGTCGAGGCAGCGCCGAACCTGCTCATCGCCGTGACCGACCGCTCGTCGACCACGACCGTGGGCGGGGTCTCGGTCACCACCGGCAACTCCGATGTCCTCAACCTGCCGGGGACCGTGCTGTACACGCTCAACCCGACGATCACCCTCGCCGCCCAGACCGGCTTCGTGCTGCCGCTGGAGAACCTCGGGGACACCTACGCGATCCCGCTGTCGGTCGGTGCGTTCTACAAGGTCAATGACCAGCTCAACGTCACCGCGGCGTTCAGCCTGCCGAGGCTGATCGCGGCCAGCTCGGGCGGTATCGATGCGCGGTCGCTGACCCTGGGAGGGAGCTATGCGTTCTAAGGCGCTGATCGCTTTCGCGCTGCTGGGCGGCGCCGTCGCCGGCGCGCTCACCGGCTGCGCCACCGCCGAGATGAAGTCGGCGTGCGCATCGTCCTTCAGCTGGGCTGCCCCGGCGTTCCGCTGCGGCGGCGCGTCGGGCGCGTCGACGGTCGCCGTCAAGCCGCCCGGGCCCGAGTCCGAGCCGGGGCCGGGGCCAGGCACGGGACCGGGGCCAGGCACGGGGCCGGGACCGGGCACGGCGACTCCGCCGCCACCGCCCGAGCCGGCACCGCCGCCGCCCGAGCCATCGCCGACCGCCAAGGTCGCCGCGGGCCGGATCGACCTGTCCGAGACCGTCGAGTTCGAGGCCGACTCGGCCGCGCTGACCGACCGCTCGAAGCAGCTGCTCGACGACGTCGCCCGCGAGCTATCCGACCACCCCGAGTTCAAGCGGGTCCTGGTCGAGGACTACACCGAAGCGGGCAAGCGCCACAACATGAAGCTGTCGCAGCAGCGCGCCGCCGCGGTGAAGTCCTACCTGGTCAGCAAGGGGATCCCCGGCAAGCGGGTGACCGTCAAGGCGTTCGGCGATACCAAGGGTCGGGGCAAGAACCCGCGCGTCGAGTTCCGCGTCTTCAAGAAGTAGCGACCATCGCGCTTCGCGGCGCCGCCTGGTAAGAAGCGGGCCGTGCGCGTCGTGATCCAGCACCGCAGTCGCTACGTCTATCCACGTCCGGCCTTGCTCGGGCCGCAGGTGATCCGGCTGCGGCCGGCCGATCACGCGCGCGCCGCGATCGAGCGCTACCGGCTGGAGGTTCAGCCCGAGCACCGGCTGCACTGGCAGCGCGACCCGCACGGCAACCACGTCGCGCGGGTGACGTTCAAGGCCGGGCACACCGCGCCGGCGCTCGACGTGCTGGTCGAGCTCGCGGTCGACATCCGGCCGATCAACCCGTTCGACTTCCTGATCGACGAGCGGGTCAAGCACCTGCCGTTCGGCTACCCCGACGGGGTCGACGCCGAGCTCGCGCCGTACCTCGACACCGGGGACCCGGCGTACCGGCTCGGCCGGCGCGCCACCGAGCTGCTCGCCGAGCTGCCGGCGTCCGGCGACACGCTGGGCGTCCTGGTCGGGCTCAACACGAAGGTCCACGAGCGGGTCGCCTACGTGATCCGCGACGAGCCCGGGGTGTGGACGCCGGAGGAGACGCTCGGCCACGGCCGCGGCAGCTGCCGCGACTCCGCCGTGCTGCTGGTCGCCGTGATGCGGGCGCGCGGGGTCGCCGCCCGGTTCGTGTCGGGCTACCTGGTGCAGCTCACCGACGAGGGGATGATCCCCGACGAGCCGCGCGGCGTCGGCCGCGACGTGGTCGACCTCCACGCGTGGGCCGAGGCCTACCTGCCCGGCGCGGGATGGATCGGCTTCGACGGCACCAGCGGCCTCTTGTGCGGCGAGGGCCACATCCCGCTCGCCGCGACCGCGTCGCCGGCCCACGCCGCGCCGCTCGAGGGCACCAGCGACGTCGCCGCGAGCGAGGTCGTGTTCGCCACCCGGATCGCGCGGCTCGGCCACGAGGCGCGGCCGACCGCGCCCTACCCCGACGAGGTGTGGGCGGCGCTGGAGGCCGGCGGGGATCGCGCCGACGCGGCGCTGACGGCCGCGGAGCTCGAGGTCTGGATCGGCGGCGAGCCGACGTTCACCGCGCGCACCGGCCAGGCCCGGCCCGAGTGGCAGGGCGCCGCGCTCGGTCCGGACAAGTGGCAGCGCGGCCGGCGGCTGGCGCGCGAGCTGCGCGATCGGCTGGCGCCCGGCGGCCTGATCCTGCACCGCAACGGCAAGCACTATCCGGGCGAGAGCCTGCCGCGCTGGGCGCTCGACGTGATCGCGCGCCGGGGCGGCCCGCCGCTGTGGCCCGAGCGCCCGACCCGGAGCGCCGTGGCGAACGCCGACGCGGCCCGCCGGTTCGGCGAGGCGCTGGCCGCCGCGCTCGGCGTGGCGTGCGAGCTGCATCCGGCGTTCGAGGACCCGTGGGAGGTGCTGCGCGCCGAGGCCGGCCTGCCGGTCGACGTCGACCCGCGGACCGCCGGGCTCGACGATCCGGAGGAGCGGCGCCGGCTCGCCCGGATCCTCGACCGCGGCGCCGGCGGGGCGGTCGGCTGGGTGCTGCCGCTGGCGCGGGACGAGGCGCGCGACGCGCGCGACACCGGCTGGCGCACGGAGCGCTGGAAGCTGCGCCGCGAGCACCTGTTCCTGCTCTGGGGCGACAGCCCGATCGGCCTGCGTCTGCCGCTCGGCAGCATCACGGGCGCGGAGCCGCCGGTGTGGGCCGAGGTCCCGGACCTGCCCGACCCGCGGCGCGAGCCGCCCGCCAGCCAGGCCACGGACGCGGCCGGGGACCCGCCGCGGCGCGACGCCCCGGCCGCGCCGGCCGCGACGGGATCCGCGCCGCGTCGCGCGCCGGTTCCCGCCGCGGACCCGCCGGCCGGGATCCGGACCGCGCTGGCGATCGAGCCGCGCGACGGCGAGCTCTGGGTGTTCGTGCCGCCGGTCGCGCGGTTCGACGACTTCTGCGCGCTGATCGCCGCGATCGACCGCGCGCGCGAGGCGACCGGGCTCGCGGTCGAGCTCGAGGGCTACGCACCGCCGCCGTCGCCCGATCGGCTGCGGTTCGCCGTGACCCCGGACCCCGGCGTGCTGGAGGTCAACCTGCCGCCGGTCGCGACCTGCCGCGAGGCGACCGCGCTCTACCACGCGATGTTCGACGCCGGGCTCGCCGCCGGGTTGACCGCGGAGCGCTACCTGCTCGACGGGCGCGCCGCGGGCTCGGGCGGCGGCAACCACATCACGATCGGCGGGCCGACGGCGGACCGCTCGCCGTGGCTGGTCCGGCCGGACCTGCTGGCGAGCCTGGTGACGTTCACCCAGCACCACCCGTCGCTGTCGTACCTGTTCACCGGCCTGTTCGTCGGGCCGACCTCGCAGGCGCCGCGGGTCGACGAGGCCCGCCACGACGCGCTGTACGAGCTCGAGATCGCGCTGCCCCGGCTGTACGACGCACCGCCGGCGTGGCAGGTCGACGCGCTGCTGCGCCACCTGCTGGTCGACATCGCGGGCTCGACCCATCGCGCCGAGATCTCGATCGACAAGCTGTTCGATCCGCAGACCCCGTACGGCCGCCAGGGCCTGGTCGAGCTGCGCGCGTTCGAGATGCCGCCCCACCCGCGCATGCTGGCGGCCCAGGCGATCCTGGTCCGCGCGCTGGTCGCCACGTTCGCCGGCGCACCGTACCGCCATCCGCTGGTCCGCTGGGGCCAGGAGCTCCACGACCGCTTCCTCTTGCCCTACTACCTGTGGCACGACTTCGAGGACGTGCTCGTCCACCTCGCGGCGCACGGCGTCGCGCTGCCCGCCGACGGCTACCGGCCGTTCGTGGAGCTGCGCTGCCCGCTCGCCGGCGCGATCGAGGTCGGGCCGGCGCGCGTCGAGGTCCGGACCGCGATCGAGCCGTGGCACGTGCTCGGCGAGGAGGCGACCCGGCACGGCACCGCGCGCCACGTCGACTCGTCGGTCGAGCGCATCGAGCTGCGCGCGATCGGGCTCGACCCCGAGCGCTACGCGGTCGCGGTCAACCAGGTGATCGTGCCGCTGCGGCCGGCGCGCGGCCGCGACGTCCGGGTCGGCGGCGTCCGGTTCCGCGCGTGGTGCCCGGCCCACGCGCTGCACCCCCACCTCGGGATCCACCACCCGCTCCGGATCGACGTGGTCGACACCTGGGGCCGGCGCGGGGTCGCCGGCGCCGCGTACCACGTCTGGCACCCCGAGGGCTGCGCGTTCGACGCGCCGCCGCTGACCCGGGTCGAGGCCGAGGCGCGCCGGATCCGCCGGTTCACGCGCGAGGGACCGTCGCCGTGCCCGCTCGAGCTCCGGCCAGCCGCTCCGCATCCGGATCAGCCCTACACGTTCGACCTGCGGACGATCGACGCCGGCCACGCGATGCCCGATCCGGAGGACTGGAGCGCGCCGTGACGCCGGGCGCACCGACCGAGGGCACCGACCACGGTGTCCGCGGCGAGGGGCTCGACGACGACCTCGCCGCGTCGCTCGCGGTGCACGACGAGCTGATCGTCGAGCGGGCGTGGGCCGGCCGGGCGCAGCGCATCGAGCTGTGGTCGTGGCGGCCGGGCGGCGGCGCCTACACCGGCCTGCCGCGCGACGAGGTCGAGGCGATCGCCCGCCGCCAGGAGCGGATCACCGTGACCACGCGCCAGGGCGACGTCACCGCCTCGCCGCGCTGGCGCGAGCGCCGGCCGTTCACGATCGACCTGCGCGCCGGCTGAACCGGCCGCGTCACTCCATGTCGATCGAGCGGAACGCGCCGCGCTCGTCGAGCTCGGTCCCCCAGACCCGGTGCGACGCCTGGTGCTGCGACGGCGAGAACCCGAGCTCGCCGCCGATCCCGAGGTCGACGGCGCGGAGCTGCTCGAGGCTGTCGACCAGCCGCTCGGTGTCGACGTCGCGGCCGGCGCGGCGCAGCGCCTCGGCGAACAGCTGCCCGACGAGGAAGCCCTCGAGCGACACGAAGTCGGGCGACTGATCGGGGTGGTACCTGGCGAGCGCGTCCCGGTAACGCAGCACGCCGGTCGCGTCGGACTCGTAGTACGGCACGACCTGGGTCATGATCACGCCCTGCGCGTAGCCCGGGCCGAGCTCCCTGAGCTCCTCGGCCAGCGCGTTGCTGCCGACGAACGACACGTTGAGCAGCAGCGCGTCGATCTTGCGGTCGCGGATCCGCTGGATGAACCGCGCCGCGGCCTTGTAGGTCGCGACCAGGATGATCGCCTTGACCGGGCCGCGCGGGTGGAGCTCGCCGGCGGTCCGCGCCGCCTGGTCGTTGTACTCGACCAGCCCGGCGACCGCCGCGTCGACGTCGAGCGTGTTGCGGTCGTAGCCGATCCGCAGCAGCCGATCGTCGTGGCCCTTCTGGCGCAGCCGCTTGGCCGCGCCGGCGAACCCGGCGTCACCGTAGCTGTCGTTCTGGGCGAACACCGCGATGCCCCCGTCGGGGACCTTCTTGACGTCGACCAGGTAGTCGATCATCCGGGCGGTCTCCTCCTCGTAGCTCGCCCGGTAGTTGAACACGTAGCGATCGGGCGGATCGCGGCGCAGCAGGCCCGCGCCGGTGAACGCGCCGAACAGGATCGTCCGGCTCGCCAGCACGTAGGGCAGCGCCTGCTGGATGGTCGGCGTGCCGACGTCGCCGATGATCGCGAACACCTTGCGCTCGTCGATCAGCTGCTTGACGTTGGCCAGCGCGCGCGGCCCCTCGTAGCCGTCGTCGAGCGCGACCAGCCGCACGCGGCGCCCGGCGACCCCGCCGGCGTCGTTGACCGCGGCGAACGTGGTGTCGAGCCCGAGCTTCATGCGGTTGCCGAGCTCGCGCG
>JBGQCL010000208.1:0-19384 GCA_041495365.1 Kofleriaceae bacterium | reverse complement strand
GGTGTCGTCTCCAGCACGGGGTGTATCGGGAACCGTGTCTACACCGACGTGGGAGAGGACGAGTTGTACGTGGCAGTTCCCGGAAAGGACCTGCCGAGAATTGCCGAGGAGGCCCAGACGATCGCCGCGGCCAACGCCAAGCTATCCGAATACCATCGCGAACGGCGAGAGACGCTGGCTACGGAGTAAGCGGGTCGTCTAAGGGAGGCGCCGGAGGTTGAGGAGGATCCAGGATGGCGACAGTAAGCGTTCGTTCCATCGTCGACGACGTCAGCCCGCCCCCGGCTTCGCGATCCGCTCGCGTGGCGATCTCCGTGCCCTGTCGAGCCAGCCGCGCAGGGTCGTGCCGGCGACGTATTCCATCGCCACGAACGCCTGGTCGCCGAGCTCGCCGATCTCGAACACCGCGATCACGTTCGGGTGCGCGAGCCGCGCCATCGCGACCGCCTCCCGCTGCAGCCGCGCGGTGCCGCCAACCGAGTGGTGGAGCTTGATCGCGACCTGTCGCTCGAGCGCGCGATCGGTCGCCAGGTACACCGCGCCCATCCCACCGGCGCCGATCAGCCGGTCGATGCGGAATCGGCCGCGCAGCTCGTCACCGATCGCGAGCTGCGGCAGCGGCGTCGGCGCGTGACCCGCCGCGCGGAGCACGCCGGCCAGCGTGTCGGTCGTCGCTGGCGCGGCGGACAGGTCGGAATCGTTCGAGTCGACTTCTTCCGCCGCCTCGGGCGCCGCACCACCAGTGTCGATCACGCACAACAGTCTACTCCTGGGCGCCGAGGATCACGAACCTCCGCGATCGCGAGCCGGACCTCGCTGCGGTGGCGAGCACGGCTGTCCAGCAACCGTTGCCGTGTTCACGAGCCGCGGACAGCCACCCCGGCAGAAATCAGTGGACGTCGACGCTGCCGGCGTGGATGAAGCGCTGGACGTGGGGGTCGCGCGTCCAAGCCGTTCGAGATAGGCTCCGCGGGTGCGCCGCGCGGAGCCTATCCGCCCAGCCGACGGATCTGCGGCCGCACGGCGCGGAGGACCTCATCGAGGTGTGCCTCGCCACAGGCCGCACTCCACTGTCGCGCGATCTCCTGCTCGAGCCCGGCGAGCGAACCAGGCAGGGTGATGAGCCGGTCGCGAACGACGCCATGGGCGCGGAAATAGGCAACGTGGGCGTCGACCGGCTCGGGAAGGCCGCCGAGATCGTAGCCGCTGACCACGAGGAACGGCGTGTCGTGGACGACCATGATCGGGAACCGCGGCACCGCTGCTGGATCGGTGGGAGGGGGGATGTTCGGCTGGCCGATGCGCACGGGCGGAAACGGCTTTCCGGCCGGCAGATCGAACAGCACCCGAAGCACCCAGAACAAGCCCGGAGCCTGGGCGCTGCCGTGGCCGCGCAGCCAGAAAGCAATCTGGTCGAGAGCGTACTCCTTGCCGAGCGGCTGCAATGCATTGACCGCGCGAACGACACGCGCCGGGTCGTAGTCGTCGACGCTCATCGTCGCAACTTGATCGAGCAGTTCTGTCACCATGTCATGCTCCCTCGTGCCGCTGGGGCGGGAGGCGGAGTTTTGATCGACCGGCGCAGCATGGTTGCAGTCGGCCACCACGCTGATGGCGACCGCCGCCACTGCGACGAACCATGGAGAGCGGCGACCGGAGGACAGCATGTTCCTCAACGCGTGGTTCCTGGGCCTTGAGCGAACAAGGCAGCTTCGCCGAGGACATTGCCGTTCACGGTCAACCGGAAGATGTACTGCCCGGCACGCGGCAGCGGCAGCGGAGGAACCTCCACCGCGAGAGGCTTCACGTCGACTACCGCAGGGCCGCTTGACTCATGGCGATCCTGCTGGACGACATCGGTAGCCAGCACGGCCGGCGACCCGGCCACGATGTGTCAGGACTGCGCGTGGAGCTGATACAGCCGCTCGGCGTACGCGCGATCGTCGATCCACAGCCGGCGGGCGCTGCGCTCGAGGAGCGGCCGGATCACGCGCGACAGCAGCCGCGCGAACACGCGGCCGAAGCGCAACGACGACGCGAGCGAGGCCTCGACGATCGCGGTGCGGCCGGGTGCGATCGGAGCGACGTGGGTCTCGACCACCGACCCCTGCCCCGGGCCGGCGATGATCGTCATCACGATGGTCCGGCGCTCGGGGCTGTCGAACCGGGCATCGACCTCGACCGCGACCGGCCCGGCGATCCGCTTCGCGACGCGGACCACGACGTGATCGTTGCCGATGTCGAGCACCTGGAGCCGGCCGAAGGCATAGGGATGGAGCTCGGTGCCGTGCCAGGGATCGAAGCGGTTGGCGAGCACGTCGCGCGGATCGCAGCGCGCCTCGACGCGGACCACGCCGTCGACGAAGTGGTGGGGACGCGCGGGCAGGATCGGCCGGCCGGTGGGCGGCTCGCCGGGCTCGCGGAGCCGGACCCAGACCAGCACGCCGTCGTCGTGGGTCGGGACCGGCTGCCAGCTGCCGCGTCGCTGGTCGCCGAGCCGGAGACCATGCCATGGGCACACCAGGATGCCGTGCTCGGTCCGGCCCTCGGATAGCCGCGCTCCCATGTGGGGGCAGACGTCGGGCCCCGCGATCACCCGGCTGCCATCGCGATACACGACGAGCGGCTGTCCGGCGACCATGAAGCCGCGCGGGCGCTCGGTGATGCGGCGGCTGGCGTCGAGCGCGAACCAACCCCCGCTCGACCGGGCCTGGGCGGCCGCGACGGCGCCCGCGATCCACTCCGGCCGCGCCTCGAGCCATGCGGGCCCCGATCGCGGTCGCCCGGGGTGGAACGGCAACGCACGGCCGATCACGATCAGCCGGGCCATGGTCGCCATCGATCGACGCACCCGGCGGCGCACCCGCCCCGGCGCCGCAGGATCGGGCGCGCGAGCACGCCGCGCGGCGGGACCGACCAGACCGGCTCGCCGGCGACCCCGCGGCGCGCCAGGAGCAGGTTCGCGGCGAGCATCCCCGAGGTCGCGGCGCGCTCCATCAGCGCGCTCGGCATCGCCAGCTTGACGAAGTCACCGGCCAGCGCGAGCCCGTCGATGTCGGTCGCGACGCCGGGCCGGCTCGCCCACGATCCGGCCGCGAACGCCGGGCAGTCGCGGCGCTGGAGATAGCGCTCGGCGACGACGCGCGCGCCGCGGGTCTCGGGGTAGCAGCGGCCGAGGCCGGCGCGCAGGTCACGGCGGATGTCGTCCTCGGCGGCGTCGCACGGGACCGCGTAGGCGTGGAGCTCGACCACGGCGCCGCCGGTGCGCGCGGCCCACTCGCGGCTCTCGTCCTCGAAGCGGTGGTAGAGCGAGATGTTGCCGAGCAGGCCGGCGCCGGTGGTCCCGGCGAACGGCGCGCGATCGCCAGCGGTCGGCGCGTCGAGCCACAGCCGCCAGACCGCGAACGGCAGCGTGACGTCGAGCGAGCCGACACCGGCCCGGAACCGGCGGCCATCGAGATCCGGCGACGCCGCTGCGAGCTTCTGGAGCGCCGGCACCGCCAGCGCGAGCACGCAGGCATCGACGCGATCGCGCCGGCCGGCCGCGGTCGCGATCGAGAACCCGCCGGGCGTGCGCGCGACCTCGATGACCTCCTCGCCCGGGGCGAGCTCGGCGCCGCGCGCGGTGAGGTACGCGGCGAGCGGCCGCCACAGCCCGACGGAGAACGGCCGACGCGCGACGTCGAACACCAGGCCCTCGGGGTTTCCCAGCAGGTAGAAGTGGAACATCATGAGCAGCTCGGCCGCGCTCATCGTCGCCTCGGGGTTGAAGAACGAGTGCGCGAACACGTCGAACAGCATCCGGCGGGCCGGCGCGGGGAACCCGAGCCCGTCGAGGTACTGCCGGGCGGTGATCTGGTCGTACTCGGCGTAGGTCGTCTCGAGGTCGAACCGCAGCATGGCGAGCGCCGCGCGCAGGTCGACGCCCGCGAGCGCGCGCAGCCCTAGCGACTCGGTGCGGGCGACCAGCTGGACGAGGGTGACCGGCCACCGCCGCGACAGCCCGGCGAACGACGCGGTCCCCGCCGGGCCGAGGATCGGGTAGTCGTCGAGCGGCGCGAGCAGCGCGAGCGCCGGATCGACGCGCCGGATCAGCGCGCGCAGGTTGTAGTACTGGCGGAAGAACGCGTGGAAGCCGCGCTCCATCTCGAACCAGCCGACGCCGCCCAGCTCGTCGGTCCACGCGCCCGCGCGGCCGCCGAGCCAGCGCTCCCGCTCGTAGACGATCGCGCGCGCGCCGCGCTCGGCGAGCACGCACGCCGCCGCGACCCCGGCGACGCCACCGCCGACCACGCCGACGCTGAGCTCGCCCGGATCGAGCCGCGGCCGGCCGGCGGGCCGGGTCGCGAGCACGGCCCGCGACGAGCCGGCGGCGCGCGTCATGCGAGGTCCTCGAAGCGGAGCTCCGGGAGCTCGCGCGGATCGCGCCGCGGCCCGCGCCCTGTCCGCACGGCGGACCACGCGGCCTCGCCGGCGGCCAGCACCGCGAGCGCCAGCTTGCGCCGCCCCGGCACCACCGCGCGCGGCGCGAGCACGTCGCAACCGGCGCGCGCGATCTCGTCGCCGATCGCGGCGTAGATCCGGCGGGCCGCGCCGACCGCCGGCCGGCAGCTCGGCGGCAGCGACGGCATCCCGCGATCCGCGGCGCGATAGTCGTCGCCCGCGCGCTCGAGCAGCCGCGCGATCGCCCACGCCAGCGCCCGCCGCGCCTCCGCGGGGAGCGGACCGCCGGCGTGCGAGACCAGCCAGCGGCCGCCCGCGCTTTCGAGCAGCGCGCTCGGGATGTAGAGCCGCCCGCGCTCCCAGTCCTCGCGGACGTCGCGGCAGATGTTGGTCAGCTGCATCGCGATGCCCAGCCGCGCCGCCGCGGCGAGCGCGCCGGGGTCGGCGAGGCACATGAGGTGCGACATCATCAGCCCGACGACGCCGGCCACGCGGAAGCAGTAGCGCCGGAGCTCGCGCTCGGTGGCGTAGCGCTGGCCGGTGGCATCCATCGCCATGCCGGCGACGAGCTCGGCCGGGTAGCACCGCGGGATGCCGGCCTCGCGCACGATCGCGGCGAAGCCGTCGAGCACCGGATCGCCCGAGCGCTCGCCCGCGTAGATCTGCGACACCTCGCGCCCGAGCCGTGCGATCGCGGCGCCCGCATCGACTCCGGGTGCGTCGACGGCGTCGTCGGCGCGCCGGCACCACGCATAGACGATCACGGCGCGGTCGCGGATCGCGCGGGGCAGGAGCCGCGACGCCAGCGCGAAGCTCCGGGAGTGGTGCGCGATCACGGCGCGGCCGGTCGCGACGCCCGCGTGCGACAGCGCGGCCCCGGTCATCGCAGCGCCTCCACGCCGAAGTCGCGGCCGATGATCCGCGCGGTCGCCGCCGCGGAGTTGATGACGCCGGGCACTCCCGCGCCCGGGTGGGTCCCGGCACCCACGAGGTACAGCCGCGGGATCCGCGGATCCCGGTTGTGCGGCCGGAACCACGCGCTCTGACCGAGCCGCGGCGCGCACGAGAACGCCGAGCCGAGGTGCGAGCGCAGCTCGGTCGCGAAGTCCTGCGGCGTCAGCGTGCGCCGGACCACCACGTGGCGGCGCAGATCGGGCAGGACGGCCTCGAGCGCCTCGAGGATCCGATCGGCGTAGCCGGCGGCGAGCGCGGCCCAGTCGAGCGGGGCGTTGCCGAGGTGCGGCACCGGTGCCAGGACGTAGAACGCGCCGCAGCCCGGCGGCGCCAGCGACGGATCGGTGACGGTCGGGGCGTGGAGATACAGGCTGAAGTCGCGCGGCAGCGCGCGGCCGTGAAAGATGTCGTCGAGAAGCCCGCGGTAGCGCGGCCCGAACAGCACGGTGTGGTGCACGACCG
This sequence comes from Kofleriaceae bacterium, assembly GCA_041495365.1. GTDB lineage: Bacteria > Myxococcota_A > Polyangia > Haliangiales > Haliangiaceae > JABFXX01. The sequence goes on along the minus strand of JBGQCL010000208.1, from coordinate 13,525 downwards.
AGCCGGTGTAGGGCCGGTCGGTGCCGAAGTAGAGGACGAACAGGCTCATCGACCAGTCGAGGCGCTCGATCCGGCGCCGCATGCGATCCGCGCCGGCGACGCCGCGGTACAGCGCCGCGTAGGTGTGGTGGAGATCGGCGTTGGACACCACGAGGTCGAACGCCTCGGTCGTCGTTCCGGTGGTCCGATCGGCGGTGACGAGGTGGCGGATCCCCCGCCGCGTGCCGATCACGGCGACGCGGTCGACCGGCGTGGCCAGCCGCAGCTCGCCGCCGAGCTCCTCGAGCAGCCGGACCAGCGCGGCGACCAGCGCGCCGGTCCCGCCGCGCGGGAAGAACACGCCCCACTTGCGCTCGAGGTGATGGATCAACGTGTAGATCGCGCTGGTCTCGAACGGGTTGCCGCCGACCAGCAGCGAGTGAAAGCTCAGCGCCTGCCGGAGGTGCTCGTCCCGGACGAACCGCGCGACCGCGCCGTAGACCGAGCGGTCGGCGCGCAGCCGGATCAGCTCGGGCGCGACCCGCACCATGTCGCGAAACCGCAGGAACGGGGTCGACGCGAGCTCGGTGTAGCCGGTGTCGAACACCGCGCGGCTGTACTCGATGAACCGCCGGTAGCCCTCGGCGTCGGCCGGGTTGCGCCGGCGGATCTGCGCGATCATGTGATCGGCGTCGCCGCTGTAGTCGAAGCGATCGCCGTCGGGCCACACCAGGCGATAGAACGGCGCGACCGGGATGAGCTCGACGTGGTCCGCGAGCCGGCGGCCGGCGACCGCGAACAGCTCCTCGAGGCACAGCGGCGCGGTGATCACCGTGGGCCCGCCGTCGAACACGAAGCCGCCGTCGCGGTAGACATACGCGCGCCCGCCCGGCTGATCGCGGGCCTCGAACACGGTGGTCCGGAACCCGGCAGCGGCGAGCCGGATCGCGATCGCCAGGCCGCCGAAGCCGGACCCGATGATCGCGGCGCGTGGCGCGCCAGCGGCGCTCCGGCTAGCCGGCATCGCGCTCCAGCCGGGCGAGCTCGGCGTCGACCCGGGCGAGCGCGGCGTGCCCGGGGAACGCCGCCGCCAGCTCCGCGCGCGCGCTGTCGAGCCGGGCGCAGGCGCGGCGGCGCGCCTCGTCGCCGAGCAGCTCGGCGAGCTCGGTCGCGAGCGCGTCGAGCTCGCCGTCGCCGGCATCGCGCAGCCTGCGCTGCAGCTTGGCGAACCGGACCTCGTCGAGCGCGCGCGCGAGGTAGGCCCACGGCCAGGTCAGGCGCCGTCCCGCCAGATCCTCGCGGGCCTTGTCGCGGCGGCGAGGGTCGCGCAGGCCAGCGAGGTCGTCGAGCTGCTGCAGCCCGATGCCGAGCGCGGCCCCGAAGCGGGCCAGCGACCCGATCACCGGCGCGGGTGCCCGGGCCGCCAGCCCGCCGAGCTCGGCGGCGAACCTCATCAGCTCGCTGGTCTTGAGCGCGGCCGCCGCGTCGGCGAGCACCGCGACCTCGCGCTGCCGGAGCTCCGTGACGTCGATCGCGAGATCGAGCGCCTGGCCCTGGTGGCTGTGAAACATCGTCCGGGTCAGCCGCTGATGGATCTCGAGCGCCGCCGCATCCGGCAGCCCGGCGCGGCCGATCAGGTGGTAGGCGGCGAAGTACAGCCAGTTGCCCGTGTTGATCGCGAGCGCCGTCCCGCACACGCGGTGCAGCGCCGGACCGCCGCGGCGCCACCGCGCATCGTCCTGGATGTCATCGACGATCAGCGAACCAGCGTGGACCAGCTCGACGAGCTGCGCGACCACCGGCGGCGGCCCCACCCCACCGCCCGCGAGCTCGAACGCGAGCTCGACCACGCGGCCCCGGAGTTGCTTGCCGGGCCGGGCCAGGAGGTCGCGCGCGAACCCGACCAGGACGCGGTTCCAGATCTCCGGATCGACCCCCGGCTCCGGGCACGCCGCGGCGACCATGGGCGCCAGCAGCTCGTCGAGCACCGTGACCAGATCGGGCGGCGCGGCCCGCGCGGCGAGCCGCGGCGACGGCGTCATCGCGCGAGCCTCGCCCGGAGGCCGGCGCGCAGCGAGAACCCGCGCGGCGGGCGCCCGAGCAGGATGCGCGCGCGATCGGCGGCGCTGGTCTCGAGCGCGTAGAACCGCCGGATCAGCGGCGCGGGTAGCCGGTAGAACCGGTCGAACGCGTGCCACGCGTCGCCCTCGGCGAACCACTGGAACACCAGCCGGTTGAGCAGGTGGCAGAACCGGATCTGCCGCTGCTGCACGCGCCACAGCGCACGGAGCTCGCCGCCGATCACCTGCGACGGCCGGCGCGCGGCGATGAAGCTCGCGAGCCGCGCGGCGATCGGGAACGAGTACCCGGTCGCGGGATGGAACCAGCCGCCTTGATAGCCGGCGCGGAGCGGTCTCGACGGTGCCTCGGCCCGGCCGGCCCACGGCATCGCCAGCACGCCGCGCTCGGTCCGGACCACGCGCGCGACCGCGAGCCCGGCCGCGGCGGCGAACTGCAGGCAGTCGCGCTCGAGCCGCGCCCCGTCGAGCGCGGGTTCGCGGCTGAACCGGGTGTCCTCGACCAGCACGCGGTCGGCCGCGAGCGGCAGCACGTAGAAGAACCGGAAGCCGCCGACCTGCGGCACCGTCGCGTCCATGACGATCGGGCGCGCCAGGCCGTGCGGGGCCGCGAGCGCGAGCTCCACGCCCACGAACTTCTGATAGCCGGCACCGCGATCGCCGCCGCGGTAGCACTGTGGGCCGCGAGCATCGACGATCAGATCCGCGGTCAGCACCTCCCCGGTCTCGAGCTCGACGCGATCGGCGAGCACCGCCCGGGCGGCAACCCCGCAGCGCAGCGCCGAGCCCGGCGCGCGCCGGAACACCTCGGCGAGTGCGGCCGCCAGCACCGGCGAGCACGTCCCGGCGTAGGGCTCGCGCAGGATCCGCTCGCGGCCCGGGAACCGGACGGCATAGCCATCCCAGCGGTACGCCGTGATCGCATCGACCACGCGCGCCAGCTCTGCCGGCACGTCGCCGGCGTGAAAGCACCACGTATGGTTGCCGCCGACCGCGTCCGCGCGCTCGACCATCGCGATGCACAGATCGGGCCGTGCCTGGAGCACCGCCAGCGCGATCAGACCGTTCTGCAGCCCGCCCCCGACCAGCACGATATCGAACCGCGCCACTCGCGAGGAGCTGGTTGCGTTGTTGTGCGCGATCACGGCCGGCCTCTCGCGCCAACGAGGTGCAAGCGCGGTGCCCCGGCCAGGCATGCGCGGCGACGCGAGACGCGGGGCGGTTTGCGTCGTCAGCGCCCGGCCGTGCGCCGGTCCACGTGCCGGAGATCTATGCGCCCACAGTCACCATGCGAGGAGCGTAGGCCGGCGACTGTGGCGCGGATACAGGCAGTTCTTGCGGCCCAGCCGCGGAGGCACGCGACCGAGGTCGGGGGCTCGCAGTGTCGCCGTCTCAGCGCAGCGGATCCTGGTGCTCGCAAAATGCGCGTGATCAGACCTATCCCTCGATATCGTAGTCCTTGAGCTTCTTGTACAGCGTCACGGCTTGATGTCCGCGGCGGGCGACACCACAGCCATACCGAGGTCCTGGTTGGATCGGATGGAGCCGCCGCCACCACCGCCTCCGCCACCACCGGCACCGATGTCGCCGGCTTGTCCCTTGAGCCCGGGTACCATGTTGCTGGCTGCGGGGTACCCGTTGCCGCCGTCGCCGCCATTGAAATTTCCGCCGCCGAGCCCGCCCTGCCCACCGAGCGCCGGCGCGATCGGCGTTGTGAGGACGGGCTCGTGGCCGTCGTCGCCTCTCATCGTCAGCTGCTGTAGGTCGTGGGCGCTGCCGCCGCCGCCACCGCCGCCGCCGTTGGCGATCAGGATGGTCGACGGCGTCGTCGTGATCGACGCAGCATGCAGCACGATCATGCCACCGGAGCCGCCGCCACCGCCGCCGTGCTCAGCATTCCTCCCCGCGCCGCCGGCACCGGACACATCGATCTTTCCGGACGACATGGAGCAGCGCGAGCCCACGTGGCGGTTAGTACTGCTCGGTGAAATGCACGGCGGCGCCGGCGACATCGACCTCCGACGCCCGCGACGTCGACCGCCGACCACCGCCGAGCGAGGCCTTGCGCTCGAGCGCCGCCGCCGACCGCGAGCTGGTGCAGCTGTTCGCCGACCCGGCCCGGGCGCTCGAGCGCCGCCGCCGACCGCGAGCTGGTGCAGTGAGGCCCGCGCTGGGCATGCGCATCGATCGCGGCGGGCGGACGCGGTCGACCCGCGGCGAGCTGGTCGAGGCATGCTCGGCAGGTGCGTCGAGCTCTCCGGCGGCCCGGGGGTAGCCATGGCGCTGTTCGCCAGATAGAATGCAGCGATGGCTGATCCGGCCCGCATTCTCGAGGATGCTCTTGCACTGTCGGTCGACGAGCGCGCCCGGATCGCGCACGAGTTGCTCCACAGTCTGGAGCGAGATGATGCCGACGCGGCTGCGGCGTGGGCCGACGAGATCCGTGCGCGCGTCGATGAGATCGAAGCGGGCACCGCGGAGCTCGAGGACTGGAAGACTGTGCGAGCTCGCCTCGAAGCCGCCAGCGGCAAGTGACCCGGGTCCGATTTCATCGAGCCGCTAGCGCGGAAGCTGAAGAGGCGATCCGCTGGTACAACCGGCGCGTCGCGGGACTTGGCGATGACTTTCGGGACGAGCTGATCGCCGGCGTGGAGCACCTGGTTGAGGCGCCGTTGATCTGGCCGTTCAGCACATACGATCCTGCCGGACGACATCGGTAGCCAGCACGGGCATGATTGTGGGTTCGAGTCCCCCTTTGCGACGCATTCCTGCGTCCACGCTTTCTCGCCTCTGCTCGTGTCGATGTGAACGCAGATGCGCCGCGCAGCTACTGGACGTCGACGCTGCCGGCGTGGATGAAGCGCTGGACGTGGGGGTCGCGCGAGGCGCGGAGCTCGGCGGGTGAGCCGAAGGCGACGATCCGGCCCTCGTAGAGCATCGTGATCATGTGGCCGATCCGGAAGGTCGAGGCCATGTCGTGGCTGATCACGACGCTGGTGATGTCGAACCGCTCCTGGGTCTGCTGGATCATGTCGTCGATGTCGCGGGTGCGCAGCGGATCCTGGCCGGTGGTCGGCTCGTCGTAGATCATGATGTCGGGCTTCATGACGATCGCGCGGGCGAGGCCGACGCGCTTGCGCTGGCCGGCGGAGATCTCGCCGGGCATGCGGTGCATGATGTCGTTGAGGTTGAGGCGCTCGAGGATGTCGAGCACGCGGTCGCGAAGTTCGTTGCGGGGCAGGTTGCCGCCGCGCTCGCGCAGCGGGAAGGCGACGTTGTCGTAGACCGACAGCCAGTCGAGCAGCGCGGCGCCCTGGAACAGGAGGCCGAAGTGCTTGCGCATGTCGTTGAGCTCGCGGTCCTTCATCGGGACGATGTCCTGGCCGAACACGAGGATCTGGCCGCGGTCGGGTTTGAACAGGCCCATGATGTGCTTGATGATGACGGACTTGCCGGAGCCGGAGGCGCCGATGATGACGGTGATCCGGCGCGGGTAGATGTGGAAGCTGACGCCCTTGAGGACCGGCTTGTCGCCGAAGGACTTGTAGACGTCGATCAGCTCGACGACCGGCGGGTCGGTGATCGTGGCGGCGGCGGGCGGGGCGGCGGGCTCGGCGTCGCCGGCGCGGGATAGCCGCGAGGTGCGGGCGCCCTCGACGAACGCCTGGATCGGGGGCAGGTCGCTGTGCATGAAGGCGTCGTAGCTGCCGCGGAAGATGATCGTGCCGTCGTGGAGGAACGCGACGTCGTCGGCCAGGCGCTGGGTGCTGGCCATGTCGTGGCTGATGATGACGGAGGTGATCTGGTACTGCTGCTTGGCGAGAGCGATCATGTCGTCGACCTGGGCGATCATGATCGGATCGAGGCCGGTGGTCGGCTCGTCGAACAGCACGACCTCGGGGTTGGCGATCAGGGCGCGGGCCAGGCTGACGCGCTTGCGCATGCCGCCGGACAGCTCGGCGGGGAGCAGGAGCTCGCTGCCGGTGAGGTTGAGGATGCGGACCAGCTCGGCGGTGAGCCGGGCGATCTCGCGCGGCGGCAGCCGGGAGTTCTCCACCAGCGAGAACCCGACGTTCTCGTCGACGGTGAGCGCGTCGAACAGCGCGTAGTTCTGGAACAGCATGCCCATCCGCTTGCGCAGCTCGATGACCTCGACCGGCGTGCAGGTCGCGAGGTCGCGGCCGAACACGGTGACGCGGCCGCGGTCGGGCTTCTGCAGGCCCATCATCATGCGGAGCAGCACCGACTTGCCCGAGCCGCTGCGGCCGACGACGACGGTGGTCTGGCCGGGGATGATCTGGAGGCTCAAGCCTTGCAGCACCTGCTTGTCGCCGAACGCGACCCACACGTCGTCGAGCTCGATCACCGGCCGGGCCGGATCGAGCGGCCAGCGCTCGATCCGGGGGAGCAGCAGGTTGTGGCGCTCCTCGGGCGGACCGGCGCCGGGGGCAGGATCCGGACCAGGATCCGGACCAGGGCCAGGGCCGGGCGGCGCGGCGGGTTCGACGGTGGACATCCAGGGCGAGTCTCGCACGCCGGACCGGGCGTGACGACCGCGCGCGGGTCGGGTCAGCGCGTCGCGGGCGAAGCCGGAACGTCGTCGGTCGGCGAGCCGGGCACCCAGATCGCATCGGGCAGCAGCAGGTTGCCCGACAGGACGTTGCCGGCGCCGGTGTAGAGCCGCGGCTTCTCGTCGTCGGGCAGCGTCAGCGCGCGGTGGTAGTACCGGCCCAGCGCGGGGACCTCGAGGAAGGTGTCGCGGTTGTCGAGCACGATCGCGGCGAACCGGTGCCGGCGCAGCGCATCCTCGAGGCCGGAGACGATGCTCTCGACGGTGCCGGGCTGACCGGTGGTGACGTCCTTGATGCCCATGCGGTGGACGTGCGGCGCCTTGCCGGCGAGCGCGGCGTACCACGGGTGGGACGGGATCCAGACATCGCCGTCGATCGCGCGAATCCGGCGGATCAGCCGGTCGCCGGCCGCGACGTCGGCGTCGGTCGGGATGAAGCTGCGGGGCTGCCAGCGCGCGAGCGCGCAGGTGACCGCGAGCGGGATCGCGGCGGCGGCGGCGCACGCGGTGGCGATCGCCCCGGCCCCGCGGCGCGGCCCCCACAGCGCGCGGGCGCAGGCGTGCGCGGCGGGCACCGCGGCCCCGGCGGCGAGCGCGCCGTGGAGCAGCGCCGGCATGTAGGCGTTGAAGTGCGCGAACTCGGTGGCCCAGCCGACCGCGCCGACGACGGACGACACCGCGTACGCGCTGGTCCATAGAAGGAACGGCCGCGCGGGGGGAGGGAGGCCGCGCAGCCACGCGGTGATCGCGACCAGCACCAGCACCGCGGCGATCGCGGCGCTCGCCTCCGGGAAGTGCCACAGGATGTAGCGGAACGACGCGTGGAACCGCGGCATGTTGAAGTCGTGCGCGCGATGGAGCTCCGACACGTAGGTCCAGAACCAGCCGCGGGTCGCATGGTCGAGCGCCCAGCTGCCGCCCAGGCCGAGCGCGCCGGTCATCGCGAGGTAGGTCGGCGCGCGCCGCCAGTTGGCGAGCACGACGATCACGCCGCCGAACGCGACGTAGAGCACGCCGGTCTGCTTGCAGAAGAACGCCAGCGCCATCAGCGCCGCGCCGGCTGCGACCTTGCCGTGGCCGACGATGCCGCCGTCGGAGCGCGCCCAGTGCGGCAGGCCGGCGATCCCGGCGGTGATCATGAACAGGAACAGCGTGTCGGCGCGTACCAGGTCGTACCAGCCCTCGACGAACGGGTAGCAGGCGGCGAACAGGCCGAGGGCGAGGACGGCGCCGGCGAGCGCGGGGCCGAGCGCGCGCCGGGGGGCCGCGAGCAGCGACGCGAGCGCGGTGCCGGCGATCCCGACGAGGCCGGCGATCGACACCGCGCGGCCGAGCAGGTACGACGGGCCGGTCGGTCCGCCGAACAGCGCGAGCAGGGTCGGGTAGAGCGGGGTGTAGAGGTAGGGGATGAAGTCGACGCCGGGCGGGACGTAGATGCCCTGGCCGAGGCGGATGCGCAGGGCGTGGTGCAGCATGCCGCCCTCCATCCACTCGAGGTCGTACGGGTACGCGACGCGCCCGGCGAGCGCCTGGACGAGCAGGCTGATCTGGTAGAGCGCGGGGAACGCGATCGCCGACCACAGGACGACCTGCGCGGCGATGCGCCAGCCGGACCGGCGGGCGGGCGGCCCGGCGAGCTCGGGTGGGATCCCGGCGTCGAACCCCGCCCCCGGCGTCGCACGCGGCGCTGGCCCCGATGCGGCGGGCGGGATCATGGCGCGACCTCCAGCTCGGCGACGGCGACCGCGTTGTCGGCGACCCGGGCGCCGGACGCCCTCGCCGGAGCGCGGTGGCCGGGCTGGGCGGTGTCGAACAGGCCGGCCCAGACGACGTAATGGCCGGGGGCGGCGCTGCGCGGTACGACCACCGAGCTGGTGTACTGGATGTACTGGCCGGCGCGCCACCACTCGAGCGGCCGCGCCGGGCGGTGGTCGCCGTTGAAGAACCCGCCGCTCGCTCCCGGGCCGGTGACGTGGACGAACACCCGCCAGCCGGGCGCGAGCTGGCCGCGCGCCTCGAACGTCCAGGTCAGCGCGATCGTGTCGCCGGGCCGGGCCCGGGCCGGCACGTCGATCCCACGGGGGGCGTTGCCCCCCGCCCCGCCGGCCGAGCCGGCAGGGTCAGATCCCACCCCGACTGGCGACTCCGCGCTTCGCACGTCGACCGCGAGCAGCCGCGCCGCGTCGCCGAGGTCGGCGTCGAGCGGCGCCGCGATCGCCGGGCGCGCCGGGAGCAGCGCCTCGGCCGCGCCGGGCGGGACCTGCTCGGCGTCGACCCACTGCTCGACCGCGCGGCGGGTGCCGGCGCACTCGTCGTCGTCGGCGAGGTCGTGGACCTCGAGCGGATCGCGATCGACGCGGTAGACCTCCCAGCTGGTGTCGGGGCTGGCGTTGTAGATCACGTGGCAACGCGCATCGACCCCGGCGCGCATCTCGTGGTTGCCCTCGTACGACAGCTGCTGGAAGATCGTGCGCGGGACGTCGGCGCCGGCCAGGGCGTCGACCAGCGAGCGGCCCATCATGTCCGGGCTCGCGGCGCCGCCGGCGAGGTTGACCAGGGTCGGCAGGATGTCGGCGTGGCCGGCCGGCGTGGCGGCGCGGCGCGGCGGCAGGCCGGGGACCCGGATGATCAGCGGCACCTTGGTCTGCGCCGCGTACAGGTGATAGCCGTGGAGCTCGATGCCGTGCTCGCCGAAGCCCTCGCCGTGGTCGCCGGTGACCACGATGATCGTCCGGTCGTAGAGCTTCCGCGCGCGCAGCTCGTCGAGCAGCCGGCCGATGTGGAGGTCGGTGAACCGCAGCTCGCCGTCGTACAGCGCGACGCGGTCGGCGCCGGACGCGGGTACGAACGACGGGACCTCGGGGTGCGGCTCGTAGGCGTAGTGCGGATCGTAGTAGTGGACCCACAGGAACCAGCGCTCGGCGGCGTGCCGGGTGACGAAGCCGATCGCCTTGTCGGTCTGCTGCTGCGACGAGCTGCCGCGGGTCTGCTCGGGGCCGGCGCCGGGGACCCCGGTGTGCAGCCGGGCGTCGTCGTTGTCGTACTCGGCGAAGCCCTGATCCATGTGACGGATGCGATCGAAGTACCAGTAGTTGGTGATCGCGCCGGTGACGAAGCCGAGCGGGGCGAGCGCCTCGGCGATCGTCGTGGCGCGGGGCAGGAGGCCGGGCCAGCCGTCGACCGAGGTGTCGTAGTAGACGTCGAGCGGCAGCCGGCCGGTGAGGATCGCCGGCATCGAGTAGCGGGTCGACGGCGCGTGGGCCCAGCCGTGCTCGAACACGGTGGCCTCGCGCGCCATCGCGTCGAGGTGGGGCGAGGTCGGCCGCGGGTAGCCGTACATGCCGAGGTGATCGGCGCGCGTGGTGTCGATCGTGATCAGCAGGATGTTGGCGTCGCGCGGCACGCCCGGCGGCACCGGGCGGAACGCCGGATCGGGCGGGGCGCGGTGGGAGGTGGCGTCGCCACCGAGGCAGTTCTGATCGATGCCGTCGTCGGGGATCTCCGGCGCGCCCGGGTGGACGCTCGGGTCGCTGTCGTCGCAGTCGCCGCCGCCGAGGAACCGCGCGTAGCCGTCGCCGTCGCGGTCGAACGCGCGGCGCAGCGCGCGGGCGATCGGGCCGCCGAGGCCGGTGTACGCCGACGCCGCCTTGATCACCGCGGCCGAGCCGCCGGTGGCGAGCACGAGGCCGAGCAGCCCGAGCCAGACCGCGGGCAGCGCGAGCCACGCCGCGAGCCGCCGCCCCCGTCCGAGCCGGGCGAGCCACGCGAGCTGGGTGCGGACCGCCGCCCGCCCGGGACGCAGCGCGCCCAGCCCGAGCGCGAGCGCGAGCGCGACCACGACCGGCGGGCGCAGCGGGAGCTGGCGCGCGGTCTCCCAGTCGTGGGCGGCCCACGCGGCGGCCGCGGCGGCGAGCAGCGCGGCGAGCGCGGCGGCCGGCGCCCACGGCGACGACACGAACCGGACGCGCCCGGCGAGCCGCGCGAGCCCCGCCTCGATGCCGCGCGCGACCACGAACGCGATCGGCGCCGCGATCGCGAGCGCCACGACGGTCGCCGTCATCGCCACCGCGACCTCGAGCGCGATCACGTGGCGGTTGGTGACGTACGGCACCGTGACGCGGAACGCGATCACCAGCGCGGCGCCGACGCACGGCACCGCCGCGAGCACGAGCGACAGCCCGGCGACGGCCGCGCGCGGGTCCCGGGCGCGCCGGTCGCGGTGCTCGCGGAGCGCGAACTGCATCAGATCGCCGAGCCGGCTGCTGCGCGCCAGCCCGAGCAGGCCCGCCGCGGCGGCCAGACCGGCGATCGCGCCGGCGAGGCCGTAGCTGGTGGCGGCGAACGCCACCGCGCGCAGCCGCGCGGTCGCGCCGGGCACGAACTGCGCCGCCGGCGCCCACGACCACAGCGCGTCGATCGCGCCGGTCGCCAGTCCGGCGATCGTCCCCGCCGCGAAGCCGGTGGCGAGCGCTTCGCCGAGCGGGCGATGCGGTGGCTCGCGATCGGACTCCATCGGGCGAGGCTACCCTATCACCCGCGGGGTACGCGCGTGCCGTCGGTGGCGCGCGGTATCGCCCGACGCGCGGCGTTCCCGGTGGCGCGTCGAGCGCGGTTCGACCGGCGCGACGAGCGACGGCGCCGCCGATGGGTCCGCCGATGGGTCGAACGATGGGTCCGCCGATGGGTCGAACGAGAAGCTCCGGCCGCGCGCGCGATGCGGGTTTCGCGCGCGGCTCCCGGATCGCCGCAGCCGCGCACGGGACGAGCGCCGCGACGCGCCGGGTCCGGGCGAACTGCCTCGATCCGCCGGCCGCCGGCCGAGTATCAGGTTTTCTCGGTGCGGAACGGTCTCACCTCGCGTCGCTCTCACCGCGTGACTCGCGCCGCATGCCGGCCCGGCGCGTGTCCCGCATTTGCGGCAATTCCGGATGATCCGCCCGCGAGCCGCCGCGCGAGGCGACTCGTTGCGTACATGCACTCCTGATCTGCTCCACGCGTATCCACGGACTCCCACATTGGATTCGCGTGAATACCTCGATGGTGAATGCGGCTTGGCCGAAACACCGGTGCCGTCTCGAGCGTGCCGCATGATAGATTCGAAGCTGGTCGTGAAGTTCCTCCGGATGTCTGGGAGGTATGGAGTCATCTCGAGCTATGGAGTTCTCTCGATGATGGCCTGCGGGCCTGCTCGTCCGGTGCCCGCTGCGCCGACGCCGCCACCCGCGGCGCGGCCGGCGATCCGGCTCGCGGTGATCCCTGCGGACAGCGATGCGTTTCCGCGCGCGGCGCGGGCGGTGAGCGCGTCGCTGTCCTCGGCGCAGATCGCCGGTGTCGGCGCGACCGCGGTCTCCAAGGTGTCGCTCGAGGTCGTCCAGCTGTCGATCGAGTGCGTCGATCCGACCGACGCCTGCTACCAGGCGATCGGGCGATCGATGTCGGCGAACCGGCTGCTGTTCGCGCGGATCGATCCCGGCGTGACCCGGCGACAGCTGCGGGTCACCGTCACCCTGTACGACGTCGACGCCGGGTCGGCGAAGCGGACCGCTGCGAAGCTGTTCCCCACCGAGGACCAGGCGGTCGAAGGGGCCGCGGCACTGGTCGCGGAGGCCACGCGATGACCAAGCCCGCCACACCGCCCGCGCGCAGCGAGGTGGTCGAGATCGACGCGATGGACATCGCCGAGTGGGAGAGCGGCCAGAGCACGCCGCAGGCCTCGGACGCCAACCTCGCCGAGCTGGTCCGCAAGAGCGCGGCCCCGCCCGAGGCGCCGGCGCGCGTCCAGACCGTCGCACGGGAGCGCTCCCGCACGCAGCTCGGCCCGGTCATCCCGCGGCCGCCGAGCCGCGCGCGGACCGAGCCTCCGGGTCCTCCGCCGAAGCCGGCGCGGGCGCGGACCTCCGACGGCGGGCCTTCCGCGCCGCCCGCGCGAGCGACCCGCGTCCCGGACATCCCCGCCGGACCGACGGCCGAGCCGCGGAAGTCGCCCGCGCCGATGACCAGCAGCGGGATCGACTTCTCGCTGCCGGTCACCGCGACCAGCCCCGGGATGCCGGCCGCGCCCGAGCCGCGGCGGCCGCTGACCCAGACCCCGATCGGCGGGGTGGACTTCTCGCCGCCGTTCGCCGCGAGGACGAGCCCCGCGATGGCCGAGCCCGCGGCCATGCGGCCCCTGCCGGCGCCGCCCGGCGAGACCGGCTTCTCCATGCCGGCCATCGAGTCTCGCCCGGCGCCGCCGAGCGAGACTCGGTCGCGCCCGGCGGGCAGCGGGACCGACGTCGCGCCGGCGGCCACCGCGACCAGCGATAGCGGCGCGCGGCCGCCCGAGCCCGAGCCGCTGCCGCCCACCCCGTCGGCGCTGCCGTTCGCCGGGCCGCCGCGTGTGGACCCGGCGCCCGGCGCCTCGCCGTTCGCCGAGCGGTCGCGGGTCGGGCCGGGCCCCGGCGCCTCGCCGTTCGCCGAGCGGTCGCGGGTCGGGCCGGGGCACAACGCGTCGCCGGCCGGCGGTGGCGATCCCAACACGGCGTGGCCGCCGCGACCGATCCCGGTCGATCCGTCCGCGCAGCCACCGCGGCTCGTGGCTCCGGCGCCGGCCCCGCGGTCTCAGCCACCGGGTCCCGACGACGCGGGCGGGCCCGATCGACTGAAGGTGGCGCTGAGCCACCGCCGGCTGTGGTGGATCGGCGGTGGGATCGCGTCGGCGTCCGTCGCGGCGATCATCGTCGCGCTGGCGCTCCCCGGCCCGGAGGCGCCGCCGCCGGAGGCGAGCGAGGCGGCCGGGGCGCCGGCGGTGCAGGCGATCGGACCGCGCCTCGGCGTGCGGCCGGAGCAGCCGGCCGACCGCGCCGCGGCGGACCTCCGCGAGCGGGTGCGACTGGCCCGGGACGCGGCAGCCGACCTC
>JBGQCL010000207.1:0-19420 GCA_041495365.1 Kofleriaceae bacterium | reverse complement strand
GTCACGCGGACGACCAGCGGGGTGCGAGCGGCGAGCGCGGCGTCGAGATCGGCGAGCGCGCGCTGGCGCAGCGCCGCGACCGGCGGCGGTACGGCGGGCGCCGGAGGCCGCGGCGGAGAGGGTGTCGGCGCGGCAGCGCGTTCGACCGCAGCGGCCCGGATCAGCGCCGCGAACACGATGATGAACAGCACGTCGAACAGCGACGTCAGGTCGGGTGGCCGGCGGAGGTGGCGCCGGGCGCGCATCACGGCCCCCGGCGGCGAACCGCGCCGCTCATGTCAGGCCTCGCCGGGTGCGCCGCCTGGCGTCCCAGGCCTCCAGGTTCTTCTCGCAGGCGTCGACCCACGCGGTCAGCCGCATGCTGAAGCTCGCCGACAGCAGGGTGCTGAACGCGAGGCCGGCGACGGTGGTCCACACCTTGAGCGACAGGGGCGCGAGCAGCTTGGTGAGGTCGCTGCCGGTGTACGCGAGCGACAGGCCGAGCCCGAGCACGGTGCCGAGCAGCCCGAGCTGGCGCAGCAGGTCGGTCCAGAACGCCAGCGCGGGCTCCAGCCGCTGCGCGCGCATCTGCCAGCTGCGGAACTGCTTCTGGGCCCACGCGGGGTCCTTGGCCTCCAGGATCGCATGCGACTCGTCGCGGATCACCTGGATCGCGAGCGACGACGGCGGCCGGGCGTCGGCCGCGTCCTCGGCGACCAGCCCCTCGCCGAGGTAGTCGGTCAGCGCGCGGACCCAGGCCAGCTCGGCGTGGACGTGCCACCAGCCGGCGAGGAAGACGAGCAGGATGAAGCTGCACAGGACGATCGTGAGGCTCCAGCCCTGAACGAACGTCTCCATCGCGCGGCGATTGTACATGACGGTCCGGGCTCATCCGGTGCCACTCCGGATGGATGGCACAACGCATCCCGGCGGCCACGCATCCCGGCGGCCACGCATCCCGGCGGCCACGCATCCCGGCGGCCACGCATCCCGGGGGGCGCACGGGCCGGCCGGCGCCCTCCGTCGGATGGGCGTCCAGGCGGGTGCGTCTCCTGGCGGCCACGCCGCCTGCCGGTGGCGATGCCCCGGGGAGGCGATGCGGTGTCACCCTCGGTCGGCGGGCTGTCACCTCGGGCACCGCGATCGCCCCGGTTCGCCCCACACAGCCTGCAGACTTACGCCTGGCACGCCGGCTGCTCCGACCGTCGGTACACCACAAGGACCGCGCCCATGTCCAACCTCACGCCCGTCGATCTCGAAGCCGTCACCGCCGGTACCCCTGTCGCGCGCAGCCCCAGCAGCAGCAGCAGCAGCACCGACTCGTTGCTCCAGCAACTGACCTCGCTGCAGACGACCCTCCAGAACATCGGCAACACCGCGAAACAGACCGGGTTCTCGACCACGGACGTCCTGCTGCTCGGGCTCTTGCTCAGCCAGCAGCGCCAGACCGTTTTCGTCCACCGTCCCGGCTGGTGGTGACGCCGCTCCTGCGGGATGGTTCCCGCATGAGAGCGATCGCGATCACCAAGCCAGGAGGACCCGACGTCCTCACCCTCGTCGACCGCCCCGCGCCCGAGCCCTCGCGCGGAGAGGTCCGGATCCGGGTGCGGGCGACGGCGGTCAACCGCGCCGACCTGCTCCAGCGCATGGGCGCCTATCCCGCGCCGGCCGACTCGCCGCCCGACATCCCGGGCCTGGAGTTCGCCGGCGAGGTCGAGACGCTCGGGCCCGGCGTCGAGCGGCTCGCGGTCGGCGATCGCGTGTTCGGCCTCGCCGGTGGTGGCGGCTACGCCGAGCAGCTCGTCGCGCACGAGCGCGCGGTCGCCAGGATCCCCGACGGGATGTCGTTCGAGCACGCCGCGGCGGTCCCCGAGGCGTTCATCACCGCGCACGACGCGATCGTCGGCCAGGCCGGCCTGCGCGGTGGCGAGATCCTGCTGGTCCACGCGGTGGGCAGCGGGGTCGGCACGGCGGCGGTGCAGCTCGGCCGCGCGCTGGGCGTGTTCGTGATCGGCACCGCGCGCACCCCGGACAAGCTGGAGCGCGCCCGGGCGCTCGGCATGGCGGCCGGCGTGGTGCCCGAGGGCAGCAAGTTTGCCGACGCCGTCCGCAAGCACGGCGAGCCATCGGTCGTGCTCGAGCTGGTCGGCGGCCCCTACGTGGACGAGGACATCCGCACCGCCTCCGTGCTCGGCCGGATCGTACTGGTCGGCCTGCTGGCCGGCGGCCGCAACGAGATCGACTTCGGCAACGTGCTGCGCAAGCGGCTCCGGATCTTCGGCACCGTGCTGCGCGCCCGGCCGCTCGAGGAGAAGATCGCCGCGGTCCGGTCGTTCGAGGCCCAGGTCGTGCCGCTGCTCCGGCGCGGCCTGATCGCGCCCGTGATCGACACCGTCATGGATCTCGACGCCGCGGCCGCCGCCCACGAGCGGATGGCGAGCAACGCCGGGTTTGGCAAGATCGTCCTGCGCTGCTAGCGGCCGGTCCGGGCGCGGCGGGCGGGCCAGCGGTCGCGCGACTCAGTTGCGATGATCGCGCGCGTCCTTGGCCGGCGGCGCGCGGTGATCGCGCGCCGGCGGGGCCGGGCGGGTCGCGGGGGCGGGTACCGGGCGAGCCGCGGGCGCGGGGCCGGGAGCCGGGGCCACCGCGCGGTGATCGCGCGCGGCGGGCGGCGCGTAGGCAGGCGCGGCGCGGTACCCCGGCGCCGGGGCCGCCTGGTAGGTGCGATGGTCGCGCGTGATCGCCTCGGGGCGCCGGTAGCGGACGTTGGCCCGGGCGACGTACCCGGTCGGGCGGTAGTGCGAGTAGGCGTACGGCCGGTCGATCCGCAGCACCGCGACCGGCGGCCGCTCGTAGAAGTACCAGCCGGCGTAGTAGTTGTTCGAGCGGTACCAGTAGCCGTCGTTGAACCGCCAGTAGAAGCCGTCGACGAAGAACACCGGCTCGTCGTAGTCGGCCACGACCTGGACGCCGGGCTGCACCGACACGAGGTCCGGCGTGGCCGCGTAGCCATCGGCGCTCGCGGTCGCGTATGCCCCGCCGCCGTAGTTCGGGCCCGTGCCGTCAGAGACGTAGCAGCCGGTGAGAGCTGCGGCCCCGAATGCAGCCGACAAGATGAGTCCACGCATGTCAATTCCTCCGATGATCGGAAAGTTGAGCATGCCGCATGCCAGCGTCAACCCGCTGTGAAATCAACGGCTCCCACCGCGAGGCGTGAGCGCCGGTGCGCACGGTTGGCGTGGCGACAGCGTCACAGGGCGGAAAAACGCGCAGATAGCGGTGTGCGCGCGCCCGGCAGGTGTCGGGCAGCCGATCGCGGTCCGGCCGAGCCGATCGCTCGCGGTCAGTGCGAAATCCCGGTGCGCTGCGCGTTGCCGCCCCAGGTCGGCCAGCCGGTGAGCGAGCGGTCCTGGGTGTTGATGGCGACCAGCTTGCCGTCCTCGGTGCCGACGTAGATCCAGCCGTCGGCGACGACCGGCTGCGCGCTAGTAGTAGATGATCGGCGGCTGGCCCCAGCCGCCCCACGGGTTGCCCGTGCTGATGACCTGCTGCTGGTTGCGCTGCTGCATGATCATCATGAGCATCATCATCTCCTGCTGATTGAAGCCGCCGCCGGTGTTCTGCTGCGCGAGGCCCTGGATCGACGAGAGGATGCCGTTGAGCGCGGTGAGGATCGGGTCGTTGCTGCCGGCGGTGGGCGTGGAGACGGTGGTGCCGCCGCTGACCTGGGCGAGGGCAGCGAGGTCGATGGTCTGGAGCTCCGGGTTGGGCTTCGACATGGTGGTGATGTCCTTTGTCGGCTACGTCGAGCCCTCGCTATAGCAGCCGGTGTGCCATCGGCGATGCCCGAGCGATCTCCATGGGATCCGGCGCCTCCCTGGGGACGCGGGGGGCGTGGACGTCTACCGGGGGATGCAACCCGGGCGACACGATCCCCACGGCCCCCACGGTCAACCCAGGGCCCCCACGGTCAACCCAGGGCCCCCACGGTCAACCCAGGGCCCCACGGTCAACCCAGGGCGGTCCCCAGGAGGTGGCCCAGCCCGAAGGTCAGACCGCCGGCGGCGAGGCCGAGCACGGTCTGGCGGCCGCCCGTGCGCCACACCGATCGCCCGGTGAACAGCGTGATCGCCGCGCCGATCCCGAACAGCGCGACGCTGCTGACGACCAGGCTGGCGATCACCGCGGTGGTCCCGGCCGTGAACAGGTAGGGCAGGACGGGGAACATCGCGCCGAACGCGAACAAGAGGAACGAGGTGGTCGCGGCGACCCGGGCCGAGCCGCCGAGGTCGGCGGGGTCGATGCCGAGCTCCTCGCGGGCAAGCACGTCGAGCGCGGCGCCGCCGTCGTCGAGCAGGCGCTGCGACAGCTGGCGAGCCTCGTCCTTGGGGATGCCCTTGGCCTCGTAGATCAGCTGGAGCTCCTCGCGCTCCTCCTCGGGGGCGGCGGCGAGCTCGTCCTTCTCGACGCCCAGCTCGCGCTCGGCGAGCTCGCGCGACGAGGTCACCGAGACCCACTCGCCGAGCGCCATCGAGCACGCGCCGGCGAGCAGGCCGGCGACGCCGGTGACCAGGATCGCGTGCGAGCTGGTCGACGCGCCGGCGACGCCGGTGACCAGCGCGAGGTTCGAGCACAGGCCGTCGTTGGCGCCCAGCACCGCGGCGCGCAGCGCGTTGCCGCCGACGTTGCGGTGGCGGCCCTCGACCCGCGCGAGCTCGCTGCCGGCGACGCCCTCGGGCCGCGTGAGCATCGCCTTGAGCACGCGGGCATGCGAGCGCTCCTGGGCCGGCATCCGGGTGTGCGCGGTCTCGGACTGCCCGACGTAGTCGTTGCGGCCCACCGCCTCGCGCTGCGCCACGGTCGGCAGGATCACGCGCGGGCCGAACCGCCGCGCGGTCCACGCCAGCACGCGGGCGCGCCAGCTCTCCCGGCGCGGCCCGGGATCGGCGCCGCGCTCGCGGATCCGGGCCTCCCAGAACGCGACGTGCTTGTCCTCGACGTCCGCGAGCTCGACGTAGATCCTGGCGACGCCGGCGTCGGGTTCGGCCTCGGCCATCGCGCGGTACTGTGCGGCGCTGTCGACCTCGCCCTGGCGGTTGGCGCGGAACCGGCGCAGATCGTCGTCGGCCATGCCGCTTGGTACCACAGGGCCGGGCGTCACCGACGCCACAGCCGGCGCACGGCCTCGGTCCACTCGACCGCGTTCTGCGCGGTGGCCCGCAGCAGCCGGAAGACCGCGGTCTCGCGCGGCGCGCCGTCCGGAAGCTGCGTCGGTGAGACGCTGGGCAGCTCGAGCTCGACCGACATCACTCCGGATCCGAGCTCGACCGTCCGGTCGGGAGCGATCTGGTCGAGCAGGCCGGCCATGCCGGCGTTCGAGCCGAGGATCTCGCAGCGGAACCGGGTGACGCCGCGCTCGACGGCGGCCGCGATCAGCCGGAGGCCGAGCAGGCTGCCCAGGCCCAGGTGCTGGGCGTCGTCGGTGACCGCGATCGCCGCCTCGGCGGTGTCGGGCCGGTCGGGCTGCCGGATGAACCGCGCGGTGCCCAGACCGATGGACGGGTCGTCCTCGCGCACCGCGCCGATCGCGACGTGGTCCTCCTGGTCGACGTCGCACAGGTAGTGCAGCTCGTCCTCGGACAGCGCCGCCTTGGGGGCGAGGAACCGCGAGTAGCGCGACGCCGGCGACAGCCGTTCGAAGCCGGCGCGCAGCAGCTCCTTGTCCTCGGGCCGGATCAGGCGCAGCACGACCTGGGTGCCGTCGCGTAGCGCGGCGTGCTCGACATAGTCGCGGGTGAAGAACCGCGGCGCACCCATGGCGTCTGCAGCATACCCGCTGGCCACCGCGCGCGTAGCGACAGCGAGTCGCATGCGCCGGCGCGACCGCGCAGCCGCCCTCGTGAAACGCGCACGAAGCGCGCTCGACGCAAACCGGCGTGCCACGACCGCAGGTGCCCCGTGGGCGGCACGGGGCGGGGGACGACGCGGGCGCTGGCCTGCGGGGCAGGGCGGAGCCCCCCGCGATCGAACCCCGGGCGAGCATCACCTCGCGTGATTCTCGCGGGCGTCGCAGGCGCCGGCGGCCTGGACCGCGACGCGCTGACACCCGCGCGTGACACAGCCGTTGTCGTAGTCCGACGCGGTGACGTTCCGGGTGCACGCGATCGGCGTCGTCGGGTGATCGCCGGCGTCCTTCGCGAGGCAGAAGCTGACCTGGGTCAGCCGGCAGTGCGCGTCGCAGCCGAGCATGACGGTCTCGGACGGGACCCCGAATGCGCGCTGGAGGTCGTCGCGCGCGAGGTCGGCCCCGGCGGCGGCGCGCAGTGCATCCGGCGTCGCCTCGCCGGGGATCGCGCGGATCGCCGCGAGCTCGGCGGCGAAGTACTCCGCGGCGGACAGCCGCGTGCAGCTGCCGTGCTTGGACCACTCGTGGGTCGCGAACCCGCCGGTCCCGGCGACGTAGCCGGGCGCGAGCCGCGCGAGCTCGCCGGGTACCGCGACGCCGGGCGCGCAGCTCGCGTCCTCGGCCTTCTCGCAGCGCCGGTACGCGCCGCAGTACTGCGGCCATGCGCGCGGCTTACCGCGGGACTGCTCGTCGGTGAAGTTCGGCCACAGCCCGTGCAGCGTGAGGTGCGTGGCGGAGAACGAGCCCGCGAGCTGCGCGCACTCCGCCTTGCCGGACTCGGCGCAGCACAGGTGCGGCGCCCAGCTCATCGCGAGCAGGTAGAAGCCGAATTCGCTCGCCGGGGCCGGCAGCGCGGGCGTGCTGGCGGGACATGCCGCGAGGACGAGGAGCGGGGCGAGGAGCGGGGCGAGGGCGCGCATCGGGCCGAGTGTATAGACGAGGACGGTGACCGTCTGGGGAAGCTGCCGTGGGTCGCCGGGAGGCGGCGCGCAACGCGCGTGATGGTCCAGCGCAGGGCGCGCTCGAGCTGACCTCGGTACCCCGCGTGCCGGTGCGGTCGGGTCCGATGCGGATCACCGTGCCGCGGATCGTGACGATGGCGTGCCACGGCCAGGTACACTGGCGCGCGTGGGGCTCGCCGCGCTCGCTGCCGAGATCACCGCGTGCCGGCGCTGCCCGCGGCTGGTGCGGTGCCGCGAGGCGGCGGCCGAGACCCCGCCGCGGCGGTTCGCCGGCCAGACCTACTGGGCCCGGCCGGTGCCTGGCTTCGGCGATCCGGCGGCCGGCCTGCTCGTGGTCGGCCTCGCGCCCGCCGCCCACGGCGGCAATCGCACCGGCCGCGTGTTCACCGGCGACCGCTCCGGAGACTGGCTGTACGCGGCGCTCCACCGCGCGGGGTTCGCCAACCAGTCCACCTCGGTGGCGCGCGGCGATGGCCTCGCGTTGACCGGCGCCCACGTGTCGTGCGTGGTGCGCTGCGCCCCTCCGGGCAACAAGCCGACGCCGCGCGAGCGCGACCGCTGCGTGGGCTATCTCGCTCGCGAGCTCGGACTCCTGACCGGGGTGCGCGCGATCGTCGCGCTCGGCGGGTTCGCGTGGGACGGCGTGCTGGTCGCCGCTGCCGAGCTCGGTCACCCGATCCCGCGGCCGCGCCCGAAGTTCGGCCACGGCGCCGAGGTCCGCGTCGGCCCGTGGCTCGTGGTCGCGTCGTACCACGTCAGCCAGCAGAACACGTTCACCGGCCGGCTCACCGAGCCCATGCTCGATCAGGTGTTTGTCCGGGCCCGCGCAATTCTTTGTGCGTCCGCGGTCGCCGCGCCGACCTGGTAGATCCGGACCACCGCTCGTGCGTTGGTCCGTGATGGTGGCGCTACGTCCGGAGCTCCTTGCGGATCACCAGCCTGAGCCCCGACCAGGTGTCGTCGATCGCGCACACCTTGTTGTCGACCAGGCCGGTCGGCAACGCGTGCTCGCGGACGGTGTCCTCCGTGATGTCGGTTGCCATGCCCGAGGCCCGCTTTGGCCACGCGATCCACAGTCCCGCCGCGGGTTGCATCCGCGGACGGCAGGTCGCGATCCGCGCGATCAGATCGGCGCGCCGGGTCACGAACACGACGAGCACGTCGAGCGCCGCCTTGCCGGCGAGGTTGCGCTGCAGGTGCGTCCCGGCCGGCAGTGCGCCGAGCGCGAACCCGTGGGGCGCGCCGACCACGGCGACGCGATGTCCTTCCTTGATCCCGAGCTTCTGTGGCAGGGGTGTCCCCGAATAGCCCGCGGTCGGCATGGAATGATCGTGCCACCGCGGGCGTCTGTGTAGCGAGAGCTGCTGATGATTCCCATGGAACCCACTCCCTTGGAACCCACTCCCTCCGAACCCACCACCGGCCTCGACTTCGCAGGAACCTGCGATCTGGCGATCTGGTGCAAGTTGCTGCACGACAAGGGCTGGTCCGGCCCGCGGATCGCCCGCGGGATCGCCAAGAGCGAGGGCTACGTCAACAACCTGATCCGCGTGGTCGAGCGCGCCTCGCCGTCGATCATGCTGCGCTGGCGCGCCGAGCAGAGCGGCCTGGTCGACCACGTGTGCGCCACCGACTGGCTGGTCGCCGTGTGCCTGTTGCCGCACGACCGCCAGGACGAGGAGCTGGAGCGCCGGATCGCCGCGCGGCCGGCCTATCGGGTCTAGGCAGCCGGCGATCCGCGGACCCGCGGGTCGGCGCGGTCGGGCTCGGTCCACGCCAGCTGCTGGCCGAGCCGGCGGGCGCGGCGGACCAGCAGATCGGGCAGCGCGCCGTGCGCGGCGGCGGACAGCGCCATCGCGAGCTCGGCGCCGGATGCGAACCGCGCGTCGCGCGACTTGGCGAGCGCGATCTGGAGGAACGCCTCGACGTGGGGCGACACCGCGGCCAGCGCCGACGGCCGGACCGGCATGACGTGGACGACCGCGTAGAGCAGGGCCGGGGTGTCGCGGGCGGCGAACGGCACCCCGGGTCGTCGATCGCGCCGGCGATCACCAGGATCGCGAGCGCGGCGTGCGCTCCGGCGGCGAGCAGGTGGACCGCGCTCGCGCTCGCCAGGTGCTCGGTGCGGCAGAACCACGGCACGCCGAGCGCGACGATCAGCGGCGCCGCGGAGAACGCGCCGACGTACAGCGTGCCGAGCAGGCCGCAGCCGATCGCTGCGAACGCCAGGCCATCGGGGCGGTCTGGTCAGGCGCTCCGCTTTTTCCGCCAGGAGCGTCTTCAGTGACTGCGCGCCAGCGCTCGTCGGGTCGTCGAGCGACATGTAGGTAGGCAGATCTTACTGAGATCGCTCGGGATCTTTCCAGGTGCGATCTGTGTGACTCCCGCAATAGAATCAGGTGTCTAGGTGATGTCGCAGCCCACGACTTTTCGCCGGCCGCCGCAGGGTCGACCCATGCTCGGGTTTCAACTCACGGTTCCCCGTGAGGTCGAGCTTTCCGAGGGTCCGCCGCTGAAGTGTCGCGAAGTGCTGCGGGACGGCAGGACGCTCGGGGAGCTGGAGATCAGCCTGTTCTCGGCGGCGCTGGTGATCGATCGCGATGGCATCCTGGCCGAGAAGGCGTGCGAGGTGCTCGCTCGCGAGGCCACGGTCCGCCGCGGACCCACCGCGGTCGCGGTCGCGTTGCCCGGCGCCAGCGGATATCGCACCGACGCGGTCGTCAGCGGGACGCTGCCCTACCGCCACGCGTTCGCGATCGCGCCGCCCGATCTCGGGGTCGACGGCGGTGTCGCGATCGTCGTCCGGTGCGCCAGCCCGGACTGGCCGGCCGCCGACCACATGCTGCGGTCGCTGCGCATCCTGACGCGCACCGGCCGGATCGCGACCCAGGTCGACGTCGACGACGGGCCGCTGCTGCCGGTCGTCACGCCGCTGCCGAAGCGAGACTGAGCGCGCGGCCGGGCCTCGACCTCGCGGCGCTACGACATCAGGCTGCCGCCGGACCACGTCGTCATCGGCGATACGAGGTGGTCGCGGCCGCGGTCGCCGGCGTGGTCGGGGCAGAACCAGCACTGGCCGTCGGTCTGTTCGCGGACGGCGACGCACAGCGGGCACTGCCTGGCGTCGAGCTCGCCGGGCATGCTGACGACCAGCGTCGGGCACAGCGCGTGCTGCAGCACCCGGTTGGGCAGGTTCTTGTCGCGGGCGCGCGGCGTGTGCAACCCGAACTGCCCGATCACGATCAGATCGGCGCGGAGGTCGGCCGCGACCTCGGCGATCTCGACCTCCGGCTTGCCGCGCCGGACGTGGAGCTGCGCCCGCCAGTCGCTGCCGTGGCGGTTGAACGCCTCCAGCGCGGGGTACACCCGCTCCCACAGCGCGCGCTTGACCTCCTCGCCGCTCGGCCGGCGCCGCTCGCGGACGGTCAGGAGGTGCAGCTCCGGCAGGTCGTGTCGCGCGGCCTGATCGAGCGCATGCTCGATCACGATGTCCGCGTACTCCGACAGGTCGATCCCGACGACGATCCGGTATCTCCGCGCACCGGTGCGCGGCGCGCGCGCCGCGGCCGGAGCCACCCCGAGCAGGGTCGGCTGATGTTGTGGGGTCATGTCGCGTCGAAATGCATCCGCCATGCCGCGATCGGTGGTTTGCCGATGCCCCGCGAAATTTGCCTGGGCCAGCTCGCTGTGCGGCTCTGCGGGGAGAGCGCCGGCGCACGGTGACGGCGACATCTGTTGAGAACGCGGCGTCGGTCGTGCAACTGTTGCAAGGTGCGCGACCGCGATCGTGATGTACGTGAGCTTCGCTCGGTGGCGCCGCTCCTCGTCGACGGTGTGCTGATCGGCCCGGTCACGCTGGTGCGAAACGGCGACAAGACCATCGGCGTGACCGACGCCGAGCTGCTGCGCCCGCACGTCGGCGCCGCGCTCACCGTCGCGACCATGCTCGACGGCTCCGCGACCGCCGCGGTCGGCCACTGGGGCCTCAGCCGCAAGGCCGAGCTCGGCCTGATCGAGCTGGCCGGCCCGGTCGACGCCGGCCTCGACGTCCGGCCGATCGAGCTCGGCGCGGTGTGCGGCAGCCTCGACACCTGCGGCGCCCCGGCCGCGCTGGTCGGCATCGTGCGCGACGGTGCGCGGTTCGTTCGCACCCACGTCCCGGTGGTGCTCGACCGGGACGAAGCCGGCGACGCGGCCGACGCCCTGCTCCACCTCGCGAGCCCGACCGAGGATGCCCACGTCGGCATGCGGGTCGAGGGCTCGACGCTGTGGGCGTGGTTCCCGCCCAACCCCGCGCTCGGCCGCAGCGGCGAGGTCCTCGTGCTCGGCCTCGCCCAGGGCTACCGCGGGTTCTCCAAGCCGCGCCGGCATCCGGTGATCGCCGAGGTCGTCGGCCTCGACGATCTCGGCCGCGCGCTGCTGGTCGCGCACAAGGTCGAGGAGCGCGAGCCCGAGCTGCGCCAGGTCGCCGGCGAGATCGTCGCCGGCGGCGGGCCGGCCGGCCGGACCGGCAGCCCCAAGAAGCGCTGACCGCCGCGATCGCGCGCGGCCGATCCGCGACAAGTCGTGCTACTGGGCAGTCCGTGAAGGTCGCGACCTGGAACGTCAACGGCATCCGCGCCCGGTACACCGAGGTCCTGCGCTGGATCGATCGCGAGGAGCCCGACGTGATCTGTCTGCAGGAGACCAAGGCGTCGCCCGAGCACGTCCCCGAGCCGCTGCTCGCGGTCGCCGGCTACCACGCGCACTGGCACGGTCACAAGGGCTACTCCGGCGTGGCGCTGCTGCTGCGCACCGCGAAGTTCGGCGAGGCCCCGGCGTTCGTCCACCCCCCCTTCGATCTCGAGCACCGGATCGTGGTCGCCAGCGTGGGCGACGTCGTGCTCGGCTCGGTCTACGTGCCCAACGGCGGCAAGGACCTGCCGGCCAAGATGACGTTCCTGCGCGAGCTGGTCGCGTGGGCCGGTCGGCTCCAGGACGATCACCGGCACCTCGTGCTGTGCGGCGACTTCAACGTCGCGCGCACCGACGGCGACGTCCACCCGATGCTGCGCAAGCCGATGATCGGGCAGTCCACCGAGGAGCGCGCGCTGATCGAGGCGCTGTTCGGCCACGGCCTGGTCGACGTCGCCCGCCGGGTCGACCCCGACAACGACCGGCTGTTCACCTGGTGGGCGCCGTGGCGCAACCAGCGCCAGCGCAACATCGGCTGGCGGCTCGACTACGTCGCGGCCGCCGAGGCGCTGGTCGACGAGACCGTGCACTGCGCGACCTATCGCGACGTCGGCACCAGCGATCACGCCCCGGTGATCGCCCACCTGCGCGACACGCCCCGGGCCGCAGCACCACTGCCCGACGGATCGGGTTCGGTCGCGTAGGTCCGACCCGCGGCCTGCGCCGCCCGGTGCGCTATGCTCGCTGCGATGGTAACAGACCGGGTCACCCAGCTCTCGATCGCAGGGATGCGGTGCATCGACGAGATCACGCTCGATCTGGACCCGCTCACCGTGTTGATCGGCGAGAACGGCTCGGGGAAGAGCACGATCGTCGAGGCGCTGGAATTGCTGCGGAAGGCAGCGACCGAAGCGCCGTTCGTGGACAAGCTGTACGGCCCACACGAAGGTACTCGCCTGGTACGCTCCGGTGCGACGCAGCTTCGCCTGGCGGCACGTGTCGAGGGTGCGGGGCCTGCGCTGCTGTACGAGATCCGCGTGCTGCGCGACGCCACGTACCTCAGCGTGCTCTCGGAGATCGTGTCCGACGTGGCCGGGGGAGTCCGGTTGCAGCGCACCGGGACTGCACTCTCGAGCTTTGGAACCAGCGGACAGCGGACGCAGGACGACAGCACGATCGATCCTGGCGACACCGCGCTGCAACGCGCGCGGTACCTGAAGTCTCCCGAGGTGGAGCGCGTGCAGCGTGCCCTGGCGGCGATCGAGGTACATATTCCACCCGACGTGCGGCGCTCGTGGGCGGCGCCGCAGGCCAGCGCGACGGCGCGATCGAGTAACACCGCTCGTCCGGTGGAGCGGCTCACGCCCGGCGGGACCAATCTCGTGAACGTGTACGCTCAGCTCAGGAATCAGCCGAACTGGCGGGAGACGCTCGGACGGATCCGCCTGGTGCTCGGCGACGTGGACGACGTGCTGCTCCAGCCCGATCCATCGGGCGGAACGATCGGGCTCGCGGTTCGATGGGGCACGGATCTGGAAGTCCCGCTGTCGGAGCTCTCCGACGGCCAGGTCTCGCTGCTCGCGCTGATCGCGATCCAGCAGCTGCGGCGCAGGGTCCCGCCGAGCCTCATCGTCATCGATGAACCGGAAGCTCACCTGCATCCCGGGGTGATTCGCAGGGTCGCCATCGGGCTCGCAGAAGCCAGCAATGACTGGCCCGTGCTGGCAGCGACGCAGTCCGACGCGTTCCTCGACGCGGTGAGCGACCGGCCGGACGCCCTGGTGCACTGCCGGCTCGATATGCAACGGAGGACCGAGCTCGCGCGGCTGGACCGCGCGCTGATTCGAGACTGGCTCGAGGAGTTCCGAGGCATCGGCGAGCTCAGGCGCGAGGGGATGGAAGATCTCGCGTTTCCTCCCGCGTCGTGAAACCGCGATGCGGCGGCTGGTCATTCTGTACGAGGATGCGAGCGGTCCTTTGCAGCGGTTCCCGCTGCATGATCTGGTCGTCAAGTCCGCGGCAGATCTCGTCTCCCTGGAGGTCCACGAGCTGTTCCGGCGCGTGGTCAAGGTGCCGAAGAACGGCGTCCACAAGGTGCTCGGCGAGGTGGCCCGCTGTGATCGCTGGCTCGCGAACGACGCACGGCTCCTGGTCTGGGTCGACAACGACCAGATCCGCCGCGCGCTGCGGCTGGCGCCAGACTGCCCGCGAGGCACGGTGATCTCGGCGATCAAGGCGCGTGCTCCCGCGGGCCAGGGGCCGCGCCCTCAGCCGCTGGAGGTATTTCTGCTCGACGACAACCTCGAGGACTTGTTGTCGAGCATCAGCGCGCGGCTGGAACCCGGTTTGTTCGAAGCGGCGATCACGAGGAAGAAGCTGGATGCTCGTGACACCTTGCTGGACGAGATCGGCCGCAGTCGACAGCTTCGCGCAGCCCTGCGCACGCGCCATGCCGGGTTTGACTGCGTGTCCCGACTTGTCGGATGCGTCGCAGCCATGGAGCCCTGGCCGGTACCGGAGTAGCTCGCCCCACCGCAGGAGCTGAACCGCACGTCGACATCGTCGCCGAGCACATGGAGGTGATGGCGGACCGCGTGATCGCGCGGGACGTGTCAGGTCGTGCCGTGCTGTCCATGTGGGCCGGCGATCGCCTGCCGGCTCACGGCTCGCGCGACTTGTTCTTGCGCGGCGTCTCGCCGCGGTGCATGCCGGCGCGCTCTCCGCCGCTCTGGATCTCGCCGGCCGCTTCGGCCGCGGCGAGCTCCGGGTCGGCCGCGCCCGGCGATTCGTCGTCGTCTTGGTCGGCCTCGCGCGGGGCGAGTTCCGAGGGGTCGGCGTCGTCGTTGCGGGCGTGTCCGAACCGCGCATCGCCGCGCTCGTCGGCGACGCTCCACGGCCCGCCGCCGTAGCGAGGCGTGGGCTCGTCGCGTTGCTCGTCACGGGCGCGCTCGGTGCCCGGGTGGCTGCCCTTGCGGGCGCTCGCCGGGTCGGTCGGCGCCGCGGGGCGCCGCGACGTACCGTGCCTCGACCCCTCGGCCATCGCCTTGCGGGCCACCGCCTTGCGGGCCATCGCCTTGCCGGCCACCGCCTTGCCGGCCACCGCCTTGCCGGCCACCGCCTTGCCGGCCATCGCCTTGCCGGCCACCGCCTTGCCGGCCACCGCCTTGCCGGCCATCGCCTTGCGGGCCATCGCCTTGCCGGACGTTTGGCGGGACGGCGCCTTGCCGGACGCCGCCTTGCCGGACGTTTGGCGGGAGGGCGCCTTGCCGGACGCCGCCTTGCCGGACGTTTGGCGGGAGGGCGCCTTGCCGGACGCCGCCTTGCCGGACGTTTGGCGGGAGGGCACCTTGGGCGCCGTCGTCTTGCTGGAGGTCCGCTTGTGGGAGGTTGCAGATCGGGAAGTCATGACAGCCCCTCTTTGGAGGAAGCGCTGCAGCCAGCGCAGCGCTTCTTTGCCCGAAGCGCTGCAAGCGATGTGCCCCGGGCGGTCCGCCGGCGGGCGTCGCCCGGCGCGTGGCCGGGCGTGGATCGATCACGCGCGACGAGCGCGGCGATCGCGCGAGCGGGGCGAGGCTTCGTGTCTGCGAGGGCAGAGAATCTCCGAGCGTCATGCGATCGCGTTGCTGACCGTCACCAGCTCGAAGCCCCGCGCGCGCAGCGCCGGGACCAGCATGCGCACCGCCTCGATGGTCGTCTCGCCGCCGTCGCGCGCCTCGTGCATCAGGATGATGCTGCCGGGCCGCGCCCGGGCGAGCACGCGCGCCGCGACCTCGGTGGCCGGCTTGCCCTTCCAGTCGAAGCTGTTGACGTCCCACAGCACCAGCCGCTTGCGCAGCCGCTGGAACACCCGGACGTTGCGCGGCGACCGACCGCCCCACGGTGGGCGCGCGACGCGCGGTACGACGCCGGCGGCGCGCGCGACCGCACGATCGGTGGCGCGGAGCTCGCGCTCGACGCTGCGCGAGCGGGCGAGCGGCAGGTAGCGGTGGCGGTAGGTGTGGTTGCCTAGCTCGTGGCCCTCGCGCGCGATCCGCGCGACCAGCCCGGGGTTGGCGTCGACGCCCTGGCCGACCACGAAGAACGTCGCGGGGGCGCCGAGCTCGGCGAGCGCGTCGAGCAGCGGCGGGGTGTGCACCGGGTGGGGGCCGTCGTCGAACGTCAGCGCGACGCGCGGCCGGCCGCGATCGCCGTGCGTGTCGGTGTCCATCAGCCAGTCCACCGGGCCCTCGAAGCCGCCGTAGCACAGCAGATAGAGCAGGCCGATCACCGCCGCGAGCGTCAGCACCAGGAGCACGATCGTCATGCCTCCCCCGGGTGCGAGGCGAATGCCGAGCACAATGTCACGGATCTTCGATAGCTTGGCGCGCCGCCGGCGATGGGATGTGATGGAACCTGGACGCCCCTGTCCAAAACGGCAAACGCCAGCCACGCCGCCGCGCGCGCCGGGAATTCCGGCACGGCGACCGGCGTTCGCGTCGGCCCCCGCGTTGGCCACGTCCCGGGTGCCTGCACGGGCGTGCGGCTGGGTCCGCGATTCCGCGGAATCGCGGGTGCCTGCACGGGCGTGCGGCTGGGTCCGCGATTCCGCGGAATCGTCGGCCGGACGCCCGCGAGGCGGAGGCCGGGAGGGTGCGCCGTCAGCGCAGCGCGAGCGTCACCGCGAGCGCGACGGCCGCCGGCAGCGCCTGGATGAACAGGATCCGGCGCGTCGCGGTCAACCCGCCGTAGACCCCGGCGACCACGACGCAGGCCAGGAAGAACATGCGGACCGGCGACGCGACCGGCGCGCCGGCCACGAGCGACCACACCAGCCCGGCTGCGAGGAAGCCGTTGTACAGCCCCTGGTTCGCGGCGAGCACCTTGCTCGACTCCTGCTCGGCCGCGGTCCGCCCGAACACGCGCTGGCCGGTCGGCGAGGTCCACAGGAACATCTCCAGGACCAGGAAGTAGGCGTGGAGCGCGGCGACGAGCCCGGTGAGCACTTGCGAGACAGTGGCCATGCGGCAGACTATCGCACCGAGATCTCGATCTCGGCCATCGCCTGGGCGTGCGAGCGCTCGAACGCCGCCCGATCGATCCCCATCGTGACGTCGCCGGGCTCGTCCGCGTAGGCCCGCGCCGCCGGGCTGGCGTCGACCTGGTAGCCGAGCTTCTCGAACACCCGGCGCGACGCGGCGTTGCCCGGGATGATCGACGCGTAGATCCGCTCGAGCCCGAGCCGGCGGAACCCGAACGCGTGGATCATCGTCGCGACCCGGGTGCCCAGCCCCCTGCCCTGCGCCGCCGGCGACGCGACCATGAACGCGAACTCCGCGGCGCCGCCGCCGACCTTGCGCAGATCGGCATCGGCCGCCAGCGCGCCGTCGACGAACACCAGGAAGTTGTGGCCGCCGCCCTGGGCCACGTCGGCGTAGTGGGCGGCCACGTCGTCCTCGTCGACGTCGTCGGTGTGGCCGAGCAGCGGCGCGTTGCGCGGGTCGTTGTACGCGGCGGCCAGGACGCCGGCGTACCGCACGACCTCGTCGGGCCGCGGCTCGATCGCCGCCAGAGCGCCGGCCGGGGTCGTCCACCGAACCTGGCACAAACCGAGTTGAACCGCGATCTGCCGCGCAGTGCCGACAACCTCCTCGAACCTGGCAGGACCTGGTTCGATGGCGGACGCTGCGGCGACCTCCTCCGGCCGAAACCGTGCGGCAACTTGCTCGGCGCGGATGTTCACGATGTGCCGAGCGAGCTCCGTTTCACGCTGACGGAGCGACTCCGCATGAGGGACATCTCCAGCTTGTTCGAAGATTGCGCGCTTCTGCTGAAGACGCGCAAGATCCGAGTTGAGTTGCTCCAAGATAGCTTGGACGAACATCTGATCATCGGGACGACTCGGCCAGGATGCAACCGACACCAGGGGTAGCCCGGCGTGCTGAAAAACTGCCAGTATGAACGTTGCACAAGTGAAACCGTGTTCTCCGTCGCCCAGAACAAGATCACCGTTTTCGTCGAATCTGCTCGCCAGAAACCTCGGAGCATAGGGAAGTCCCTTTGCAAGGGACCTGACGATACTGCGGCAACGTGCCGCGACGAGCATTGCGTGCTCGACCGGCAGAGGAGATACGACCCACGCATAAGACTGCAGCTCCTCTTCTCGAAGAGCGAAATGCCACGCAAGATGAAGGAACTTGATCTGGCCTCGGTCACGATGAATCAGTCCTGCATGGCCGTATGGACTCCACATGCCTCGGCCAATCGTCACTCCAATATGACCGACGGTACTACCTGGATATCCAAACCTCAACCAGGACGGACACGCCTCGGCGCTCATTGAAAACGGGTGATGAGCCGCTCGACGTCCCCGGGTCTTTCGCGCGCGATCCGGATGCGTGCTGCGTTGTAGAAATCGCCACGGCCGCGAAGCTTCTTGCGAACCACATGTGTTGCAGACAAAAAGCCCAATACAGATGGGATGTCGAGCAAATCGACATTCACGGAGCGAAGCATCTCATCGCACCGATGCAAGCGATCAGACGCGAGAAATCCGTCGACAGCATCGAGGATCTTGTCCAGTGCACCCTCGCTGTCACCGTGCTTGCATAGGTCGTAAATCTGAGACAGGCTCGTGGAGATCCCTGAGTCTGTGCGGATGTACAGCCGTTTAATACTCGGCGCAGCAACCTTGTTGCGCTGCCACTCATGCTCAGACAACATCCTTCTGTGATTTGGAGAAGGACGAAAATAGTCGTTCGGCAGTAGCCACCGACTGATCTGAAGCTTGGCATCGGGCATCGACCACGACTCTACTCGACTCATACATCCTCCTCCTCATCCTCATCCTCAGATGACAGCACAGGAAGGTGAATACCCGAAAGCGTCTTGGCGATAGTTTGCTCCTTTGCGAGCGCCCTGGTGATCTCTGCTTGGAGCTCGCGCAAGTCCTTGGTATCTAGTGATAGATAGAACGCCGATGGAAGATCGTTGACCTGAGGGGTGTGATACGTGATCCGGAGGGTGTGTACAATCACAGCCGCCGCAGGTGGCTCCTCTACCTTCTCACCGAAGATAGGGCGCATGTCCGTCAGGATTCGAGCTCTCCAAAAGATCTTGTCGTATTCGCTTGTTACCCCGAGTGCCTTCGCAGTAATTCCCAATGATCGGTCACAAGCAAGGAGATCGGAAAGCAGCTTCTGTGCGCGTGGCCATTCGACGTCGATGTCCTTGAGCTCATCCAGTTCTCGCGCGGTAGCGATCACGACCGCTGGAAAATCTTCATCCGCTTGTGACGCTGACCGGCTCGTCAGGTACATGCTGGCCAGCATGAACAGGATCTCGCTCATGTCATCTACAGGGATCTCCAGGTCTGCGGCCAGCCGCCGCGCTACGGTTCCAATCAGTAGACTCGGCGACGTGGCCTGAAGCGCCGTGACGAGCGCCGTGCTGGTGGCTTCGGGCAGCGTCAGCAACTGCGCCAGCGCAGCACGATGGGCCGGTGGGATGGTCACTTCACCGAGCATTGCGCGCCCCGGCGTGGGTCGGTGATAGGAGCTCGCTCACGTGCAGCGTACGATGATCCTGAACGTCGTCGAATGCAAGGAATGCAAGCGGCAGGCCCCGGCGCTGGGTCGCGTGGCGGCAGCCGGTCCTGCTGGCTCCCTGATTGCTCCAAGTTCCCATGATTTGCCGGGATTCGACTGGCGTGGATGCGGTTTCACCGGATCGCGTCACTCCAGCGGGCCGACCGAGCTGAGCTTGCCGCGCTCGCGGTACATGCGCTCGATGGTCTGGCGCAGCATGTCGTCGGTGATCTCGGTCTTGCCGGCGCCGGCGACGTAGGCGGCGCGCTCGCAGGCGACCTTGATGAAGCCGCCGGACAGCTCGTAGCGCTCGGCGACGGCGTCGAAGTCGATGCCGG
>JBGQCL010000206.1:0-19429 GCA_041495365.1 Kofleriaceae bacterium | reverse complement strand
GGCTCTGCCGGAGCCGGCGCACGTGGCTCCGCGGGCGCAGGCGCGAGAGTCTCTTCCGGTGCCGGCGAGGGTGGCTCCGCGGGCGCAGGCGCGAGCGGCTCGGCCGGGGCCGGCGCAGGTGGCTCCGCGGGCGCCGGCGCCGGTGGTTCTGCGGGCGCAGGCGCGAGCGGCTCTGCCGGGGCCGGCGCGGGTGGTTCCGCGGGCGCAGGCGCGAGCGGCTCGGCCGGAGCCGGCGCAGGTGGTTCCGCGGGCGCAGGCGCAGGTGGTTCTGCGGGCGCCGGTGCAAGCGGCTCTGCCGGAGCCGGCGCGGGCGGCTCGGCGGGCACAGGCGCCAGCGCCCCGATCCGGGCCAGCGCCGTTGGCCCCAGCGCTGGTGGGTCCGCCGGCGTCGGAGTGGATGCCCCGGCCTCGGGCGCGAGCGGCGGTGTGGGAGCCGGCGCGACCGGTGGTATCAGTGGGGCGAGCGTCGGCGGCAGCACCGGCGGCGGCGCCAACGTCGGCAGCGCCACCAACGTCGGAGGCGGTGCCGCGAGCTTCAGCGGCGGCGCCAGCGTCGCTGCGCCGAGCGCGGACGGCGCGATCAGCGGCGTGACCCCCGGCGCGAACGTCGGCGGCGTCACCGGCGCGGCCGATGTGGCCGGAATGACCGGCGGCGCGGCCGGCGCGGCGAACGTGTCGGGCTTCGCAGGGGGCCTGAGCGGCGCGCCCGGCGGAACGCCGAGCGTGGAGGGCATGGCGGGCTCCGTGACCGCGACCCCGGGCGGGTCCACGGTGGCGGACATCACCGCGACGGCGAGCTCGCCAGGGGCCGCCGGCGCCAGCGCCGCCGCCGGCATCGCGACCGAGGCGACCGGAGCGGGTGGCGTCGTGGCAGGCGCCCAGTCGGCGCGCGGCAGCGTCGAGGGGGCACAGGCGGTCGCGGACGACCCGCGCGGCGCCGCCACCGCCCAGGTCGAGGGCCGCGTCGGCGCCGAGGCCCCGGTCAACGTCGGGGCGGTGCAGGAGGACGCGCAGTTCGCATCGCTGGCCACCAGCAATCCGGAAGCCGCCGCAGCCAGCCGGGTCGACGTCGGCGTCGATACCCAGAGCGGCCCGGGTGGCGCCAGCGTCCAGGTCCACGGCAGCGCGAGCGCCCCGCCGGTCGATCCGACGAAGAAGTGAGGCCGCCCGAGCGCCCGAAAGTTTCGGAGGCGAGCCCTGCGGCCGCACCGGCCGTGGCCGAGCGGTGATCCGGCGGCGGCGACGTCACGATCCGCCGATGCGCTTGCGCGCCACGCCCGGGAGGTGATATCGGCTACCGAAGGCGTCGCGAAGGAGAGGGAGGGAGCACAAGGGAGGATGCCGGCGTACGGCAACCGCTGCCAGAGCCTCCGCCGCCTCGGATCGAGGCTGCGGCAGCGCGCCGCGTGCGTCGAAGCAGCGTCGGGCGGCTGGTTGCGGGGCGAGAGAATTGGAGCGTGGCGCGTTGACCGCGCCGGCCGGTGTTCTTACGATTCAGCGTTCGAAGGGGTCGAAACGAAAGGACTCTCGCGTGGACGAGGAAGCCCTTGTTGTGTGGCAAGACGTACTGGACATGGTGGTCAATGGCCGGCCGAACGAGGTCGCGTGTCCGCACTGCAACCACCGACCGCTGACGATCGAGGAGATCGATCAAGCGACGAGGATCTCGTGCAGCAAGTGCGGAAAGTTCATCCAGGGCAGGTTCGCGTAACCGCATGTCGAACGACAAGGACTTTCTCGGCAAGGGGCTCCGGTTCCCCGTGTCGATCAACCTCAACGGCGGCGTGTCCACCTCCCAGTACGAGGAGAACGTGCGCCAGTCGCTGTTCGTCATCCTCGGCACCGCGCCGGGCGAGCGGATCAACCGCCCGCGGTTCGGCTGCCGGATCCACGACCTGATGTTCGCGCCGAACAACCCGGTCACCGCGGCGCGCGCCGAGGTGTTCTGCGAGGAAGCGATCCTCAAGTTCGAGCCGCGCGTCGACAAGGTCGCGTGCCGCGCCGGACCCAACCCCGACGAGCCCAACCGGCTCGACATCCGCATCGAGTACGTCATCGCGGGCAAGAACGACCAGAAACGCAACCTCGTGTTCCCGTTCTACCTGAAGCCGGAAGACGAATCAGAGCCGGCCGACAACGGGGTCAGCACCAGCGCCACGGTCGTCAACAACGCCTAGCAGCGAGCCAAATCCAATGATTCCACCGCCGAAGCTGGACGACCGGAACTTCAACGACATCGTCGAGGAAGCCATCTCGATGATCCCGCGCTATGCGCCGGAGTGGACGAACCACAACCCGTCCGATCCGGGGATCACGCTGATCGAGCTCGCGGCGTGGATGACCGACCTGCTGATCTACCGGCTCAACCAGGTCCCGGACAAGAACTACGTCGCGTTCCTCAACCTGCTCGGCATCAAGCTGCGGGCGCCGCGGGCGGCGCGAGCGCTGGTCCGGTTCGGCCTGGTCGAGGGCACGGTCAAGCAGCGCGTCCCGCGCAACACGCAGATCTCGACGCCGCAGGCGACCGAGGAGAACACGGTCACGTTCGAGACCTCACGCGATGTCGTGGTGTGCGCGGCGCGCCCCGATCGCTGCTTCTCGTACTTCACCAACAGCTACTCGGAGAACAGCCGGTTCATCGATCCGGCGCCCGGCACCACCGCCGCGCCGTTCGAGGTGTTCTCGGGCGCCCAGCGCATCGACCGCTTCCTCTACCTGTCCGACCCCCGGCTCGGCAACGCGGGCGAGGCCTCGCTGCTGCGCGTGTTCCTCGGCGCGCCCGAGCACGGCGGCCGCGACCTCGCGCGGTTCCTCGAGTGGGAGTACTGGGAGGGCACGCGGTGGAAGGAGCTCGAGCCGGCGCTGATCGAGATCGACCGCGGCGAGATCGCGTTCCTCGGACCGCTGCGGTTCGAGCCGACCGCGGTGCATCACATCGAGGGCCTGTGGATGCGCGGCCGGCTCGCCGAGATCCCGGAGTCGGAGAAGGACACCGAGATCGACACGATCCGCGTGCGGGTCGAGGTCGTCGGCGAGGGTCTGCTGCCGACCCAGGCCTACGCCAACCTCGACAACAACGCGTTCCTCACCCTCGACCTGGGCAAGAACATCTACCCGTTCGGCAAGGAGCCGAAGGTCGACTGCATCCTGTACCTGGCGTGCGACGAGCTGCTCGGCACCGCCGACGCGTACATCACGATCGAGATGCTGCTCGCCGACTCCAGCGTGATCCCGCGGCCCAACCCGTCCGAGCAGCTGGTGCTGGCGTTCGAGTACTGGGACGGCAAGCGCTGGCGCCACCTCGGCCGCTCGGCGCCGCGCGGCGCGCTGCCGGGCAGCGGTGACGAGCTCGGGTTCCACGACGACACCAAGGCGCTGTCCCAGTCCGGCACGGTGAGCTTCCGCCGGCCCAAGGACATGGAGGCGCTCGAGATCAACGGCAACTCCAAGCGCTGGGTCCGGATCCGGATCGAGAAGGGCGACTACGGCGAGCAGGGCACCTACACGCTCGAGAACGAGAAGTGGGTGTTCAAGGATGACCGCCAGCTCCGGCCGCCCGCGCTGCGCTCGATGACGTTCCGCTACCGGGAGGACTACCGCGACGTCAAGCACGCGCTGTCGTTCAACGACTTCCAGTTCACCGACGTCACCGAGGTCGCGCGCACCGAGTACACGATCTTCCAGCCGTTCCAGGCCAAGGCCGAGGAGTCGCCCGCGCTGTACCTCGGGTTCGTGTCCAAGCCGCCGTCCGACATGCTCGGGATCTACTTCGCGCTCGACGAGGAGCTCGGGCTCGGCTCGCTGCCGACCGACGAGGCCGAGGTCGCGACCACCGAGCTCGACAAGTACGAGACGCTGCGCCGGCTGTCGTGGGAGAGCGGCCAGCGCGTGGTGTGGGAGTACTGGGATGGCCGCGACTGGCGCTCGCTGTCGGTCAACGACGAGACCCAGGGCTTCACCAGCAGCGGGTTCGTGTTCTTCAACGCGTCGGACGACTGGGTGATCTCCAGCAAGTTCACCGAGGAGCGGTTCTGGCTGCGCGCGCGGCTGGAGCAGGGCGGCTACGTCAAGCCGCCGCGGGTCCGGATGGTCGTCACCAACGCGATCGACGCGTTCAACCAGGAGACGATCGCCGACGAGATCCTCGGCAGCTCCGACGCCTCACCGCTGCAGCAGTTCAAGTTCCTGCGCAGCCCGCTGCTCGAGGACGAGGTGATCGAGGTCCGCGAGCGCCAGCAGCCGCCGGCGGAGGAGATCGCCGACCTGGGCGCCGACCCCGTGCGCAAGGTCCAGCCCGACAACCCGCAGAACAACGAGGTGTGGGTCCGCTACCGGCGGGTCGACAGCTTCTTCGCGTCCGGCCCGCGCAGCCGCCACTACACGCTCGACTACGTGTCGGGCACGGTGGCGTTCGGCGACGGCCGGCGCGGCGCGGTGCCGCCCGAGGCCAAGGACAACATCCACACCCGGCCGTACCGGATCGGCGGTGGCTCGCTGGGCAACGTCAACGCCCACACGCTGACCTCGCTCGGCCGCGCGCTGGCCTACATCGAGTCGGTGACCAACCCGCTGCCCGCCACGGGCGGGGCCGACCGCGAGACCATCGAAGAGGCCAAGGACCGCGCGCCGTACACGATCAAGAGCCGCGACCGCGCGGTCACCACCGAGGACTACGAGACCCTGGCGCTGCGCGCATCGACCACGCTGGCGCGCGCGCGCTGCGTCCCGGACCGCTCCAACCGCGGCCACGTCACGCTCGCGCTGGTGCCCAAGGGCGAGCTGCGCGGCGAGGAGTTCGGCCGCCGGCTGGTGCCGTCCAACGAGGTCCTGCGCTACGTCAAGCGCTACCTCGACGAGCGCAAGCTGGTCGGCACGGTGCTCAACGTGGTGCGGCCGCGCTACAAGGACCTGTCGCTGCGGGTGGTGCTGATCCGCCGCACGGTCGGCACCTCGGACCGGCTGCGCAAGGACATCGAGTACAAGCTGCGCAAGTTCCTCCACTCGCTGGCCGGCGGGCGCGACGGCAAGGGCTGGGAGTTCGGCCGGCCGGTGCTCAAGGCCGAGCTGATCCACCTGGTCGAGGAGGTGCCGGGGGTCGAGGGCGTCGACGCCCTCGAGATCCGCGACGAGATGCGCAACGTCGGCGTCGAGCACCTCCGCCTGGAGGACGACGAGCTACCCTTCCTGGTCCACGTCAACGTCGCGGAGAAGGTCCGCGACGACATCCGGTAACCCGAGCTGCCATGGCCACCGAACTGCTCAACCGCCGCGTGATCCGCGTCCCCAGCGTGCTCGGCCGCTCGGTCATCAAGGCGCGGATCCTGCTCGAGGACGCCGGGTTCAAGAAGGTCGTCACGCTGTACCGCGAGAGCTACGAGGACCGCGACACGGTGCTCGAGCAGAAGCCGCCGCGCACCCAGATGGTGTACGAGGACACCGAGGTCACGATCTGGGTCGCGCGGCGCGGCTACCTGGAGAACCTGCCGGCGATCTACCGGCGGAGCGATGCGGTCGGCCGCAACCTGGTCCGCGACGTGTGCTTCGTGTTCGAGCACATGTTCGACTCGGTCGAGGTCAACTGCAACGACGGCTGGCGGTTCTACGACCCGCACGTCGCGCCGCTGGACTTCCTCAACTGGCTGGCGGGCTGGACCGCGTTCTCGCTCGACCTCGACTGGCCCGAGCCCCAGAAGCGCGCGCTGATCAAGCGCGCGGTCGACCTGTACCGGATCCGGGGCACCAAGCGCGGCCTGGCGCTGTTCCTCCGGCTGTTCACCGGCCACGAGCCCGACATCGTGGAGAACACCTGGCCGTTCAAGGGGTTCCGGGTCGAGGGCGACGGCGCCGAGAGCGGCGCGCGGGTCGGGCTCGACTCGGTGATCATGCCGCCGGTCGATCTCGCGCACTGCTTCGTCGTGACGATGCCGATGAAGTACGAGGACGTCACGACCGACATGGTGATCCGCATCCACCAGATCATCCAGGCCGAGAAGCCGGCCCACACGCACTACTACCTGCGCTTCGCCGAGGAGCAGGGCGAGGTCGAGCTCCGCGAGTTCTTCGCGATCGGCCTGCGGTCCGGGATCGGCATCGGCGCGGAAGTCGTCCAGTCCACCGACGAGGAAAAGCCATGAGTGATGCACCGCAGCAGGGATTCAAGCGCATCAACTTCTTCAAGGGGTTCCTCACCACCGAGAAGGACTGGAACGACGCCGAGCGCTACCACATCGACAAGCGGCGCCTGCACAGCCAGATGCTGCACTCGGCCGGCATCGTCTACGGCTACGCCGGCGACCTCCGGGTCAACGCCCGCGCGCGCGGCGATCTGTCGGTCGAGGTCCAGCCCGGCTACGCGATCGACGGCATCGGCAACGATCTGAAGATCTTCGACGCGACGATCCGCAACATCAACCTCGAAGAGTTCCGGCTGCCCCAGACGATCTACGTCGTGCTGCGCTACTACGAGGAGCTCACCGACTTCATCGCGTACAAGGAGAACCTCGAGTACAAGGGCCACCGCCGCGTGCTCGAGTCGTGCCGCGTCGAGCTGGCGCAGACCGAGCCGGACATCATGCGCGAGGTCGAGCTCGCCCGGATCTACCTCGAGAAGGGCGTGCAGCGCGTCCGCGACGCGCGCGATCCGGCGAACCCGGCGCCCAACGAGATCGACATGCGCTACACGCCGCGCGGCGGCCTGTCGGGCTCGCAGCTGCCGCCCCACCTGCGGCTCCGGCTCGAGCTGCTGCTGCTCGCGATCCGGCGCGGCGGCCTCGAGTACACCCGGCGCGGCGTGATCGCGGCGCACGACCTGGTGCAGGCGTGCAACACCGCGCTGATGCTGCTCTACGCCAACCTGCTCGACCTCCGCAACATCTTCGACATCTTCAAGCTGATCATCGATTGCGAGGGCGAGCTCGCGCTCGACGTCGACGTCCACCACCCGACGATCGCGCAGAAGAAGGAGTTCTCGGAGTACCGCCGGCAGGTCGAGATCGGCCGGGGCCTGCTCGCCGAGGGCAAGAACAACATGGAGGCGTTCCAGAACCTGCTCGCCTTCCAGAACAAGGCCTCCGAGATCGCGCAGTCCGCGGTCGCCGGCGAGAAGGCGCAGATCGAGGCCCCGGCCGAGAAGAAGGACGCGCCCAAGGTCGCCGACATCAAGGACTGGGAGGGCGTCAAGACGATGCCGCAGCCCAAGCCGTCGATGGACCTCGAGGGCCTGACCTGGGTGCTCGTCGACGAGATCGAGATCCTCAACAAGGACTCCGAGGACAAGCACATGTTCCAGATCAAGGAGGCCAAGGACAGCTACCGCTCGCGGCAGAAGCTCAAGTACCCCGACGGCACCACCGTCGAGGACACCGGCCGCGCCCACGTCGACGGCTACAGCGAGTTCAAGCTGTCGAACATCACGCCCGGCCGGCCGGTCGTGGTCCTGCGCCGCATGGACTACGTCTACGGCGACTACGAGCTCGAGCTCGGCGTCAACGGCAAGAAGGTCGGCATCGTGTCCTGCGTCGGCACCGACCGCGTCCACCGCTGGCGCAACTGGCCCGCGCTGATCACCGCCGACAACGTCACCACCGACAACCTGATCATCCGGCAGCAGTCGGTGACCGCCGGCCGCGACATCAACATGTTCCACATCTGGGTCTACCAGCCCAAGTAGCCGGGAGGCGCCGCGTCGCGCGGGGCTGCCTCCGCAGTGGACGCTGTCATCCGGGGAGCCGAGGAGGCCGCAGCCTCCATCAGCGCCCTCGGGATGTCGAGGTACGGCTTCAGAGACCTGATTCGTTCAGGGCCAGCGCCGGGTGCTCCGGAGCTTCCCCACGAGCGCCTCGAGGCCCGCGGCGTCGAGCGCCTGAAGCTCTCGCTTGCGCTCGACGGAGAGCTCGATCCCGAACGCGTCGCACAGGGCCTCGATGCCCAGACGCAGCCCCTGCTCGCGACCCTGCTCGCGGCCTCGTTCGAGCCCCTTCTCCTCGCCCGCTTCGTAGCCCTCCCGGTGAGCCAGCGACAGCGCCCCGCGCTCGTTCTGGATCGCCATTCCGGCCGCGATGTACGCGTCCCACTCCGCGGTGGTGAAGCGTGCCGTCCGCGCCGCCTCCAGCGCCTCGCGCAGCGGCGGGTATGCCAGTGCATCCGGGATCGCCGTGAGGTTCTCGGCCTCGCGGAAGAAGTATGCCCACTTGTCCACCAGGGTCTCGGGCTGCCGCTCACCGTCCTCGTACTTGGGCAGCTCCAGGAACACCAGCTGCAGCTGCGACAGCCCCTGCGTGCCGCTCTTCTGTTCCTGCATCCGCCACCGGCTCAGCATCGGAACCGCGTACCCCTTCTTGCGCGGCCACAGCTCGAAGTCGCAGATGCTGATGCCGATGACATCGTTGAGGTTGGGGTACACTTGGCCCGCATCGAGCTGGTTGGTGTACGCCTTGGCCACGTTGTACATGACCCGCTTTTCGAACGCCTCGACGTTGAGCACCTGCATCTCGACCACGTAGGTCGTGCCGCGGACGTCGACGCACTTGACGTCGACGATCGAGTACTTGAGCTCGCTGACCTTGGGCCGCTGCTCGGGCGGCAACAGCGAGACCGACTCGATGCGGTGGGCGTCGTCGAGCTCGAGCAGGTCGTTCAGGAAGCCGAGCAGGACCGGCTTGTGATCCTCGCTCCCGAAGATCCGCTGGAACACGAAGTCGGTCTTGGGGTCGGCGAAGACCGGGCGGGTCATCGCCTACGGATGTACCCCGGATCGGGGCGGCATGCATGGCGCTCCCGGAGCTTGCGGGAGCCGATCGAACACCCAGCGCTGCCGGCGCCGTTCGAGGGACCTTCGCGCTCCTGGTGGGTCAGCCGCCGACGATGACGTTGGTCGAGCCCTCGATCATCTGGCCCGAGCCGCCGCAGTGCTGGTCCTGGTCGCCCATCCGGTGGGCGGCCTTGCTGTTGATGAAGACGGTGCCGCTGCCGACCTTGGCGGTCCAGGTGTTGGGGCCGCAGCACGCCATGTGGATCCCGGTATCGTCGACCCGGATCGCGGGCATCTTGTTCACGTTGACGTCCATCGATCCGATGATCGCGGGACCGACCGCGGGGTGCGGGCAGGCGGGGCAGCCGTGGGCGTCCGCCGGGACGTTGGATTTATCGCCGAGTCGACACTGGCCGGGCATGGGAGCTCCTGGAGAAGACGATCAGGTGAAGCCGCCGGGCGTCATGGTGCCGACGCCGCCGACCACCGGGCCGACCGGCACGTAGGGTGGGGCGAACGTCGGGACCGGGCCGGTGCCGAGGACGTTGGTGACCATCGTGCTCACCTTCCACAGATTGTAGGACTTCTCGAACGCGTCGGCGATCGACTCGAACAGCTCCTGGTGGAACGGCGCGTTGGGGTCGCCGAGCTGGCCGACCATCTGCATCTTGAGCACGTTGCACGAGATCGACATCGGCACCTGGGTCAGGGCGGCGAACGGGCACGGCACGTTGGGCGCCGGCGGCGCGACCGGGCTGGGCACCGCGGCGAACGCCGGGTACCACGGCATGCCGGTGACCTTGACCGTCGCGGTGAAGCTCAGCCACGCGGTGCCGATCACCTGGGCGATCACGTTGGAGTACTTCATCTCCATCGGGGTCGACTTGGGCGCCGACGCCAGGATCAGCGGCGTCCACGGCGGCCCGACGATCTGGCCGCCGGTCGCGGTCACCGCGTTGATCACGATGCCGACCATCGTCGCGGCGGTCTGCCACAGGCTCCACGCCGAGCAGACCGCCGAGCACGTGCCGTCGATGAACGCGCCGATCTTGCCGATGTGCATCTTCTGCGTATCGGTGTGGTACTTGTTCAGCGACGCGGGCTGGACCAGCGGCGGCATCCCGGGGCTGGACGCCTTCTCGTCGGGCTTGAACGCCCGGCCGTAGTGGTCCCCGGCGTCGCCCTGCGGGTCCTTCCAGTTCTGGGGGACCTTCAGGCTGAACGAGGTGAACTTCAACCTCGCTAACTGCTGCATCGCACTGGCTTGCGGGGCGGGCATGGGCTCCTCTGGCCACCAATATACGGATCGAACCGGCCGCAATTTCCCTGGCATCGTCACATTTTTCGCGCCCTTACGTAGTGAATCGAATAGCTTGCGACGGTCCGGGCGTCGCGCCGGAGCGTCCAGGGCAGCTCGGCCTCGTCCTCGATCTCGTAGCGGGCGGCCAGCCCGGTCCCGGCGCGCAGCAGCGCGGTGAGCTCGGCGGCCGGGTCCGCTGCGTCCGTCGCGCACCACCCCAGCCGCTCGTGGTCGGCCATCACCGAGCTCTGCCAGGCGTAGGGCGACGACACGACGATCTCGCCGCCCGGCTGGCACAGGCCGTCGAGCACCGCGAGGAGCTGGCGCGGGCTCGCCACCGAGTCGAGCAGGTTGAGCGCGACCACCCGGCCGAACACGCCGGGGACGAGCGGCGGATCGAGCGCGTCGCCGCACACCAGCAGGCGGCGGCCGGCGGGCACCGCGCGATCGCCGGCGGCGGCGCGGGCCGCGGCGTAGCGCCGGCCGACCACCCGCCGCGCGTACTCGACGCGCTCGCCGTCGAGCAGCCGGCGCGCCCGGCGGACCGCGCCGAACGACAGATCGAGGCCGCACACCCGGCCGGCGCCGGCCGCGAGCTCGGCGACGATCCGCCCGGTGCTGCAGCCGAGCTCGACCGCGAGCTCGACCCGGTGGCCGGCGCGCTCGGCGATCTTGGCGGCGATCGCGCCGAGGCCGAACCCGGCGGCTGCCGTGCCCCCCGGCCCGTCGGGCGGTGGCTCGGCGCGGTCGCCCCAGTGCGCGTCGAGGTAGATCGACAGGTGCTCGATCAGCCGCGGATAGGGCGCGTCGTCGGGGCCGCCCGCGATCAGCAGCTCGACGACCTCGGCCGGCAGGTCGCGCTCCACCACGGTCGCGGCCTCGGCGCGCAGGTAGCCGGACGGGTCGGCCATCACGATCGGCACGCCGTCGACCACCGGGTAGCGCCGCC
The DNA here is from genome assembly GCA_041495365.1 of Kofleriaceae bacterium. GTDB lineage: Bacteria > Myxococcota_A > Polyangia > Haliangiales > Haliangiaceae > JABFXX01. The sequence goes on along the minus strand of JBGQCL010000206.1, from coordinate 8,431 downwards.
CGCATTCGCAGACCAGCACGTCGCCGCGCGGCTCCAGCGTTCGCAGGTCGAGCCGGTCGGCGGTGCGCGTTCGACAACCCGGACACACCAGGAGGAGCTCCACGCCGCGACGATAGCCGACCTGGCTGGCGAGGGGAGAGCGCGTACACGCGGGCTCGCCGTGGGCTGCTGCGCGGATGGGCGTCGGGACCGCGCCCGCCGAATCACCACCCGTCCTGCGCGGACCCCGCGAGGTATGTGCGGCGCAACGAACGGCCAATCGTAATCACGGTCGCGGCACCGACCCCATCCTGCTCGCGGTCGCCCACGGCGAGCCGCGCGTTGACGTCCCGCGACATCTCCTCGGAGGCCCCTCAAGAACCGCTTGCCCCCGCGCTCCCCGGCTGGGTTCGACTTCACCGCGCCTTGATCAGGCTGACGACCCGGTAGCCCCGCGCGTTCACGAGCGGCGTCGTTCCAGGCGCCGTCGTGCACGGTCTCGCAGCCGGCGCATGGCGGATGGTCCGTCCTCGAGCTCGATAGCATCGGCCTCGATCTCGTGGACCCGGCGCGCGATCTCTCCGCGCCACGCTGCTTCCACGTCCGCGGGATCGTCCGTTCCAGCCAAGCGCTGCTTCATGGGAATCTTCACCAGATCGAGCGCAGGTCGAGGATCAGCCCGGGGAGCTCGGGATCACCGCGCAGCTCGCTCGGGTGCTCCATCACCTCGACGGCACGGTCGGGCCGGTACACGTGGACGCGCCGCTCCTCGGGATCGATGAGCCAGCCGAGCCGAGCGCCGCACGCGAGGTATTCTTCGAGCTTGGCTTGCTGGCTCGCGAGCGTGTCTCTGGGAGATCGCAGCTCGAGCACGAAGTCCGGGCACACCGGGGGAAACTTTCGCCGCTGGTCCGCAGTGAGCGCGTCCCAGCGCGACCTTCGCACCCACGCGATGTCCGGAGCGCGCTCGGCGCCGTTGGGGAGCAGGAATCCGGTCGAGGAGTCGAAGCCCACGCCGGTCCCGTCCCGCTTGACCCATGCGGCGAACTGGCCGATCAGATCGAAGTTGCGCCGTCCCGTCTCCCCTCCCGTCGGTGGCATGATGATCAGCTCTCCGTCGCTGGTGCGCTCGATGTGGAGCCCGCGGTTTGCGGCGCACAGATCGAACAGGTCATCGTCGCCGAGCGGGGCGGCGAGCCGGATCCGCATCGGCAGATGGCGCCAGCGGGCGACCACCGTCATGCTCAGGTCATCGACGTCGATCGCGCTGCTCGCAGGGGCAACCACACAATCACCGTAGCACGCCCGCCGCCTCGGAGTTCGCGTCTCGCCGGTGTGCAGGGCGTCTGCGGAGCTACCTGCGCAGCTACCCCGAAGGCGCCCACGCCGACGAGGCGCGCGCCCGGCTGGCCGGCTGCACGGTCGAGCGCGTCGAGACGCGGGGGCCGCAGAAGGACGTCCGGTTCACGTTGACGGTGAGCCAGGGCGGCGCGCTGCCGACCGAGGCCGACGCGCGCCGCGACGCGGTCGAGCGCGGCAATCAGGATGCGGCGACCACGTGCGCGCCGCAGCGCATGGTGGGCGATCTGCGGTCGGCGGTGGCCGAGCCGTGCGACTGGAAGTGCAAGTCGCGCGACGGCGGCTTCGTGTGCGGGTTCGATGGCGAGATCGTCTGCCGCGTCCGCGATCGGATCCGCGGCGAACAGGAGCGCTGCCGGGACGAGCCCCCGTGAGCGGCGATCGCTGTCCTGCGCCGCGGCGCAATCGTTGCGGTTCGCAATCGGCACCCGGCGCCCGGCTGCGCGGCGCCGGCGGGCGTAGAGTCGCGCCATGAGCAAGCAGCCCGGCTTCCAGCCCGCGGCGATCTGCAACATCGTCCTGCTCGGCCACACCGGGGCAGGCAAGACGACGCTCGCAGAGGCCATCCTGCACCGCTGCGGCGCGATCAAGCGCGCCGGGACGGTCGGCGACGCCAGCACGGTCAGCGACTTCGAGCCCGAGGCGCGCGCGCACCACCACTCGACGAGCGCGAGCCTCCTGTTCGCGACCAGCGCGGGGCGCCAGATCAACCTGATCGACACGCCGGGCGCGCCGGAGCTGATCGGGCACGCGCTGTCGGCGCTCCCTGCGGTCGAGACCGCGGTGATCGTGGTCAGCGCCGCGGCGGGCGTCGAGAGCGGCACGCGCCGGCTGTTCCATGCCGCGGGCGAGGCCGGGCTGGCACGCATGGTGGTCGTCAACCGGATCGACGAGAACCTCGCGGGGCTGCCCGCGCTGGTGGAGCAGCTGCGCGAGGCGTTCGGCCCCGAGCTGCACTGCATCAACCTGCCGACTGGCGGCGGCGCCGACGTGCTGGACTGCTTCGAGCACGACGCCGGGGCGGCCGATTTCGGCTCGGTCGCCGATGTTCACCGCGAGATGCTCGAGTCGACGATCGAGATCGACGACCACGACCTCGAGCGCTACCTGGCGGGCGAGGCGATCGACGTCGCCGAGCTGCGCAAGGACTTCGTCGAGGCGATGAACCGCGGCCACGTGGTGCCGATCCTGTTCACCAGCGCGAGCCGTGAGGTCGGAGTCGACGATCTGCTCCACGTCCTGGCCGCGGAGGCGCCGTCGCCGGTGACCGGCCGGCCGCGCCGGCTGCGTCGCGGCGACGCGCTGGTCGAGATCCCGTGCGATCCGGCGCTTCCGCTGCTGGCGCACGTGTTCAAGGTCACGACCGATCCGTACCTGGGCAAGATCGCGATGATCCGCGTCCTGCAGGGCCAGCTCGACGGCACCACGCCGTTCGTCGCAGGCGGGGGGCGCAAGCCGCTCAAGGCCGGCCACCTGGTCAAGGTCGAGGGCCGCGAGTACGTCGAGCTGACCACCGCGGCGTCGGCCGGCGACCTGGTCGCGATCGCCAAGCTCGACGACGTCCGGATCGACGCGGTCCTGCGCGACCCGGCGGCGGCGGACGACCTCGCAGCGGCGCGCCCGCGCTACCCGGAGCCGATGTACTCGCTCGCGGTCGTGCTCCACAACAAGGCCGATGAGGTCAAGCTGTCGACCGCGATGGCGCGCCTGGTCGAGGAGGACCCGACGCTGCGCGCCACGCAGGACCCGCAGACCCACGAGCTCGTGCTGAGCGGGCTCGGCGAGCTGCACCTGCGGATCACGCTCGAGAAGGTCAAGAACCGGTTCGGGCTCGACGTTACCGCGCGGCCGCCCACCATCGCGTACCGCGAGACCATCACCGCGCGCGCCGAGGGTCACTACCGGCTCAAGAAGCAGACCGGCGGCGCGGGGCAGTTCGGCGAGGTGTTCCTCCGGGTCGAGCCGCTGCGGCGCGGCGGCGGCTACGAGTTCGTCGACGACGTGTTCGGCGGCGCGATCCCGTCGCAGTACATCCCGGCGTGCGATCAGGGCTGCCGGGACGCGATGGAGCGCGGCGTGGTCGCCGGCTACCCGGTCCAGGACGTCAAGGTCACCGTCCACGACGGGAAGAGCCACGCGGTCGACAGCAAGGACGCCGCATTCCGCACCGCCGCCAAGTTCGCGCTCCGGGACGCGCTGAAGCGCGCCAGCCCGGTCCTGCTGGAGCCGATCGTCGCGCTCCAGATCAGCGTGCCGGAGAACCACACCGGTGATGTCACGGGCGACCTCAAGAACCGCCGCGGCCACGTGGTCGGCGTCGACGTGTCGAACGCGGTGACCGTGGTGCGCGCGCTCGCGCCGCTCAGCGAGCTCGGCCGCTACGCCGGCCAGCTGCGATCGATCACCAACGGCCTCGGCAGCTTCGTCATGGAGCTGTCGCACCACGACATCGTGCCGCACCTCGTGCAGCAGAAGATCGCCGGGGAGCGCAAGCCGGCAGTCGAGGAGCCGTAGCGTCAGCCGGTGGCGTCGGTGCTGACGATCGCCTGCGCCGCACGATGCGCGCCGGCTCCTGCAAACGCTGCGGCCGCGATCACGCGGGACGCGGATCGCGCGCGAGCTGGAGTATGCTGACCCGTCGAGGAACCCTGCATGGACGTGTTCGGTGCCGCGCTCCAGGCGCGCGCGTTCCTGAGCGACGCCGCGGTCGCCGCCGGTCACGAGCTCGGCGTGTTCGAGGCGCTGGCGCGCGGGGGGCCGGCGGCGCTGGACGCGGCCGCCTCCCGGGTCGGGGTCGCGGCGGGTCACCGGCTGCGCGCGCTGCTCGACGTGCTCGCCGCGCTCGGCGCGATCCGCTGCGAGCGCGGCGGCCGGGAGCCGCGGTTCGCGGCGCCGGATGCAGCGCCGTCGCGTCCGGCGGTGGCGGGGGACGGCTGGGGGCGGCTCGCCGAGGTGATCCGCCGCGATCGCCCGCTATCCGTCGAGCCGGGTGGCGATGCGCTGCGCCGCCTGCATCACCACCTGGCGAGCGCCGGCGCGGCGGCGGCGGGCGAGCTGGTCGCCGGCCTCGGCGCCGCGTCGCTGCTCGATCTCGGCGCGGGCGCCGGGGCGTACAGCAAGGCGTTCCTGGAGGCCAACCCCGCGGGCCGGGCGACGCTGGTCGATGCCGGCGACGTCCTCGCGCTGGCGGTCGAGTGGCTGGGGCCGCTGGCCGCCCGGGCGCGCTGGATCGCGGGCGACGCCGCCGAGGTCGAGCTCGGGACCGGGCACGGCGCGGCGCTGCTTGCAAACCTGTTGCATCTGCACCCGGCGGAGAGCTGCGCGCGGCTGGTCGCCGCGGCGGCGCGCGCGGTCGTCCCGGGCGGCACCGTCGCGATCAAGGACCTGCGGGTCGACGATGATCGCGCCGGGCCGATCGAGGGTCTGCTGTTCGCGCTCAACATGGCGATCTACACCGAGGCCGGCGATGTCCACTCGACCGCGCAGCTCCGCGCCTGGCTGACCGAGGCCGGGCTGATCGATGTCGAGGAGCGCCGGCTGGCCGCGGCGCCCGATGCGATCGTCGTCACCGCACGCAGGCCGGCGATCGATGGTCATCCAGATCCCGGCGGTCGTGCGCCTGCGCAAGGCGTTCCGCCGCCACGCCAAGCCGGTGAAGTTCTCGCGCGTGAACATCTACGCGCGCGACGGCTACCGCTGCCAGTACTGCGGGATGCGGTGCACGATCGATCAGCTGACCTATGACCACGTGATCCCGCGGTCGCGCAACGGCCGCACCACGTGGGACAACATCGTGTCGTGCTGCTGCGCGTGCAACGCGCAGAAGGCGAACCGGACGCCGGCCGAGGCGCGCATGACGCTGCGCTCGGTCCCCGCCCGGCCGAGCTGGATCCCGGCGGTCCAGATCCGGGTCAGCACGCAGTCGCTGCCCGACGCGTGGCGCGACTACGTGTACTGGACGGGGGAGATCGACGGCGAGGACGGCGGCGGGCTGGAGTGAGACGCTGCGGCCGGCGGCGGCAACCGCCGCGCCGCGGCGCCTGGGGGTTGCGACATCGTCATTGCGCTGCGTTCTGCTCGGGTTGCAGCTCGCTGCGTTGCGCCTGGTTGCGGCTCGCTGGCCTCGGTGCGCTGCGTGCACGCGGTGGCGCGGCTGTGCTCGCCATGGCCTGCCGTGCGCGGCACGGGGGAGTTCGGGCCCGCGCCGGAGTACACTGGGGACATGGCGCGCGTGTTTCTGATCAACCCACCGTCGCCGGAGCCGGTGCGCACGCCGCTGCTGTCGTTCTGCCACCTCGCCGCGGCCCTGCGCGCCGGCGGCCACGACGTGGCGCTGCTCGACGCCTCGGCGCCGCACGCGCCCCACACCGCGGCCGAGATCGCCGCGCGGGTGGCCGCGTTCGGGCCCGATCTGGTCGGGCTGCACCTCAAGACGCTGCACGTCCAGCCGGCCTACGCGCTGGCCCGGGCGCTCGCTGCGCCGATCGAGCGGAGCGAGACGGGGGGTGGGGACCCCGACGGCTCTGCCGGCGGGGCGGGGGGCAGCGCCTCCCGTGGGATCGAGCGGAGCGAGACGGGGGGCAGCGCCTCCCGTGGGATCACCGCGCCGCTGGTCGCGGGCGGTCCGCACGCCACGATCGTGCCCGACGAGCCGCTCCGCCATGGGTTTCGCTGGGTGATCCGCGGCGAGGGCGAGGACGCGCTGGTCGAGCTCGCCGACGTGATCGACGGCCGGCGCGCTGCCTGCGAGGTCGCGGGCCTGAGCTGGATCGAGCGCGGCATGATCCGGCACAACCCGGCGCGGCCGGTGCTGACCGAGCTCGATCGGCTCGCCTCTCCGCTGTCCGCGCTCGATCTGTTCGATCCCGGCTGGTACGACGGGCGGCCGGCGCTGGGCGACCTGCTGCCGCCGGCCGGGATCCTGTCGAGCCGCGGCTGCCCGGCGGCCTGCACGTTCTGCTCGAACGACGTCACCGGGCGGCGGTTCCGCTACCGCAGCGCCGCGTCGGTCGCCGCCGAGATCGCCGTGTTGCGCGATCGGTTCGGCCTGGTCGGGTTCAGCTTCTTCGACGACTCGTTCGCCGTCGGCCGGCGCCGTGTCCACGAGCTGTGCGCGGCGATCCGCGGCTCGGGGGCGCCGGTGTGGTGGACGTGCACCGCGCACCCCGCGCACCTCGATCGCGACGTGCTCGCCGAGATGCGGCGCGCCGGGTGCGCCGGGGTCGACATCGGCATGGAGAGCGCCGACCCGGGGATGCTGGTGCGGATCGGCAAGGGCGTCACGGTCGAGCGCGTGCTCGCCGTGCTCGGGTGGTGCCGCGACGAGGGCGTCCACAGCGTGGTCAACCTGATGTTCGGCTGGCCGGACGAGACCGACGCCGAGCTCGACGCGACGATCGCGTTCCTCGAGCGCGCGGCGCCGCTCGCGGGCGGGTTCAACGCGCGCGGTGTGGTCGTTCCCTACCCGGGGACCGAGATCTACGAGCGCCACCACGAGCGCTTCGGCTTCACCGGCTGGTGGCTGCGCGAGCCGCCGCTGGTCTACGCGGCGTTCCCGACGAGCTGGGACGAGGCCGAGATCTGCCGCGCCTACGCCGACGACCCCGCGCTTGACCGCAACTTCTTCCACCACCCGCCGCACCGGATCGCGCGGATCCGTGAGGCGCTCGCCCGCAAGGCGGCGGTGACCATCGCGATCCAGCACCGGCGCGCGGCGGCCGCGGTGGCTCCGGCCGGTGTCCCGGCGGCGGGCGCGCGCTAGGCGATCGCGCCGAACCGCGCCTCGCCACAGCGGATCTCGGCGACCGGGTGGCGCCGCGGCAGCTGCGGCCCGGGACGCCGCCAAAAACGCACTTCCGGTGGCCGGAAGCGCACTTCGCGCGGCCGTGGCGATGTGCGATGATGCTAGACTAGCCGCGCGCGGGGGGATGCCAGCGCGTCCCAGAGGGAACCATGTTCCTCCGATACTTCGACTTCATCTTCCGGCCGTTTCGCGAATTCAACGCCAAGGTCCGCGGCGTCCAGAGCGTCAAGGGCAACATCCAGGTCGACATCAACCGCGCCAAGGCCTTGGCGGGTCGGGGCAAGGGCGCGATAGGGAAGGCGCAGGGATACGGGCAGCAGTTCAACCAGATGGGCCAGCAGCAGGGAGGCCAGATGCCGCAGCAGGGACAACCACCGGGCATGCCGGGCATGCCCCAGATGCAGGGGATGCCGGGGATGGGAGCTCCGCAGGGTCCCAACCCGAACCCGCCGGTCATCACCAAGGGGTTCTGGATCTTCGCCAAGAAGTTCTGCTCGCAGTGCGAGCAGCAGCTCGACAGGAGCTGGGACCAGTGCCCGTACTGCGCGCAGATCGCCCAGCAGGTGGTCGCGGCGCCCGGCAAGCTGGAGAAGGCGAAGACCCAGGCGTTCGTGATCGACGCCCAGGGCGGCCCGGGCAGCATGCAGCTGCTGGGCTGGATCGTCCCGCTGCAGGGCGCCCAGCGCGGCGAGCTGTTCACGCTGTCGCCGGTGTCCAGCGTCGGCACCGACCCGAAGTGCACGATCGTGCTGAACGACAAGTTCATGTCGTCCAAGCACGCCGAGATCAAGGCCGAGAACGGCGTGTGGGTGCTGCGCGACGCCGGCTCGACCAACGGCACCTACGTCAACAACCGTCGCGTCGATCGCCACGAGCTGGTGGACAACGACTTCATCAAGTTCGGCAGCGCGATGCTGAAGTTCAAGAGCTTATGAACAAGCACAACCGACGATCGCTGGTGGTGATGGGACTGGCGGCGGCCTGCCTGGCGGTACCGGGACGGGTCCACGCCGATGCGTCGAACATCGCGGTCCAGATGGAGGTCAAGCCGCCGGACCGCAACAACGCCAAGACCAAGGACGACGCGCCGCAGATCGAGGTGACCGTGATCGGCGCGCCGAACCTGCCCGGCGACAAGTTCACGCTGCGCGAGGACGGCGCCAAGCAGCCGGTCGAGATCAAGCCGACGTCCAAGCGCGAGTACACCCAGGGCACCGAGAAGCTCGCGATCGCGATCGTGATGAACGGCTGGGAGATCTGGATCGGCAATGACGACGTGCTGCCCGACGG
>JBGQCL010000205.1:0-19451 GCA_041495365.1 Kofleriaceae bacterium | reverse complement strand
TTCGACGCCGCGATCGACTACAAGGCGGGCGACGTCCGGGACGCGCTGCGCGAGCACTGCCCGCAGGGCATCGACGTGTTCTTCGACAACGTCGGCGGCGATATCCTCGACGCGGCGCTCGCCCGGCTCGCGATGCGCGCCCGCATCATCATCTGCGGCGCGATCTCGCAGTACAACAACACGACGCCGGTCAACGGCCCGAGCAACTACCTGTCGCTGCTGGTCAACCGCGCGTCGATGACCGGCATGGTCGTGTTCGACTATGCGTCCAGGTACCCCGCCGCGGTCGCCGAGATGGCGCAGTGGATGGCCGCCGGCAAGCTGCGCTCGCGCGAGGACATCGTGCGCGGCCTCGACCAGTTCCCGCACGCGCTGCTCAAGCTGTTCGCCGGCGAGAACCACGGCAAGCTGATGCTCGAGCTTCCGGCCTGAGCCCGGTCGACGGCGCGACGACCGGTCGCGACAGCACCTCGCGGAGCGCAACGCTGCGCCTCGTTCGACGCTGACCACGTCGCGGGCGCAGGCTGCGTGCGCGTGCGCGCGTGCGCAATCGCGCACGAGCTTCGGCTCGAATCACCCGTCGCGATGATCTTGCGCGAGTTCTCCGGCCGGCGCGCTCGCACCCTGGCATGCGTCCTGCGGAGCGGCATCGTGAGGCAGGGCCATCCTGGTCATTTGCCCGCACGTGAGCGAGAGGACTGCGAGATTGGAGTCTCTATGAAATTCTTCAGAGGGAGTGCAGCTGTCTGGATGGGAAGTATCTGCTTGTTCGCGGCCTGTGGAATGCAGATGGAAGACGCCCGCGGTTTGGATGAGTCACCGCCGCACAGCGAGGCGCCGCAATCAGCCGCAATTCTGGCCGCATGTACCCAGGAGAGCGACTGCTCACCGGGGCTAGCATGCGTGGCCGGAGCGTGCCAGCCGTGTTCCGGGCACAGCGAGTGCGCCAGCGACGTGTGCGACGTCCACGCGGCGACCAACCTGGGCCCAGGAGCCTGCATCCCGGAATCGGACGTCGTCTACGTGCGAGCCTTCGGCGGCCCGTTCTGTGCCAGCGGCGACGGAACGCGAGCCAACCCCGCCTGTAGCATCGCGTTCGGGGTCCCCTTGGCAGTCGGCATCCGCTACGCGCTGCGCGTGTATCCTGGACGCTACTTCCCGTTCGGGATCGCCAACCGCACGGTGTTTGTCTTTGGACCTCGCGACGGGTCGGCGGTGGTGGGCGAGGAGGACACCTCCACCGCGTTTCGCATCGAGCAGGGCGCGCGCGTGGTACTCGACGGAGTCGACTTCGACAACAGCGTCGGCACCGGGCTCGTGATCGAGGATTCCGACGTGCAGGTCCGCAACGCGACCGTCAAGGGCGACAGCCGGGGCATCCGGAGCACGAACAGCACGCTGGAGATCGACCGGGTACGCGCGATCGGGCATTCCCTGAACGCGCTGCAGGTCGAAGACTCCGGGAGTTATCGGATCACCAACAGCTACTTCCAGGGCGGTGGCTTCGCGGCGGTGAGGTTCATCGGTTCCAGCACCGGCCGCTTCCTGTTCAACACCGTGACGAACAACGACGGCACGAACGAGCCCGGCGGCATCGACTGCGGGACCACACCGCGCGTGATCCAGGACTCGATCGTCGTCCACAACGCGGCCGCGCCGGGCGGAGCGCAGACCGTCGGTGCGTGCATCCACCGGCGCGTGGTGGTGGGCAGCGCGGACACCCGCGATGACACCGGCCTGATCAAGATCGATCCCGACCTCGATGCACAGGGACGGCTGACCGACTCCAGCGCGAACGACGCGTGCTGCATCGATCGAGGCGCGCGCTTCGTGTCCAGCCTGTACCGCGACTTCTTCGGCACTCCCCGCCCGCAGGGTGCCAGCAACGACATCGGCGCGTTCGAACGCAGCTGGACGACCCGGGCCGAGATCCCGACGCCTCGCGAGGGATACGGCGCGGCGGCCGTCCATGGCATTCTCTATTACATCGCGGGAGACAGCGAAGAGGGCGATTCCACGATCAACCAGGCCTACGACCCGGGCCTCGACGTCTGGACGACGCGCGCCTCGCTCCCGGCGGCGCCCAGGGCCGAGCTGGCCGCGGTGTCCGACGGCACGTACGTCTACCTGATCGGCGGCCGCCTGCGGCCGGTCTCGGTCAGCGACGAGCTCTGGCGCTACGATCCGGCCGGCGATTCCTGGCTGCAGCTGGCATCGATGCCCACGGCGCGGGCCACCGAGTACATGGCGGCGGTCGACGGCGGGAAGATCTACGTGGTCGGCGGGCGGGCGACGATCGCGCCGGGCAGCGGCCGCGAGCTGAACGTCGTGGAAGCCTACGACATCGCCAGCGGGACGTGGGCGACGCTGGCGCCGATGCCGGAGCCGCGCTCGGACGCGCTCGTCCTGGCTCGAGATGGGCACCTCTATGTCTTCGGCGGCTACGGCCCGTCGGAGGTCGCAAACGGGAACAAGACGGACACCACGTTCATCTTCGACATCGCCCACAACACGTGGAGTCTCGGCGCGAACCTGCCACCGCCGGCGTCCCCGAGCCAGCTGGAGCCCAATGGAGCGCGCGTCAACCTCACCGGCGCCGTGTGCAACGGACGGCTGCATGTCATCGGCGGCTCGGGTGCGGTGCTGCGGGACTCGCTGCACAAGAACAACTGGATCTACGATCCGGGCACCGACCGCTGGCGAGATGGTGAGCCGCTCCTCAGGGGCATCACCGAGGTGCAGGCGGTCTCGGCAGGCGGCAAGATCTTCGTGGTCGGCGGCGGGGTTCTCGGCCTGGGCATCGACAATCCCATCAACCAGGCCTTCACCTGCCCGCCGCCCCCCTGACCGCGCCGGTCAGGCGGTCAGCGCCGAGGTGAGCTTGCCGAGGTCGGTCAGGGTCTCGAGCGACTTGACCGCGGCGATCACCGCCTCGGCCTTGGCGGCCGGCCACTTCGTGAACTCGGCGCAGCCGCGGAACTTGTCGGCGACCTCGTCGTAGCTCATCGGGTTGGCCGGGCTGCCCTTGGCGAACTCGGCGCGGCCCGACAGGACCTTGCCGTCCTTGAGGGTGATCTTGAGGATGCTGGTCATCTTGTCGAGGCCGGCGCGCTCGGCCTCGGGATCGACGTGGAAGTGGACCCGCTTGATCATGTCCTGGACGTCGGCGCGCCGCACGACGGCGTCCTGGTACTGCGCCAGGCCGGCCTTGCCGTCGAGCAGGAGGATGCTCAGCGAGAACTCCATGCTGAACTTGGCCTGCAGGCCGGTGGTCGGCTGGTGGTGCAAGAGCGACGTGGTCATGCCGTGGTTGGCGCCGAGGTCGATGCTCTCGACGTCGGCGGGCTTGAGCTTGTGCTCGCGGATCAGGCGCATCATCTCGCCCATCGCCGGGTGGGACAGCGAGCCCGACGGGTGGGGCTTGATCGACACGCCCGGCGCCGCGAACGTCCACGGCTGGCCGGCCCGGCCGACGATCGAGGCGAGATCGAAGCTGCCGCCCGCGGCCTGGAAGAAGCCGAGCGGCGCCTCGAGGATGTCGTCGGAGGCGGTCCAGCCGAGGGCGGCGAGGTCGGCGGCGACGGTGCCGTTCTCGGCCGCGTGGCCGGCGTGAAACGGCTTGGTCATCGAGCCGAAGTTGTGGCGGAACCCACCACCCTCGGTGGCGGCGATGCCGAGCGCGTAGGCGGTCTGCTTGGCGTCGAGGCCGCGCAGCCGGGCGCACGCCGCGGCGCTGCCGAACGAGCCGATCGTGCCGGTGGTGTGAAAGCCCTCGTCGTAGTGGCGCGGCGCGATCGCCTCGGCGATCTTGCACTCGACCTCGACGCCGAGGTGATAGGCGAGCATGAAGTCCTTGCCCGAGCGGCGGCCGACCTCGCACAGCGCGAACGCGGGCGGCAGCACCGGGACGGTCGGGTGGGTCAACAGGCCGTAGATCCGGTCCCTGGCGGCGGCGAGCTGGGTGTCGTCGAAGTCGTCGGCGTGGATCGACACGCCGTTGGCGAGCGCGGCGAACCGCGGGTGGCACTTGAGCCGGGTGCCGATCACGCTGGCGCGGGTCGGCGAGGCGCCGAATGACTGGACGTACTTCTGCACCAGCGGCCCCATCGCCGACACCGAGCCGGCGAGCGCGAGGCCGAAGCCGTCGAGGATCGACTTCTTGCCGAGCTCGAGGACGTCGGCCGGGATGTCCTCGTACTTCGTGCCGACGATGAACTCGGCGATCGACCGGGTCAGGCCCGGAGCCTTGGGGAACTCGGCCCGGGCCGCGGCCGGAGCCGGCGCAGGGCCGGGCGCGGCGTGGGCGCGGCGCGCGCGGGGCGCCACCGCCGACAGGCCCGCCAGCGCCGACGCGGCCAGGGAGTTCTTGAACAGGTCACGCCGCTTCATGGAGCTTCTCCTTGTTGCCTGGTTGGCTGGCCTGGTTGCTGGCCCGTTGCTCGGCCTGGCCGCGGGCCGTCCGGCGCGCTGCCAGGCGTCAGTGCTTCAGAGACGACGCCACGGGCTTGCCGTAGATCCGCGCGACGTTCTCGGTGCCGATCTTCTTGCGCACGGGCTCGGGGAGCTGGTTGAACAGCCGCACCACCTCCTGCCAGCGCTGCACCGGGTCGGCGGTCTCCGGGTAGTGCTGATCGCTGCCGATCACGAAGCGATCGGGGAACTCGGTGAACAGCGCGAGCCAGTCGGGCTTGAGCTTGCCGCCGGCCATCGGGTAGTTCAGGCCCTGCGCCTTGGGATCGGCCTTGATCTCCATGAACAAGTTCGGGTGCGCCTCGAGCATGCGGCGGCACAGCTCCGGCGTGCGGAACCCGGTGCCGTCGGCGCCCGCGTGGGCCCAGATGATCTTCGCGCGCGGGTTGTGCGCCAGCAGCCGCTCGAACGCGGCGATGTTGGCGTGCAGCCGGGGCGGGTTGGGCGGCACCTTCACGCCGGCCGGCACCGCCATGTCCTCGGGCACGGCCTCGATGTGCAGGTCGATCGGCACGCCGTGCTCGGCGGCGATGTCGGCGAGCAGGAGGTACAGCGGGTGATCGGCCGGCGCGTACTGGTACGGCGTCACGCCGGCGTAGTGCTCGGCGGTCATCTCGCCGAACCCGATCACGCCCTCGCGCAGCAGCTCCTCGGCGCGGTCCTTGAACTTCTTCTGCACCGCAGGGCCGGCGTCCCCGGTCGCCGCGGCCTGGATGATCATCGCGTTGAGCGTCCCGCCGCCGCCGAGCACGCCGATCTGGCCGGGGTGCTTCCTGGCCTCGGCGAGCACGACCTCGGCGTCGTAGTGGCCGGGGTGATCGAAGGTGTCGGGCGGCATCTGGAGCAGGACCATCGCGGCGTTCTGGCGGGCCAGCCCGGCGAGCGCCGCGCGCACCGCGCCCTCGGCTTCGGCGGCCTCGAAGTGGGTGTGGGCCTCGACGTACGGCGTCAGGGCCTTGTCGGCCGCGGGCTTGTCGGCGGGCTTCACGGCGGCCGGCGGCGGGGCGGCGAGCGAGCCGCGCAGGCCGAGCAGCGCGCCGAGCACTGCGAAGACCGCCGCGGCGCAGGTCGCCGCGAGCGGGGTGTGGTTCCGGGTCGGTCGGGTCATGGGTGCCTCGCTGGATGGTGCTTGCGGTCTACTTGCCCGGGGTCGCGGCGCGCCGGACGATCTCGCCGCCCTTCATCACGAACACCGGGCGCTCGAGCAGCATGACGTCCTTGAGCGGATCGCCCGACACCCCGACGAGATCGCCGTAGGCGCCGGCCTTGACCTGACCGACGTCGCCGGGCGTGCCCAGCGCGGCGGCGGCGGTGATCGTCGCCGACTGGATCGCCTGCAGCGGGGTCGCGCCCCACTTCACCATGGTGGCGAACTGCCGGGCGTTGGTGCCGTGCGGATAGACGCCCGCGTCGGTCGAGAAGATCATCTTCACGCCGGCGCGGAGTGACTTCTGGAAGTTCTGGCGCTGGATCAGCGCGATGTCGCGGTCCTTCTGGAGGTTGTCCTCGAGCACACCGTTCTTCTTGCCCTCGGCCTGGGTGTAATCCGTGTTGTAGATGTCCATGCCGAAGTAGGCGCCCCTCTGGATCGCGAGCTGGATGCCCGCGTCGTCGACCAGGCTCGCGTGCTCGATCGTGTCGACCCCGCCGAGGATCGCCGCCTTGATGCCCGAGGCGCCGTGGGCGTGCGCGGCGACCTTGAGGCCGGCCATGTGGGCCTCGTCGACGATCGCCTTGATCTCGTCGAGCGTCAGCTGCTGCGCCCCGGGCGTGTCGCCGTGCGAGAACACGCCGCCGGTCGCGCAGATCTTGATGACCTGCGCGCCGTACTTGTGGAGCTGGCGCACCATCTGGCGGCCGGCGAGCGGGCTGTCGATCACGGCGGGGCTCTTCTGCGCCATCGACGGCGGGAAGAACGTCGAGTCGCAGTGGCCGCCGGTCGCCCCGATCGCGTAGGTCGCGGTCCACACCCGCGGGCCCTGGACGAAGCCGCCGTCGATCGCCTGGCGCAGGCCGACGTCGTTGTAGTCGTGCGAGCCGACGTTGCGGACCGTCGTGAACCCGGCCTCCAGGGTCGCCTTGGCGTGGCCGGCCGAGATCACCGCCCAGAACGAGTCCGAGAACAGCAGGCGGTTGTAGCCGCCGAACAGCGGCGATGTGGTGAGGTGGGTGTGCATGTCGATCAGGCCGGGCAGCAGGGTCACGCCCGGCAGGTCGACGCGGACCGCGCCGGCGGGAGCGGCGTCGCCCTGCTTGCCAACCTGCGTGATCCGTCCGTCGACGATCACCACCTGCGGCCGGTCGGTCTGCTTGCCGGTGGCGACGTCGACCAGCTTGTCGGCGGTGACGATCACGGTCCCGGCGTCGGCGGTGGTGGTCAGTGCGACAGCGGCGCTGCACACCAGGGCGAGGAATGTTGCGCGCATGGAGCTCTCCAGGGGAAGCGCGGCGAGGCTATCACGGCGCCGTCCTCGCACATCGCCGGACTACCATTCCCGGCGCGCGAGATGCCGGAATTTCATCGCGCCAGCACCCGTTCGCCGGCCAGATCCTGATCAGCGGCGCCAATCACACGCGCCTGCAGATCACGATCCTGGGCGACGAGACCTTCACGCCGCCCACCGGTCAGGGCCAGATCGAGCTCCAGGTCGATCCCGGTACCGGCACATTCGGCGCGCCGATCTGGACCCGCTGGGCGGAGCGGTCCGCCGTGGTCTCGACGGCGCCATAGCCAGACGCGGTGCGGGTCCTGCATCACCGGAGAACATGCAGTCCCGGCAGTCCCGTCTCCGTCTCGTCGTCTCTCTGCTGAGCGCCGCGCTGATCGCCGGGCCGGCGGCCGCCCAGCCGCAAGCGGCGCCCGCCGCCGACCCGCTCGGGCCGGTGCGCTGCTACCTCGCCGCGACCCAGGGGACCAGCAACCTGACGCTGGAGCAGGGCAAGCAGCTGTGCATCGGCGCCATCGACGAATCTCCTGCGCGCTGCCTGGCCCAGATCGCCGGCCAGGGATTCGCCGACGCCCAGGCGATGCGGATGTGCGCCAGCGCGGCCTCCGTGTCGCCCGCCGAGTGCGCAGCGCGGCTCAAGCAGACGACCGGGCTCGACGACGCGTCGATCGTCGGCTACTGCGCGGCGCTACCCTGGCCGGTGGCCCCGCTGGTCGGCCAGGGCGCCCCGGCGTGCCTGGTCGGCGCGCGCGCCCGCACGAACCTTGCCGACGCCCAGACGGTGCGGCTGTGCGGCGGCTCGGCGTCGGCCGCGCCGGTCGACTGCTACGCCGGGGGCCAGATCAGCACGCGGCTGACGGACTCCGACCTCGTCGAGCTGTGCCTGCCGGTCGCGCTGTATCCCTACCCTCCGTGACCGCGAGCCCGAGCGCGGACGCTGCGGCGGTCAGCGCTCCGGCGGGTCGTCTCCGAACAGGAGCATCGACGGTGAATCGCAGCGCGAAGCGCCGGTCACGGCCGCGGCTCGCCGAGCTGCTGCTCGAGCAGCTTCGACGCGACGTTCATGAAGTCCTCCTCGGTCAGGATCCCGACCAGGGCACCGTCCTGCAGCACCGGCAGGCAGCCGTAGCGGTAGCGCCGCATCAGCGCGATCGCGTCGAGCGTGCGGGCCTCGGGGGTGACGGTGAGCACGTCGGTCCGCATGATCGCCGACACCGGCGTGTCGTGCAGCGAGCCGCCGCTGGCGAGGAAGCGCAGCACCGCGCGGTAGGTGACCAGCCCGACGAGGTGGTGGTCCTTGTCCTCGACCGGGACGTGGCGGATCCGCTCCCAGCTCATCAGGTTGACGACCATCTCGACCGGGTCCGACGCGTGGACGGTGAACAGGTCGGTGGTCATGTAGTGATCGACCTGCTGGTAGCTCGTGCGGCTGACCTCGGACTCGTCGAGCCGCGCCCGCTCCCACTCCGCGACCGGGCGCCCGGTCTGCTGGCGCTGCAGGGTCGCCGCGACCAGCGCGTTGGAGCGCTCGCCCGACGTCGCCTTGTCCTTGAGCGCGTTCCACGACGACAGCAGCCAGCGCGCCCCGGTGCGCCCGGTGCGGACCCGGGCATCGATCACCGACAGGTAGCGCTTGATGTCGTCCTCGATGATGCCCTGCCGGCGCAGCCCGGCCTCGGCGAGCGGCAGCAGGCGATCGAGCACCAGGTGCGACGCGGCGATGTCCTCGCCGTCGAGCCACGTGAAGTGGACGCCCAGGCCCTCGCGCGCCGCGGCGTAGAAGTTCGCGCCGGCCTGGTCGAACTCGATCCGCCGGGCCACGTCCTCCTCGCGGGCGCCCAGCTCGGCCATCACCCCGAACCACAGCGCGCCGTTGGCGATCTCGTCGAGCACGGTCGGGCCGGCCGGCATCACCCGGTTCTCGATCCGCAGGTGGGGCTTGCCGTCCATCACGCCGTAGCACGCGCGGTTCCAGCGGTAGACCGTGCCGTTGTGCAGGCGCAGCGCCTTGAGCAGCGGGGTCTCGCCGCGCGCCAGCTTGGCCATCGGATCCTCGTCGAGATCGCTGCCGACCAGGGTGCGGAACCGCGCGATGTCCTCCTGGTAGATCTCGAGCACCGACTCGCGGACCCAGCGCGTGCCGAAGCTGACCCGGGCCTCGCTCTCGCGCAGGTGGTGCCGGTGGCTGCGGGTGTCGACCGCCTGGCGGAACAGCGCGATCCGGGTCTCGGCCCACAGCCGGCGGCCGAACAGCAGGGGCGAGTTCGCGGCGACCGCGACCATCGGCCCGGCGAGCACCTGGGCGAGGTTGTACATCCGCGGGAACTCGGCGGGGGTGACCTGGAGGTGGACCTGGAAGCTCGCGTTGCAGGCCTCCAGCATCACCGAGTCGTGGCGGACGATCAGCTCGTCGGTGCCGTTGATCGAGAACTCGAACGTGCCGCCGCGCAGGTCCGCCATCGCCTGGTTGAGCGCGCGGTAGCGCGGGCTGGGCACCATGCCCTCGAGCCCGAGGTCGGACTTGCGCAGGGTCGGCAGGATGCCCATCAGCACCGGGGCGAGCCCGAGCTCGGCGGCCGCGGCGCGCGCCTTGCCGACCAGATGGTCGATCTGCTTCTCCATCCGCGACAGCCCGTCGCCGGTGAACAGCTGCGGCTCGGCGTTGGCCTCGAGCTGGAACAGCCCGAGCTCGGTCGTGAAGTGCGGATCGCCGAGCTTGTCGAGCATCTTCAGCGACGCGCGCGCCGGTGCCCAGTGGCGATCGATCAGGAACATCTCCTGCTCGGCGCCGATCCGGCGCGGCCCGGTCTCGAACCGGCCCTCGCGCAGCATGCGATCGAGCGCGCGCAGGTCGGCGAGCATCGCGTGCATGAACTCGCGCCGCTTGTGCTCGTCCTGCTCGGTGTCGACGTCCTTGTGGGCGCGCGTGGCCTTGGTGAGCGGGGGCCCCGCGTCGGTCGATGGCTCGCTCGGCTTGTCGCTCATGGCGGGTTCGCGACCGGGTCGTCGCTGCGCTCCACGATAGCTCGCCGGGGTCCGTCCTGTCGCGCTCCGCGCCGTTCCGGATCCCGTACCCCGGCGGTTACCGGAACATCCACGACAGCTTGACCTGCAGGACGTCGTCCGCGGGAGCGCGCAGCAGCGCCGAGATGCTGCGGCTGGTCAGGGTCGCGTCGCGATGGAAGACCTCGTCGTCGAATGCGCCGTGGGTGTAGACCCCGTACAGCGTGCAACCCGGGCGGAGCTCCCAGCGCAGGACGGCGTTGACGTTGAAGTTGTTGGCCGAGAAGCTGGTGGTCTGGGACATCGCGCCCGGGGCGAGCGTGTCGTCATCGACGTAGCTCGCGAGATCGCGGTAGTGCCAGCTCGCGAGCAGCAGCTGGGTGTAGGCCTGCAGCGTGAGGTTCGGGGTGAATGCATGGGAGGCGCGGACGATCTGGCTGAGCTGGCGCATCCGGCGAATGCCGACGATCGGGGTGTCGCCCTGGGTCTCGAGCCAGTGCATCTCGCCCTGGGCGTCGAGCAGATCGGTCTGGAGCTGGATCTCGAACTGGCTCGACGGATGGATCGTCTGGCTGAACGTCGCCGTGTAGGTCGGGCCGCCGGCGAAGTGCTGGACCGTGAAGTCGAGGCCGACGTACCACGCGCTCTGGTGCGAGCTGGTGAAGCCGGCGAGCAGGTACGGCTCCTTGCCGTGATGGAGGTACTTCTTGACCGGCTCGAGGAACGCCCGCAGCTCGCGATCGTCGTGGTACGGCAGGCTGGCGCCGCCGCCGAGGTAGGCCGTCCAGTCGCTGGTGAAGCCGGTCGAGACCTTGCCGCCGACGGTGTCGTTGAACGTCCGGCCGGCGTGGTCCTGGCCGTAGTCCTCGGTCGCCGCAAAGCTCCAGTTGCGGAACACGCCGAGCGTGCGGTCCCATTGCCGGCCGACCTCACCGTGCGCGAGGATGTGATCCGGACTGATGATGTAGCCCAGATCATTGGGATCGAAGTAGCGGCTGGCATAGTCGGTGTTGCCGGTGACGTACCAGCCGGCGTCGAACCGCTTGATCGCGCGCGCGTTGGCGGTGGCGCCGGTGGTGCGATCGGCGCTGCCCGCGCTGCCGCCGCCGAGCGCATCGACCTGGGCGCTGCCGTCGCTCGACTTCCAGGTCGCGTCGGCGGCGCCGACGTAGGTCCGGCGACCGCCATCGCGCTCGACGTGCAGGCTCGAGAACGCACCGACGTAGCTGCCGGTGGCGCCGATCTGCTGGAGCACGCGGGCGACCGCGCTGTCGATCGCCGGCGCGACCGCGCGGGTGGCGACCGTGCCGTCGGCGTCGCGGACGCGCGCGTAGGCCGGCTCGGTCTCGGCCGCCAGCACGCCGACGTTCAGGCCGCTCTCGTACTTGCCGGTGAACTTGGCGGCGCCGAGGATGTCGAGCGCGAGCGGGCGCGCGACCAGGCTCTCGCCCGGGCCGAGCTCCGGCAGCGGCGCGCTCGCGCCGATCCGGCGGCTGTAGAACAGCTGGGTGCCATTGACCTGGAACAGCTCGCTGCCCTCGAGGAAGAACGTCCGCTTCTCGGGAAACAGGGTCTCGATCGTCGACAGGTTGATGATCACCTGATCGACCTCGGTCTGACCGAAGTCGGGCAGGAACGTCAGATCGAGCAGGCTCGACGAGCCGAGGCCGAGGTGCGCATCGACGCCGGCGCGGACGTCGAGGCCGCGGTCGTCGAAGCCCTGCGCGGTGGCGACCTTGGTGTTGACGGTGAGGTACGGGATGATCTCGCGGCGGGCCTGGGGCCGCAGACCGGACAGGCCGACGAGGAGCGGGAACCGGCTGACGAACGCGTTCTCGCTGCGCGCCCCGACGTGCCAGCGATCGGTCTCCTGCGGATCCTGGTCGACCCGGACGAAGTTGATGCCCCAGGTCTGGTCGCGCTCGACGGATCGGATCCGCAGCAGCGACAGCGGGATCCGCAGCTCGGCGGTCCATTCGCCGTCCGCGGCGGTCACGCCGCTGTCCCACACCGCGTCCCAGGTGTCGTCGCTGCTGGTGTCGGCAAACAGCAGCACGTCGCGCTGCACGCCCGCCGCGTTGACCCGGAACTCGTGCGCGGTCCGGCGGTCGTGGGCCGAGTCGATCGCCACGCCGAACCAGTCGCTCGCGCTGTCGCGATCGCGCCGGTGCACGAGGCCGGTCACGCCGCCGTGGCCCGCCGCGTGACGCATCCGGGCGCCGATGTAGAGGTACTGATCGTCGTACAGCACGCGGACCTCGGTCGGCGACGTCGCGGCCTCGCCGTGGTGCGGCTCTTCCTGGGCAAACCGCCCGGCCGCGGCGGCGGCGCGCCAGTCGTCCTCGTCGAGCCGGCCGTCGATCCGGATCCCGCCGGTGATGCGATGCGCGGGCAGCGAATCGGTCAGCTCGACGGCGACCGCCGTGCTGGGCTCGGCCGCCGCGGTGGGCTCGGCCGCCGCGGGCGCAGCCGCCGCGGGCGCAGCCGCGCCCAGGCTCGGCCCGAACCAGCAACACACGACCACAAGACACGACGCGACGATGTTCATGGAACAGCCCGGAGGTCCGGCAACGAGTGCGGGGACCTTATCACCTGCAGCGGGCCGGCGGCGGCGTCGGGCCGCCCGATCTCCGGCGATCTCGAGCCGGCCCGGCCGTCCCGACCGGTCACACCGATCCGCCGGCCGCCGCCGCGCCGCGGTCGAACAGCGTGGCCTCGAGTGTGAACTCGGCCGCGCGATCGAGCGCGACGCCGGCCAGCAGCTCGCGCGCCGGCACACGCAGCGAGCTCGCGCCGCCGGCATCGGCGTCGCCCAGCCGCGCGAGCAGGCGGTCTCGCACCGCCGCGATCGCGGCGCGCACCGGCGGTGCGGCGAGCGCGCGCCACACCTCGTGAAACAGTCGCTGGATCTCGCGCTCCAGAATCTGCTGGTCGGGATCGTAGCGCTGCAGCGTGAGCCACTCGTGCGCGAGCTCGAAGTCGGTGGCTCCGACCTGCGCGTGGATCGCCCGGACCTCGAGTCCCCCCGCCGGCATCGCGCCGGCGAGCTCGGCCGCGCCGCCGGCGAGCGCGACCGCGGCGTGGCGCGCGATCAGGGCGTTGCGATCGTCGGGCTTCTCCCAGTCGAACTCCACCGACCGCGCCGACTCGACGTGCGCGATCTCGTAGTCCGGCAGGCGATGCCACACCAGATCCTGGGCGACGAGTCCGGGCGTGATCACGATCGCGACCAGGTGCCCTGCCTCGTGCACCGCCAGGACCTCGCGCTGGTGACAGTGCCGCTTCATGCCGCCTCCTCGCCGGCGGCGCGGTGGCCGGGCGCGTACCAGATCCGCCACTGCTCGGCGAGCCAGCGCTCGTACCCGTCGCCGCCGGGCCGATCGAGCACCAGGCAGAGCGGCCGGATCGTGCGCGTCGCGCAGGACTCGGCGGCGTGCAGCTGGGTGAGGTTGTTGCCGACCATCACGTCGTGCAGCTCGCCGACGACCGAGACCTCGTATCCGGCGCGGAACTCGGGCCACGTGCGGCCCAGCGTGCGCATGCTCGCGTGGCAGAACAGGCGCTCGCCCGGACCGCGACAGCTGCCGCACGGGCAGTGATCGGCGAGCGCGCACAGCTCGGGCAGGTTGGAGTACTGCTCGGGCCACAGCTCGCTCTCGGCGCGCGGGCCGCTCGGCATCACGTGGTGGGCGAGCTCGGGCGATCCGAGCAGGGCACCGAGCGTCACGTACCGCGAGCGATGCGTCGATTGCTCGGCGCGCGACCGGCGCAGGTTGTCGAGGTTGAACCCGGCGAGCTCGCCGACTCCCGACGGCGCGCGGCCGTGACGATGGCGGAACGCGTCCCACAGCAGGGTCAGCGTGTTGTAGTAATACGTGGTTCCGCGCGGCTCGCCGGTGTGCGTGATGATGAATCCCTGAAACATCTTGTGCGAGGGCCGCTTCCAGTACACCGTGTTCGAGAACACGCGCTCGTCGACATCGAGCCCCGGGCAGTCGCGCCGGCTCGGTGTGAGGAAGCTGCAGTGGCCGCCGTCCTGGTGCGGCAGCAAGAACCGCCGGCGCTGGAACGGCGCGACCGGCGTGCCATAGCTCTCGTCGTCGAGCTCCAGGTAGGTCTCGGCGGGCAGGCCGTGCTCGACGACCATCGCGCGCCGGATCGCCTCGAGCGCGGCGCGCGCCCGCTCGATCGCCACCGGCCTGGTGACGCCGCGCGGCTCGATGCGGAGCTGCAGGACATCGCCGCCGTGGAGGACGCGCGCCGCCTCCGCCACCGGCCCGGCGACGCCGCCACCCGCGCCACCCTCGATCTCGGCCTGGGTCTCGGCCTGGGTCTCGGCCTGGATCTCGGCCTGGATCTCGGCCTGGATCTCGGCCTGGATCTCGGCCTGGATCTCGGCCTGGGTCTCGGCCTGGATCTCGGCCTCGGTGAAGGTGATCAGCTCTACCACCGGTGTTCGCTTCACGGTGAACCTCCCGGTCAACATACGCAATCGCCGCGGACGCGCAACACGGCAAACTGCGGCAAGCTGTCATGTCGCCGTGTGACGATCGCCAGAGACATGTCTCCGGTGCTCGATACATGTTCCGGGCGTTCGGAACATGTTCCGGTATTCAACACATGTTCCGGTGTTCGAACCATGTCCCGCGGGGGACATCGCGCATATCGACGGAGTTGCAGGATGCCCCCTGGCATTCCGCGAGTATTCCGTGAGTATTCCGCAGATGTTCCACCTGTGTCCCGATCTGGAATTCTCCATCCTTCCTACTCTGGCATTGCCGATCGCCGAGCCGTGGGCTAGCTTCGCGACACGTGATCTCGACGGGGGTGCTCGTCGATCGCGCGATCTCGAGGCCATGAACCAGATGCGGGAGGCGTACGTGGGACATCGACCCGAGGGCGACCGGGCGTCAGGCGTGGTGCTGGTCCAGCTGCCATTCCCGTCCCAGGACGACCCGCTCCCGATGCTGTCGGCGTACTACCAGAGATACAGCACGCGGTATGCAGCGCTGTTCCCGGAATACGCGGTGGGCGCCGGCGACCTGTGGGAAGCGCCGCTGTGGGTCGCGCACCTCGACGGTGCGATCGGGCACCCCGACACCGCATTCCTCGATCTGAGCGCCGCGGTCTTCGATGCCGAGGTCTGCGCCGAGCGCATCGCGGCGTCCGCCACGCCCGGGGCGCTGGTGTTCCTGTCGCCGCTGGCCCAGAACCTCTCGCTGGCGGTCGAGGTGTCGCGCCGGGTGCGCCAGCGCGGCCTGCGCACGGTGGTCGGCGGAAACATGGCGGAGCTGGCGTCGCCCGAGGACTTCACCCACGTCTACACCGGCCTGGTCCGGCCCGGCATCCTCGACCAGATCACGCGCGGCGGCGTTCCACGGCTGGGGCAACCGCTGCGGCTCGGCAAGCGCCAGGCCCCGATCGGCTACCGGCCGTCGTACCGCCACCTCGAGGCGTTCCGGGGCCGCGTCCCGCTGGTCCGGCTGCACGCCTCGCACGGCTGCCTGTTCGCCTGCTCGTTCTGCGGCGATGCCTGGTCGCGCCAGCTCCACGTGGTGTCGGCCGACCTGCTCGCCGCCGAGATCGAGGAGATCCGTCGTGTGTTTCCCACCACCCGCCTGGTCTACATCGGCGACAAGACGTTCGGCCAGTCGCCCGAGGCGGTCGAGAACCTGCGCCGGGTGCTCCGGCCGGAGCACCGCTTTCGCCTCATCGTGCAGACCCACGTCAGCGCGGTGACGCCCGCGCTCGCGGACACGATGGTCGCGCTCGGCGTCGAGGTCGTCGAGATCGGATTCGAGACCGCGTCGTCGACGGTGCTCGTCGAGCTGCGCAAGCACGGCGGCGCCCGGGCCTACCACGACGCGCTCGCGGTGCTCCGCGCTCGCGGCCTGCGCGTCATCCTCAACGTGCTCGGCGGGCTGCCCAACGAGACCGCAGACAGCCAGCGCGAGACCCTGGCGTTCGTCGAGGACACGGCCGATCAGGTGTGGCTCTACAACCTGTACAACTTCGTTCCGTATCCCAAGACACCGCTGTTTCCCGAGCTGCGGCCGCGGATCATCGACTGGGATTTCCAGAACTGGCGCGAGGATCGACCGGTGGTCTACGAGCCGTACCATCAGAGCCGCGGTCAGGCGTGGGACCACTTCCTGCATCTGGTCGACCGCGCGACCCAGCTGATCGCGCGCGACGAGGGGATCGCGTGAACCCGGTCGAGCTCGGCGGCGATCCCGACGAGTGGCGCGGGTTCGCCGACGAACCGCTGCCGGGCTGGGCCTCGCGGTCGCTCACGCTGTTCGACGCGCCGGGCGGCAAGCTCGCCGACGACGCGCCGGTCGAGTGCGGTGTGCTGTCGGTGCCGTTCGACGGCACGGCGTCGTCGCGGATCGGCGCGCGCGAGGGGCCGCGCGCGATCCGCGAGGCCAGCCTGGTGTACAGCGCACAGCTCGCCAGCCGCGGCGCGATGCAGCTCCGCAACATGCGCACCGGCGCGCTGGTCGATATCCACTCCCGCCAGCTGATCGACTTCGGCGACGGCCACACCTACGCCAGCGATCCGGCGCGCCAGGTGCGCGCCAGCGCGGCCGAGGTCCGCCGGGTCGCGAGCCGCAGCCAGCTCACCGTGCTGATCGGCGGCGAGCACACGCTGAGCTATCCATGGTACTGCGGCGTCGCCGCGGCGCTCGCAGCGCGCGGCGTGCGCCGGCTCGGCTACGTGCAGATCGATCACCACTTCGATTTCGGCGACCGCTCGGTGCTGCACGGACCGTACTACCACGGCTCCAATGGCCGGCGCGTCGCGGAGCACCCGGCGGCCCCGGCGCTCGGGTTCGTCGGCGCCGGCGATCTGACCTCGGCGCGCCAGCTCGACGGGCTGCTCCAGGCCGGCGTCGCCGTGCGATCGATGCTCGACATCCGGCGCGACGGCTTCGCGGCGTCGCTCACCGCCGTGCTCGACCACGTCGCCGCGCGCAGCGACGCGCTGTACGTGTCGCTCGACATCGACGTGTGCGACGCCGCCGCGGCGCCCGGCACCGGCCACGTGACGATCGGCGGGATCACCGCGTACGAGCTGTTCCAGGCCCCCGCCCTGCTCCGCCGCTACCCGGTCGCCGCGTTCGACATCGTCGAGGTCTCGCCGCGCTATGATCCCGGCGGCGTCACGCCGCACCTCGCGGCGCGCTTCCTCTACGAGCTGCTCTACCTGCGGGAGATCGGCTGATGGAGCTGCCGCCGGGCTGTCGCTGCTTCTACCTGGTGCGGCACGCCGAGTCCGATCGGATCGGCGGCGCGTGCGCGATGGACCCCGCGCTGACGCCGCGCGGTGAGGCCCAGCTCGCCGCGCTGGCGCGCCACACCTCGGAGCTGGCGATCGACGCGATCGCGTGCTCCGAGCTGTCGCGCGCGCGGCGAACCGCCGAAGCGATCGCCGCCGGCCGCGGCGTGGTCCCGGTGATCGACCCGGGATGGAACGAGCTCCACACCGTCGGCGCGTGGCGCGACCGCGGGCACCGCGAGGTCGACGAGCTGCTCGCCGCGCGGCTGTTCGACCCCGACGAGCGCCACCCGCTCGGTGAGAGCCTGCGCGCGCTGCACCGCCGCGCGCTCGAGGCCTGGGCGCGGCTGATCGCGCTCCCGGCGCGCCGCGTCCTGGTGGTGAGCCACAACGCGCTGCTGGACCGGCTGGTCCAGGCGCTGCTCGGGCTGCCCGAGCACGCCGCGCGCACCAGCGCGATCTCGGTTCCCCACGCGGCGATCACCGAGCTGTGGCTGCTCGGTCGCGACTACGATCCGACGCTGCCCGGCCCGATCACGCTCGCGATGCGGATCGCCGACGCCCACCACCTGCCGCCCGAGCTGGTGACGCGATGACCGAGCGCGCGCGCGCCCAGGCCGCCCGGCTGCGCACCGCGCTCGACGCGCACCACCCCGCGTGGCAGACCGGCGAGCTCGAGCTCGTCGGCAGCGGGCTCGACGCCGCGGTGTTCCGCACCGAGTCGCGCGCGTTCGGCCCGGTGGCGATCCGCGTGCCGTGGACGCGCTGGATCTCGAACGACAACGACCCGTCGCTGGACGCCCGCGAGCTGCTCGTCAAGGAGCAGCTGCTCGCCAACCACATGAACCGCCGCGGCGTGCCGACGCCGCGGGCGTTCGCGCTGCACACCGGCGCCGATGACCTCGACTTCCTGGTGTCGGCCTACGTCCCCGATGACGGCAGCGACCCCGATCCGGCCGCGCTCGGCGCGATGCTGCGCCTGATCCACGACGTTCCGATCACCGCCGAGATCGCGCGCGCGCTGGATGCCGGCGACCTCGCCCGGACGCTCGCGGCGCGGATCGTCGACCGGCTGGGCGTCGTGCGACGGCTGTCGGGCGCAGCGCTGCCCGCCATGCCGGCCGACGCGCTG
Organism: Kofleriaceae bacterium; assembly: GCA_041495365.1. Classification (GTDB taxonomy): domain Bacteria; phylum Myxococcota_A; class Polyangia; order Haliangiales; family Haliangiaceae; genus JABFXX01. The sequence continues at coordinate 1,120 of JBGQCL010000205.1, read as the reverse complement.
CGCGCGATCGCCGCCGCCGCGCACTACCGGCCGGCCGTGCTGCACATGGACTTCCGGCGCGTCAACCTGCGCATCGTGGCCGGCGAGATCCGCGGCGTGCTCGACTGGTCGAACGCGCTGGTCGGCGACCCCGCGCTCGAGCTGGGGCGCGTCGCCGAGGCCGGCGAGCGCGACCTCCGGTTCGACACCGGCTACCAGCTGCACGGCGCGCCGCCGGCCGCGCTCGACGCGCTGTACCGGCTCGATACCGCGGTCATGCTCGCGGTGGTGTTCCTGTCCGAGGCGCCGGATCCGGCGCCGGCGCAGCGCCAGGTCGAGCGGGTCGCGGCGCTGCTCGCCGCGCTCGGGTGGCGATGACCGCGCTCGCGCCCTGCTCGGTGTATGCCTCGCCGCGCTGGCTCGCGGTGCAGACCGCCGGGGGCCGCGCACCGACCCGGCTGCTCACCGCGCCCGACGCCGCCGGCGCGCCGCGCGCGTGGCTGCCGATCCACGATCGCCTGCCGACGCGCAATCCGCGCTATCGCCTGGCCTGGCTGTGCCGCGGCTTCCCGGCCGTCCTCGAGGCAGCGAGCTACGTCGGCCTGGCCAGCGGCTATCACACCGAGGTCGCGACCGCCGCGGCGCCCGGCGATCGCGGCGAGGCGGCCGGTGGCGACGAGGCCGGCACGGCGCTGCTCGCCGCGCTGCTCGGCGAGGCGCTGCGCGACGGGCCGCGCCAGCCGCTGATCGTGCCGTACGCCACCGACCGGCTGGCCCGGGCGCTGGCCCGGATCGCGCCGGACGCGCCGTGCGTGCTCGAGGCGGCCGACGCCTGGCTGTGCAATCCGCACCTGACGTTCGAGGCGTGGCTCGCCGCGCTGCCCCGGGAGATCCGCCGGATCGTGCTGCAGGACGAGCGCCGGTTCGCCGCGGCCGGCCTCGCCCAGGCGGTGCTGCCGCTCGCGCCGCACGTCGGCGCGTTCGCCGAGCTGGTCTCGCTGCACGCCCGGCGCTACGGGCTCGACGAGCCGGTCGCGCAGCTCGCGCCGCACCTGGCCGACATCGCGGCGGCGTTCGGCGAGGACGCCGTGCTGTTCGCGGCGCGCCGCGGCGGGGAGCTGGTCGCCGCCGCGCTCGGGCT
>JBGQCL010000204.1:0-19549 GCA_041495365.1 Kofleriaceae bacterium | reverse complement strand
GTCGCCGCCGCGCCGGTGCCCGCCCCGAGCGCGCCGGTCGCTGGCGACGTGCGGGAGTCGGTCGAGCGGCCTCCCGCGCCGCCGCCGCCGTCACCGCCCCCCGCGTCGCCGCCGCGCGCTCCGGCCGCCGCGCCGCCGCGCCCGCATCGCGTGACCGCCGCCGCTCGCCGCGAGCCCGGGCCCGAGGCCGCGCAGCCCGCCGCCGCTGCGCCGTCACCGCCGGCTCCGGATCCCGCGCCCCGGGCCCCGGAGGAGGTCTCGTACGACGATGCCTGGGCCGCGCTGCGCGCCGGCGACTTCGCGCACGCCGCCGGCGGCTTCGCGCGCGTCGTGCTGCTCGCGCCGGACAGCCCGCTCGGCGAGGATGCCGGCTTCTGGTGCGCGGTCGCGCTGGCCCGCGCCAGGCGCAGCCTCGAGGCGATCGCGGCGTTCCACGACTTCCTCGACGGGCATCCCCGCTCGTCGCGCGCCGGCGAGGCCAGCGCGATGCTCGGCTGGCTGCTGATCGACGCCCGCGTGCTCGACGAGGCCGGGCGCCGGTTCCAGGCCGCGGCCGGCGACCCCGATCCGGCCGTCCGCCGCAGCGCGCGGTCCGGGCTCGACGCGCTCGCCGGCCGCACACGCTGAGCGCGGCAGCCGCGCGGCGCCGCTCAGAACGTCAGCACGACCACGCCGCCGGTCGCCATCGCCAGCCCGCCGGTCGCGGTCGCGAGCGCGTAGCTCGGCCGGCTGTCGTCGACCAGGTACAGCGCGCCGCCGGTGACCGCGCCGACCAGCCCGATCGCCAGCAGCGCGATCCCGATCCGGGTCGCGTGGTGGTCGCGCTCCACGAGCTCGCCCTGGAGGGGGCGGATCGCGCGATCGACCCTCGCGGCCTGCTCGGCGGCCTCGTCCGCCAGCTGGTCGGGCGCCTTGGTGAGCAGGTCGACCGCGGCCAGCGTGGCGCCCCGGATCACCTCGTTGACCCGGCACACGTCGCAGCGGTCCGACTCCTGATCGATGACCTGCCCGGTGTCGGTGCGGATCAGCGTGACGACGTAGCCGAAGCTCGTCCCCGAGCCGCTGAGCGCGGCGAGCAGCACCAGCTCGGCGCCGGACGTGCGGATCGCGGTCAGGCAATGGCCGACCAGGCAACCGTCGGTCCACTTGGTCGACGGCAGCAGCAGTCGCCGCATGTACTCCCGGTCGGCGAGCCAGTACCGCTTGGTGTCGATCTGCTCCTCCAGCTGGTGCCGGAAGCTGTCCTTGACGTCTTCCGGCAGGCCCTCGATCCGGACGTCCAGCAGGCTGACCGTGCGGCGGCGGTCGGCGGGCCCCGGCCGGCCACCCGTCCCGGTGCCGTCGGGCGCCGGAGCCGCGGCAGCGGGGTGCTCGCCGGGCCCCGCGCTACCCGGCGCCGCGGCGCCGCGTCCGGCCGGCGCCGCGCTCGCCGCGCCGGCCACCAGCAACAGCACCGAGGCCAGCCAGAAGGTAACGGAGACCCGGATCACGCTTCGTCGATCTGTGTGATGAACTGCTTCATCAGCCCATCGATCATGAGGTTGCGGTCGGTGACCTGGTACTTGCCGTCGCGCCAGCCGCTCTGGACCTCGGCGTAGCGCTTCTCGTGATCGGCGATCAGCGTTCGATAGGCGCCGACCTTCCTGATGATGTCCTTCTGGTTCTTGATGAAGTACGAGATCATCGACGCGCCGGCCGCCACGCTGAGCACCAGGCCGAGCGGGCCGCCCAGCGCGTAGCGCAGCCCGATCCGCAGCGCGAGCAGCAGCCCCGCGCCGATCGCGACCTTCTTGGTGCCCGAGCCGTCGATCACCGAGTCCTTGGCCAGCGCCAGGGAAGTTTGCCCCGATCCGATCAGCAGCGCGATGAAGTTGCCCTTGCGGGTCGTCCAGCTGCGGTCGTAATACTCGCGGATCGCCTGCTTCAGGAAGGCGTCCCAGGTGGTGTACACTCCCTGGGTACCGGGCGCGGTGTCCTTGGACGGCTCGGCCACCCGGGGAGCTTACCACTCGGGTTTGACAGGGGTACCGCGGTCGCACAGATTCGAGGGCATGACATCCGGAAGGCTGGGACTGGCCCTCGTCGTCGCGATGACCACCGGCCGCGTGGCCCACGCCGATCTCGCCTCCGGCCGCGACAAGCTGATCGCCGGCGACTACAAGGCCGCGATCGCCGAGCTCGGCAAGGTCACCGGCACGGACCGCCCCGCGGCGCGGGTGCTCCTGGCGCGCGCCCAGATCACGACCGGCGACCACGCGGGCGCCGAGGCCACCGTCGCACCGCTCGCCCAGGGCAAGGACGCCCGGGCGATCGAGGCCCACCTGGTGCTGGACCAGCTGCGCCGGATCACCGGCCGGACCCGCGACGCGCGCGCCGACCTCGAGCAGCTGCACAAGGACCACCCGGACGACCGCGCGGTCCGCACCGCGCTCGGCGAGGTCCGCCACGCGCTCGGCGACGTGGTCGGCGCCAAGGCGCTGTTCGACGAGACGATCAAGGAGAGCGACGCCAACCAGCTCGACCTCGACGATCCGGCCCAGACCTACCAGCTCGCGATCGCCGCCTACCACACCTCCGAGTACCAGCTCGCCAACGGCGCGTTCCGCGAGACCCTCAAGCTCCGGCCGCAGATGACCGAGGCCGGCGTCGCGTGGGCCGACCTGTTCCTCGAGAAGTACGCCGCGCAGCTCGCCGAGCAGACCCTCGAGGAGGTGTTCAAGGTCAACCCCAACAATCCCGAGGCCCACGCCGCGATGGCCGAGGTCATCAGCGAGACCCGCGCCGACCTCGCCGCCGTGCGCCACCACCTCGACGCCGCGCTCGCCGTCAACCCGAAGAACGCCCGCGCGCTCAAGGTCCGCGCGCTCCTCGAGATCGACCGGAACCAGCCGGACACCGCCAACCAGACGCTCGACGGCGTGCTCGCGGTCAACAAGGACGACGTCGAGGCGATCGCGCTGAAGGCGACCATCGCGTGGCTGCGCGACGACACCCGGGCCTACGACGCCGAGGTCCAGCGCGCGCTCGCGATCGACCCCGCCTATGCCCAGCTGTACCGGATCGTCGCACGCTCCGCCTCCCGCAAGCACCGCAACGTCGAGGCGATCGAGCTCGAGAAGCGCGCGGTCGCGCTCAAGCCCGACTTCTACGCGGCGATGGCCGAGGTCGGCCTGGGCTACCTGCGGCTCGGCCTCGAGAAGGAGGGCCTCGAGTGGCTCGACCGGTCATGGGCCGGCGACCAGTACAACGTGCGGACCTTCAACACCCGGACGCTGTTCAAGGACACGATCCCCAAGGAGTACACGTTCGGCACCAGCAAGGACTTCCGGATCCGCTACCACAACGACGAGAAGGCGGTGCTGGCGCGCTACGTCGAGCCCACCATGGAGCGTGCGTTCGCCGACATGGTCAAGCGCTACGGCTTCACGCCGAAGACGCCGGTCACGATCGAGCTCTACGCCGAGCGCAACGACTACGGCATCCGCACGTTCGGCCTGCCCGACGTCGGTGACGTGCTCGGGGTCACGTTCGGCCAGGTCGTCACCGCGATGTCGCCCGCCAACGGCGACATCAACTGGGGCATGGTCCTGTGGCACGAGCTCGGCCACGTGTTCGCGCTCCAGCTCTCGAACTCGCGGGTCCCGCGGTGGTTCACCGAGGGCCTGTCGGAGTACGAGACCCTGATCGCGCGGCCCGACTGGCGGCGCGAGAACGACGCCGACCTCTACGGCGCGGTCGCCAACGGCACCCTGGTATCGATCGGCGATCTCAACTCCGAGTTCATGCAGCACGACACCGCCGCCGTCGTCGTCGCCTACTACCAGTCGGCGGTCACGATCGAGTACCTGACCGCGACCTACGGCTTCCCCAGGATCGTCGAGGCGCTCAAGCTGTACGGCAAGGGCCGCGAGACCCCCGACGTGCTCGCCGCGGTCACCGGCAAGACCATCGCCCAGCTCGACGTCGACTTCCGCAAGTACCTCGACATCCGGCTCGCCCCCTACGCCGGCACGTTCAAGCTCCCGACCCGCGGGTTCGACGACGTCACCAAGCTCGAGATCGCCGCCGACGCCGCACCCAGGGACGCCCGCGCCCGCGCCCACGTCGCGCTCGGCGACTACTACGCAGGCGAGGCCGAGAAGGCGATGACCGCAGCCGGCGCGGCGCTCGCGCTCGACCCCAAGCAGCCGATCGCCCGCTACATCCAGGCCGAGGTCGTGCTCCACCAGGGCGACCTGCCGCGCGCCCGCGCGCTGTACCAGGGCCTGATCGCCGACGGCCACGACAGCTTCGACCTCCGATCGCGGCTCGCCCAGATCGCCGAGGGCGAGGGCAAGGCCGGCGAGGTCGAGCAGCAGCTGTGCGCCGCCAAGAAGCTCGACCCCGAGCGCAGCTTCCCCTACCAGGAGCTCGCCCGGCGCTACGAGAAGTACGGCCAGCTCGCCAAGGCGCTGACCGAGCTCGAGCACTACGCGTTCCTCGAGCAGATGGACCTCGCGCCGCTCAAGAAGCTCGTCGTCGAGTACGGCAAGCTCGGCAGCTGGGCCAAGGTCCGCACCTACGGCGAGATGGCGACCTTCATCAACCCGTCCGACCCCGACATCCTCGGCGGACTCGCCCGCGCCTATCTGGAGCTCCGCCGGCCCGCCCGGGCGCTGTTCACCTACGACACCATGCTGCTCACCACCCCGCCACCGCGCCGCCCCGCCCTGGTCCACCTCGGCCGCGTCCGCGCGCTCATCGCGCTCGGCAAGACCGCCGACGCCCGCGACGCCCTCGCCCAGGCGATGAAGACCGAGCCCGAGAACGCCGAGGCCCTCGAGCTCAAGGCCAGGCTCAAGTAGCGGCCACATTACAGGGACTCGCAACGAGGTCGCTTGCCAAGTTATAACCTCCGGTGCATATTCACCGTAGGTTATGATGACCCAGGGCGAGCGGGTCGCGGAGCTGGTGCGCAGGCTGGAGGCTTCCGCGCCGGCAGACCCATGACGACCAAGCCGAGTCACAAGAAGGACGCTCGTTACCTCGCCGTGCAGTTGCTGGAGCGAGTTCCCGGTGTCGAGGTGAAGGTCACGTCACCGAGCGGGCGCGGCACGGTCTGGTGGATCGATGCGCGCGTCGGACAGCACGATGTCGTGATCGAGTGGTCACCGGATGACGGCTTCGGACTGTCGTCGACGGAAGGCAACGACTACAACACCGCGGCGAGCGAGGTCTTCGCCGATGCCGAGGAGGCGCTCGCCCGCGTCCTCGACGTGCTGAAGGCCGGAAAGCCCATCCCACCCCGCCGGGAGATGTACCTGCAGCGACTGCGCGAGCATCGCGAAGTCTCGCAGGAGACGCTCGCGGACCTGATGCGAGTCTCTCAAGCAACCGTGTCGAAGACCGAGCGCCGGGATGACATGCTGCTCAGCACGCTGCGGAACTTCGTCGAAGCCCTGGGAGGAGACCTGCACGTGGTCGCGAAGTTCCCGTCGGAGACGATCGAGCTGAACGTCCTGCCCCGGAACAAGCGAAAGCTCGCGTAGCGGGCCGGATTCACGACGGGCGACCGGGCTCCCGCGTGAACTTGACAGCCGTCATCGAGCCTTTCGCGCGGCTTCGCTCAGGGCCTTGTCGATCAGCACGGGCGCTGCTCCGTCGTGCTCAAGGCCGAGCTGCGTCGTTCTTGGTGGCGACGGGCGGTCTCGCCTGGGTCAGCGCTACGCGAGTAGCTCGTCGACCGAGGCGACGGACAGTGCGCGATCCAGCCACCGATCGAGGGTGGCCAGATCGGTGCAGGAGAGGATCCGGCGCTGTTGCTCATCCGTCATGGCCAGGTTGCGCTGATGCAAGATCCTCATCAACGCTTGGGCCTCGCCCTCGGCCCTCCCCTCAACCTTCCCCTCTACCTTCCCCTCTACCTTCCCCTCGGCCCTCCCCTCGAGCTTCCCCGCGGCATAGGACCGGCGGTGCGCGTCGGTGAAGAACTTCTCGATATGGGGTTCCATTTGCAGTGCCTTTCGCGCGGCTTCGCTCAGGGCCTTCTGGATCAGCATCGAGTATAGCACCCGCTGCTCCTCCGGGAGCGAAAGCGTGGCGTCGATGGCGGCATGCCCTATCGACACTGCCGTCTTGACGTCGCCGTCCCCGTGCGCCACCACCGAGAGCACGGCGAGCTGTGGCTCCCGCATCGCCTGCTTGCGGTCGGTCACCTTGGGGATGCCCTGCGGGCCGATGACGCACGGAGCAAAGCTGCCGTTGCCAAGCTCGATCGGCTGATCGGCCCATCGGGCGACCGCCAGGTCGGGCGTCACCACGATCAGGATGAACGGGCACTCGTGGCGCGCCCGGGCGGCGACCGCGTAGAGCGGCCACGTGTAGCGTTTGCGATCCTTGCGCTCGAGCTGGACCTCGAAGATGGTCCCCAGCACCGGCTTCGTCTCATCGTCGACCACGCCGTCGAACAGAACGACGGCGTCGGCGTGGTACTCGACCGGCACGAGCTGAGGGAGCGCCGCCTCGCTCAGCCGAGCGGCGTCGAAGCGCGGGACCTCGATGTGCAAGAGGTCGCGAAGCAAGCTGGCGGCAAATGCCGGGTTGTCCCGGACCAAGGCGATCACGCCCTCGTGCACCATGGATGGAGACGACATGAAGCCCACTCTAGTGAGGTGGTCTGACGATCGAAATAAAACTGCCCTGGAGATTGTGATCGATTGTCGATCTTGCCGAAGCATCGATTCGTGCGCTGTGGCCAACACTTCGCTCGGCGCCTCCCTGCCGGTCCGCGGCGCTGGGATCTCGGCCGCGGTCTGGCGCTGTGCTGCCGACATGCTGGGGGTGATCGGACCGCCGCGCCGGTGTACCGTGCGCGCCATGTCGAACCCCGCAACGCCGCAGGCGCCCGGCTATGGCGCGTCGATCAACCTCGAGACCGCCCGCAAGGTCGCCGCGGCGGCCGCTGCCGAGGGCCGCAAGAACGGCTGGACCGTGGCGGTGGCCATCGTCGACACCGCCGGGGACCTGGTGTACTTCGAGCGCGCCGACGACACCCAGGTCGCGAGCGCGCAGGTCGCGCAGGACAAGGCGCGCACCGCGGTCCGGTTCAAGCGGCCGAGCAAGGCGTTCGAGGAGGCGCTGGTCGGCGGCCGGCTGCAGATCCTCGGCATGCCCAACGTGATCCCGCTGGAGGGCGGCATCCCGCTGCTCGTCGACGGCAAGATCGTCGGTGCGATCGGCGTCAGCGGCGTCACCTCGCAGCAGGACGGGGTGTGCGCTCAGGCCGGCGTCGACGCGCTCGCCCGGCGCTGAACCGTCGCCGGCACTTCGGGTATCGTGGCCGGCATGAAGCATGGTGTACCGTTCGGGCTCCTGTTCGTCCTCGGCTGTGCGGTCGGCGGCGCGGCGTCCCAGCTGGCGGTGGCGCCGAGCCGCGCGGGCAACCCGCCGTCGCGCTGGGAGTACCTGTGCACGCAGGCGAGCCCCACCCCGAGCAGCCTGACCACGCACCTCAACCAGATGACCAGCCAGGGCTGGGACCTCGTGTCGACGTCACCGGCGCACCTCGAGCGCGAGGCCGGCGCCGGCGCGGGCGCGGCGACCGACGCGTTCGTGTTCTGCTTCCGGCGCGCCGTGTAGCCCACCACCCGATCCGTGATGCGTACCGTCCTACCCGAAAGGCCAGGCGGCAGGGTCGGGACCTCACCGCCGTGCGCGTTGCACCGGCGGGCGGGGGCCCGTAGAGTTGGCGGTACCCCATGACGCCCACGATGAACTACCTCGTCCCGACGGTCATCGAGCAGACTCACCGCGGCGAGCGCGGCTGGGACATCTTCTCCCGCCTGCTCAAGGACCGGATCATCTTCCTCGGCACACCGATCAACGACGACGTCGCCAACGTGGTGATCGCGCAGCTGCTGTTCCTCGACTCCGAGGAGCCCGAGAAGGACATCATGCTGTACATCAACTCGCCCGGCGGACACGTGTCGGCCGGCCTGGCGATCTACGACACGATGCAGTACCTGCACTGCGACGTCGCGACGATCTGCATGGGGCAGGCGGCGTCGATGGGCAGCTTCCTGCTCGCCGCCGGCACCAAGGGCAAGCGCTACGCACTACCCCACGCGCGGGTGATGATCCACCAGCCGCTCGCCGGCTTCCAGGGCCAGGCGACCGACATCGACATCCATGCCCGCGAGATCCTGAAGACGCGCGACACGCTCAACGACCTGTACGCCAAGCACACCGGCCAGCCAGCCGACAAGATCAAGCACGACACCGAGCGCGACAACTTCATGTCGTCGTCGCAGGCCAAGGAGTACGGGATCATCGACGAGGTGCTGATCACCGCGAAGAAGAAGCCCGACGAGAAGAAATGAGCCGCGCGATGCGACGCGCGGTCGCCAGTCGTGAATGATCCGACCGGCTTCGCCGGTCCAGCCGCCGGCCGACGGGCAATCGTCCGCTCTCGATCAACCGCTACGCCGCGGCGCCGCCGGGCTGAGCGCGGCCGATCTTGGCCAGCAGGATCTCGCGGTCGAATGGCTTGGCGATGAACTGCCAGTCGGGCAGCGGCGACGCCACGTGGTAGCCCGACATGAACACGACGCGGATCTGCGGGTGGTCCTGGACGAGCTCGCGCGCGAGGTCGCGGCCCGACATCCCGGGCATCACCATGTCGGTGAGCAGGATGTCGAAGCGGTCGCGCCGCGCCGCGGCCAGCGCCTCGGCGCCGCCCGATGCGGCCGCGACGTGGTAGCCGGCCTTGCGCAGCATGCGCTCGGCGAGCCGGCGCAGCTGGTCGTCGTCGTCGACCACCAGCACGCGGCCGCGCGCGACCGGACCGCTGGCGAGCTCGCCGGTGCGGTCCGGCGCGAGGTCGGTCTCGGGCAACGCGATGCGGAACGCAGTGCCGCGGCCTGGCTCGGACGCGACGGTGATCTCGCCGCCGGCGTGCTGGACGATGCCGTGCACGGTCGCCAGGCCCAGGCCGTTGCCCTTGCCGAGCGCCTTGGTCGTGAAGTACGGCTCGAACACCCGCGCGGCGACCTCCGGCGGCATGCCGCAGCCGGTATCGATGACCTCGATCGTCGCGCACCGGCCGGCGGCGCCGACCCGGACGACGATCCGGCCGGACCCGGCGATCGCGTCGCGCGCGTTGACCACGAGGTTCATCACGATCTGCTCGAGCTGCGATGGATCGATCAGGACGTGGTGGCCGGCCGCGGTGACGTCGACCACGACGTCGATCTCCGGACCGGCGGTGCGCTGCAGCAGCTTCTTCAGGTTGCCGATCAGCCGCGCGGCGTCGATCACCTTGGGCTTGACCGCCTCGCGCCGGCTGAACGCGAGCAGCTGGCGGACCAGGTCGGTGGCGCTGGTCGCAGCCTGGCTGATCATCTGGACGTCGCCGCGGATCTCGGCCGAGGTGACCGACTCCTCCAGCATGCCGGCGTAGTTGAGGATGATGAACAGCAGGTTGTTGAAGTCGTGGGCGATGCCGCCGGCGAGCTGGCCGATCATCGCCAGGCGATCCTGGTGCGCGGCCCTGGCCTGCCGGGCGCGCTCCCCGGTGATGTCGCTGATCACGACCACGGTCTCGCGGCCGTCGCCCGAGGTGTGGGCGTTGACGACGAAGGTCGCCTCGGGCGCGCCGATCGTCACCTGCTCGCGCAGCTCGGCGCCGATCAGACGATCGCACGCGATCCCGGCGATCCGGTCGATCACGGCGTACGGTCGGACCTCGCCGATCGCTCCGGCGCGCGCGGTGACCCACTGGTTGACCAGCAGGCAGCGGCGCTGATCATCGAGCACGATCACACCGACCCCGAGGTTCTCGACCACGCGCTCGAGCCGCCGCCACTCCTCGCTCTGCACCGCCTGGATCCGGCGGACCAGCATCGCGTTCTTGATCGCGAGCGCGGCCTGGCCGGCGACCGCGCCGAGCAGGTCGAGATCGCGCTGCTCGAACACGTGGTTGACCGCCTGGGAGTCGAGGTGGATCACGCCGAGCCACTCGGTCTCGTCGGCCTCGTAGAGCAGCGGCACCGCGACCAGCGAGCGCACGCCGTGCGCCGACAGGCTCTCGGAGCGCTGCAGCTCGCGATCGCCGTCCACCGTGGTGCGCAGGTAGGGCTCGTGGGTCGCCAGGATCTGGCTCAGCACGCAGGTCGACAGTGCGTCGCCGATCGGCGCGCCCGCGCGGGTCCGCGCGACCATCGCCGACGGCGTCCTGGAGCCCGGGCCGTACGCGATGATCATGCCGCGGTCGGCGCGCAGCAGCTGGAAGCAGGTATCGAGCACGCGGCCGAGCAGGCGCTCGAGATCGTGCTCGACGCCGATCGCCCGGCTGAGCTCGCACACCGCGCGCAGCTTGCGCAGCTCGTCGGGCTCGCTCACCGAGACCGACTGCGCCCGCCCGATCTCGAACCGCAGCCGGGCCGGGCCGATCAGGAGCTCGTCGCCCTCGCCCAGCGCCGCGGACTCCACCCGGCGGGCGCCGACGAACGTGCCGCGCCGGCTGCCGAGATCGCGGACCTGGTAGCCGCCGTCCGGCTCGCGGACGATCTCGGCGTGGTGGTGCGAGACCAGCGGATCGTCGATCCGCAGGTCGTTGTCCTCGCCGCGTCCGATCGACAGCCGGTTACCGAGATCGTGACGGCGCTGGGTATCGACCTGGAACAGCGAGGGCATGGCAAGCTACCGGTTCGACCCTCCGGCCGTCGAGTTGAGGTGCCGGACGTCGCGATCACGGCCGGCGAGCGCTCGACGTTCGAGGTAGCGATCGGTGAACCGGTCAGCCGGGCGTCGCGCAGATCCGCAGACCTGCGGTCGGCTCGTGGACGTCACCGGCGACCTCGTTGCGGTTTGCGAGATCGGCGGTCTTGCGATCGTGGTAGTAGCTGCCACCTCGAACGACGTAGCTGCCGGGCCGTTCGCCCCGGGTGAACTCGAACGCGTTGCCCGCCGTGTCGTACAGGCCATAGGGGCTGACCGACCCCGGGTGGCTGCCGACCTCGTCGGGGCCCATCAGCACGCGCTCGTAGGTCAGATCGATGTTGGCGTCGTCACCGTCGAGCACGCGCCCGCTCGGCGTGCTGCGGCCGTCGGCGCCGCGCGCCGCCCGCTCCCACTCCACCTCGCTGCACAGCCGCGCACCCGGCAGGCGGCCGGAGCGGTCGAGCCATGCCGCGTAGGCGATCGCCTCGACCGCCGTGATCCCGAGCACCGGCAGCCGGCGCCAGTCCTGCACCGCATGCTGCTTGCGGCCGTCGTAGCGGATCGGCTCGCCCCACCGCGCGGTGAGCCGGCGCTCGCCCTGCACCAGGGTGAGCCGCCAGCCATCGCCGGCCCGCTGCAGCTTGACGCCGGCGCCGCCGAGCCGGGGCGGCAGGTTGGGCAGCAGCGCCTCGCGCGCGGCCTCGGGCTGGGCCTCGACGTAGTCGATCCAGTCGCCGAACGTGACCTCGGTGCGGCCGATCAGGTAGCCGTCGGTCCGGCGCCGGTGCAGCGGCACGGTCGACAGGAACGTGCGCCGGGTGTCCTCGTCGGCCGCGCTGCCGTAGCCGAACCAGCCGGGTGCGATGTAGACGTAGCCACCGGGCACCGCGGCGGCCGGCGGCGGATCGAGCTCCAGCACCACCGTCGCGCCGCGCTCCACCACGACCGGCTCGTGGACCGGGGCGCGCCCCGGCGCGGTCACGTCGACCGCGTGCAGGCCCGCCACCAGTTCCTGGCTCGCGCTGCCGGTGCCGGCCGGCGCGCCGTCGATCGCGATCGCCGCGCCATCGCCGGCGCGCACGGTGATCCGCCCGGGCGCCGCCAGCCGCACCCGCCGGCTGCCGTCGGCGTCGTACGCCGCCAGCCGCCCGCTCAGCTCGTCGTCCGCGTCGGCGTCGCGGTCGAGCTCGGCGAGCACCGCGCGCTCGAGCAGGACGTCGCCGAACAGATCGCGGACGTCGCCGCGCGTCGGGTCCTGGGCGAGCGCCGCCTCGACGCCGCGCGACGCCGCGCGATAGCCGCGCGCCGTGTCGGTGCGCAGGGTCAGCGTGCGCTGCCACAGCGACTCGGCCCCGGGGATCTCGCCGCGGTCGAACGCCGCGAACGCGTCGCCGGCGAGCCTCCGCGCCGCGCGCTCCGCCGCGCGCGCCGCGTCGAGATCGATCCGCGCCGCCGCGAGATGGACGCCGATCGCGTCGGCGAGCCGGTGCGCCGCGTGGTAGCGCTGCGCGCCCCACACCAGCCCGGCCACCCCGATCATGGCGGCGATCATGCCGCGCCGCCGCCAGATCCGGACCCGGGTCCCGCGCTGCGACGCGGCGATGAACGCGCGCTCGGCCGGCGTCAGGTCGGCCGGGTCCAGCGCGAGCGCCTCGGCGAGCCGCGGACCGCGCCAGGTCGCGTCGTTGCGGCGACCGAGCCGCCGCCACTCGGCGCATGCCTGGGCCAGCCGCTCGCGGCGCACGCGATCGTCGGTGTCGGCGTCGAGCCAGTCGCGCAGCGTGCCCCAGCCGCGCACCAGCACCTCGTGCGCCAGCTCGTAGGAAGGTCCGGTCTCGCCGTCGTGGACCACCACCAGCCGCCCGGCGACCAGCGCGGTCACCGCGCCCTGCGTGTCCGCGCTGACCGACAGCTCGGCCTCGCTGCGCGCGACCCGCGTGCCGACCGAGGTGACCAGCCGCAGCAGCACGCGGCGGGCATGTGCGCGGTCGGCCGGCGGCATCCCCGCGATCACCGCGTCGCCGTGGCGCGCCAGCGCGCCGGCCACCCCGCCCATCGTGTCGAGCGCCGCCTGCGCGATCAGCCCGCGCTCGCGGTCGCGCGCCTCCCACAGCTCTGCGAGCGCGAACGACAGCAGCGGCAGTCCGCCGCTGCCGGCCTGCGCGGTCGCGGCGACCAGCTCGCCGATCATCGCCTCGGACTCGAAGGTCATGCCGGTCGCGGCGGCCGGTCCGGTGATCACGTCGCGGATCCGCTCGGGCGGCAGCGGCCGGACGAAGTACAGCACGCGCGCCAGCTCCTGGCCGAACCTGGGCAGCGCGATCAGCCGCGGCAGGAAGTCGGCGCGTACCGTCGCGATCAGCCGGACCCCGGCCACGCCCTCGCTGACCCGGGCCAGCGCGGCGTCGAACGCGGCGACCTCGGCGGCGTCGCCGATCGCGACCAGCTCCTCGAGCTGATCGACGAACAGCACCAGCCCGTCGCGGCCGGCGCGGTGGTGCAGCTCGCGGCCGAGCAGCTCGGGCTCGGCCAGCACGCGTCCCGCCAGCTCCGGATCGCCGAGCGCGGCGGCGAGCGCGGCGAGCGGCCGGCGCCCCGGCACCATGGTGACCGCGCGCCATGCCCGGCCGCCGCCGAGCGCGCCGTCGACCACCGCCGGCACCACCCCGGCGCGGCACAGCGACGACTTGCCGACCCCCGAGTCGCCCGCCACGACCACGACCGACTCGGTGCGCAGCCGCTCGACGATCGCGCCGACCTCCAGGCCGCGCCCGAAGAACACGCCGCGATGCGACGGCTCGAACGGCCGCAGGCCGCGGTAGGGGTTCTCGTCGCCGAGGGGCAGCGCGCCGCCGGCCGCGGTCAGCCGCTCGACCGCCTCGCGCAGCTCCTCGCCGCCGGCGAACCGCTGATCGGGGTCGCGCGCCAGGCAGCGGGCGACCAGCGCAGCGACCCGCGGCTCGGTGTCGAGCGCCGGCGCGTCTCGCTCGCCGACCGCCCTGCCGAGCTCGCCGACCGGCACGCCGGCGAACGGCGACTCGCCGTCGATCAGCTCGAACAGCACCGCGCCGACCGAGTACACGTCGGACCGACGGGTCGGCGGCTCGCCGCGCCAGATCTCCGGCGCCATGTAGTCCGGTGTGCCGCCCAGCCCGCGCGCCGCGTCGTCGGTCCCGTCGCGCAGCACCCGCGCGAGCCCGAAGTCGACCAGCTTGGCGGCGCCGTCCTCGGTCACCATCACGTTGCCCGGCTTGATGTCGCAGTGCACCACGCCGCGCCGGTGCGCCGCGGCCAGCCCGCGCGCGAGGTCGACCGCGATCGCCAGCGCCTTGCCCCACGCCATCGGCCGCGCCGCGTCGGACAGCGCGGTCCCGCGGACCAGCTCGCTGACGATGTACGGCTGGTCGCCGAGCTCGCCGACCCGGTAGATGCTGACCACGTTGGGGTGCTGGATCCGCGCCGCCGCCCGCGCCTCCATCAGGAACCGCTGACGCGCCGCGGGATCCGGATCGGCGCCGATGAACTTGATCGCCACCGGCCGGGCCAGCACCAGGTCCTCGGCGAGGTAGACCTGCCCGGTCGCGCCCTGGCCGAGCCGGCGCAGCACCACGAAGTCGTCGAACTCCGCGGGCGGCGCGAACGCCCCCACCCCGCCCACACCGGGCGAGACGAGATCCTGAGCGTGGCTCGACACGGGCTGATGTATGTATCGGCAGCCACCTGAAATCTTGCAGGCCCGGCCATTCAGGGGGTTGCAGCGCCCGCACGTGCCGGCCGACTGGTCCCCACATCGGCCCCGCGGTACGCTCCGCCTCGACCCGATGCCCATCGAGAAGCGTGACGGTGCGTCCCTGACCTGCTCGTTCTGCGGCAAGGCCCAGAAGGAGGTCAAGAAGCTGATCGCCGGCCCGACCGTGTACATCTGCGACGAGTGCATCGGGCTGTGCAACGACATCATCGCCGAGGAGATCGAGAAGGAGGACCAGAGCTACGGCACGAGCTCGATCCCCAAGCCGGCCCAGATCAAGAAGGTGCTCGACGAGTACGTGATCGGCCAGGACCGCGCCAAGAAGATCCTCGCGGTCGCGGTCCACAACCACTACAAGCGGATCGATCACAAGCAGACCGGCCAGAGCGACGAGGACGTCGAGCTCCAGAAGTCGAACATCCTGCTGCTCGGGCCGACCGGCTCGGGCAAGACCCTGCTCGCCCAGACCCTGGCGCGGATCCTCAACGTGCCGTTTGCGATCGCCGACGCCACCAACCTCACCGAGGCCGGCTACGTCGGCGAGGACGTCGAGAACATCATCGTCTCGCTGCTGCAGAACGCCGATCACGACATCGAGCGCGCCCAGCGCGGCATCGTCTACATCGACGAGATCGACAAGATCGCCCGCAAGAGCGACAACCCGTCGATCACCCGCGACGTGTCCGGCGAGGGCGTGCAGCAGGCCCTGCTCAAGATCATCGAGGGCACCACCGCGTCGGTCCCACCCAAGGGCGGCCGCAAGCACCCGCAGCAGGAGTTCCTCCAGGTCGACACGACCAACATCCTGTTCATCTGCGGCGGTGCGTTCACCGGCCTCGAGGACATCATCGAGAACCGGATCGGGCAGAAGCTGATCGGGTTCGGCGCCGGCATGAACAAGAAGATCGAGCGCACCCAGTGGGAGCTGATCCAGGAGGTCGAGCCCGAGGACCTGCTCAAGTACGGCATGATCCCCGAGTTCATCGGCCGCCTGCCGGTGATCGCGCCGCTCCACGAGCTGTCCGAGGAGGCGCTGGTCCAGATCCTGACCCAGCCCAAGAACGCGCTGGTCAAGCAGTACCAGAAGCTGTTCGAGATGGACGGCGTCAAGCTCAAGTTCGGCAAGGGCGCGCTGACCAAGGTCGCCAGCATGGCCGCGCTGCAGAAGAGCGGCGCGCGCGGCCTGCGCGCCATCCTCGAGAGCGCGCTGCTCGACATCATGTACGACACCCCCGGTCAGTCGGTGAGCGAGGTGATCATCAACGAGGACGTGATCGAGAAGCACGGCTCGCCGCTGATCACGTACAGCAAGGACTCCAAGGTCGCCGAGGGCTGAGCCAACACCCCGCCTCGATCAGGCGGTCTGCACCGCCACCGCGCCGCGGACCGGCGTCAGGCGATCGTCGTTGCGCGACGCCGGCAGCCGCACGATGAACCGCGCGCCGCCACCGGCGCGGTCCTCGACCCCGATCGTCCCGCCGTGGCCATCGACGATCCGCTTGCAGATCGCCAGGCCCAGCCCGAGCCCGGAGCCGGCGGCGCGATCGGTGGCGCGGCCGCGCGCGAACGGCTCGAAGATCCGGGCCCGCAGCTCGGGCGCCACGCCGGGGCCGCGATCCTCGACGGCGATGGTCGGGCCGGGCGCGACGCTGACCCAGACCGTCTGGTCGGCCGCCGAGTGATCGATCGCGTTGCGGATCAGGTTGTCGATCACGATCGCGATCGCCTCGGGATCGACCTCGGCGATGATCGGGCTGCCGGGCGCGAGCTCGACCTTGACGCCGCGCTCCTGGCCGACCAGGGTGGCGCGCTCGGCCGCGGTGCCCGCGAGCTGGCGCAGCTCGGTGGTCTCCTGGTGCAGGCCCGCCGCGCCGGCGCGCGACAGCTGGAGCAGCTTGTCGACCAGCGTGTTCATCCGGTGGACCTCGGCGAGCGTGCCGTCGGCGACGTGCTCCCAGTGCGACGCGTCGCGCGGCTTGCGGCGCGCGACCTCGAGGTTGGCGTAGATCACCGCGAGCGGCGTGCGCAGCTCGTGCGACGCGTCGGCCGCGAACTGCTTCTGCGCCGCGACCCCGCGCTGGACCCGCTGCAGCACGTCGTTGAGCGCCATCGACAGCCGATCGAGCGCGTCGCCGTTGGGGCTGACCGGCAGCCGCTCGTCGAGCCGCTCGCCGGTCATCCGCTTGGCGCTGTCGATCACCTCGTCGAGCCGCGCCGTGGTCGGGTTGGTCAGCCGGCGGCCGAGCTTGAGCGACAGCATGAAGCCGAACGGCGCCGCGATCGCGAGCGCGACCGCGCACTGCTCGACGATCTCGGCCGGCGGGTCCTCGGGCACTCCCGGCGCGCACTCCTCACCGATCTCGGTGACGTAGATGATCAGCGCCTGGACCACGGCGAACACCACCATGCCGATCACGGTGGCGACCGCGAACGACCGCCCGAGGCCCCGGCCGAGCGAGGCCGGCGGCGTCATTCGGACACCACGAGACGGATGCCGGCGCCGCGCACGGTCTCGATCGCGACCGGGAAGCCCTGGAGCTTCTTGCGCAGGTGGTTGAGGTGGACGTCGATCACGTTGGTCCCCGGATCGAACTCGTAGCCGAACGCGTCGCGCAGGATCTCGGCGCGCGCGACCACCTCGCCGCGCCGGCGCAGCAGGCAGCCGAACAGCGCGTACTCGCGCGGCGACAGCGCCACCGTCCGGCCGCCGGACTCGATCACCAGGTCGTCGCGCATCGTCAGCGGCATGTCGGTCGCCGGCGCCCAGCGCGGCCCGGCCGCGCGCCGTGCGAGCGCCGCGATCCGCGCGACCAGCTCGGCGAACGCGAACGGCTTGACCAGGTAGTCGTCGGCGCCGGCGTCGAGCGCCGCGACCCGGGCCTCGACCGCGTCGCGCGCGGTCAGCACCAGGATCGGCACGTTGATCCGCGCCTCGCGCAGCTCGCGCAGCACCTCGATCCCGTCTCGGTCCGGCAGCCCGAGATCGAGCACCATGACGTCGAGATCGCGGCGCAGGCCGCGCTCGATCGCGGTCGCCGCGGTCGCGAGGACCTCGACCGTGTAGCCGTCCTCCGACAGACCGTCGGAGATCGTGGTTGCGAGCTGCAGGTTGTCTTCGACGAGGACGATTCTCATGGCGAGATCCGGCGATGGGCGACCAGCGCGGTCAGGTGCATGTCCCAAGATGTCCCGCAAATCCGCGGGCCGGGACATTATGACTCGCTGAATTTCGCCCCGCCGCTCGCCAGGCCGGTATCGGCGTTCAGAACCAGTCCAGGCCCAGACCGATCGTCCCGGAGGTCACGTGGTAGTTGTGGCTGTACAGGCCCTCGATGAGCCGGCCCTGCACCTCGAGCGCGAACCTGCGCGACGACAGCAGCTCGACGCCGATCGCGCCCATCACCGCGCCGCCGGTGCCGACGTCGGTGGTGAACACCTGGTCGTCGACGTGCAGGCTCGCGAACCCGACGCCGCCCTTGATCCAGAGGATCGGCAGCACCCAGAACTGCGCCGCGAACATGGCGGCGCCCTGGGTGAGGAACGCGTCGCCGTTGGCGCCCTGCGAGTCGATCTGCTGCGAGTTGACCTGGCCCTCGAACATCAGGCCGAGCCGGGGGTTCACCATGCCGCCCAGGTGAATGTCGCCCTCGAACGACAGCGTGTTGAAGTTGCAGGTGTCGCAGGTCACGTCGCCCTGCGAGTCGCTCATGCCGCCGAGGCCGCCGCCGACGCCGAAGATCATCCGGCCCGCGCGGTTGTGGAATCCGCCGGGGACTGTCGACCCAGCGTAGGGCCGGCCGTAGTAGCCCTGCGCCGAGGCAAGCGCCGGGGCCAACAGGATCGCGAGAACGAGGAATGACTTGATAGGCTTCATACGCTGACCTTGGAAACGGCGGAAGGCCGTGCCGGAACCCTTCGCAAGTCCGGGGCCAAGCTGCGCGCCGCCGCCCCAGCTCCCGCGGAGCGCCGCAATTCCCGGGGCTTCGCGCGCCACGCGTGGACATGAGTGCGCATCTCTGCGCGCTCTCACCACCTCACAGTGGCGTCTGAACGCAACGTTGTGAACCTTCGTCCACTTCCGCCCCGCGAATCACACCACAGCGAGCAAGCGGTCGACGGCCTGGCGTGCACGCTTGGCATCGCCGTGCACCGTCACGTACGGGATGCTGCGCGCGGTGAACACCGACTCGACCCACAGCGTCGAACCCTCGCTGAGCAGCCACGCGGCATCGATCAGCGCCGCGTCGAACGGGCGAGCCTCCGCGCTCACCAGCTGGGCGATTGCGCCCGGCTCGGTCCCGCCGGCCGTCGCGTAGCCGCCGGCGACCAGCCCGGTCTCCAGCTCGGTGAACCGCCCCGCCGACGCCGCGATCAGCACGCGCTTGCCCGCGCGCGTGGCGACCCGGCGCAAGAACCGCGACCACCGCTCGCGCTCCGGATCCACCATCTCCAGGATCACCAGCCCGTAACCCGACCACAGCCCGGCGTCGCGCGCGGCCGCCTCGGTGATGTTGCGCACCACCCGCGCGTGCCCCGACACCGGCGGCTGGTTGTCGTCGAGCACCGCCGAGAACGTGACGTGGGCGTCGAGCGTGAGCGGGTGCACCGGCTTGACGAACATCCCGTCGGCCGACACGTCGAACGCCTCGGCGCGCACCGCGCCGCGCGACGTCCCCAGGCACACCGGCCACTCGACCGGGTAGCGCCGCGTGCCGCGCGGCGGCGCCGGCTTGATCGTGACGTTCGCGGCGCGCGCGGCGGTCAGCAGCGCGGTGAGCTGGCGGCGCGAGCCGTCGTCGAGCTCGAAGCTGACGCTGAACATCGTCGCGCCGCTGGTCTCGGCCTCCCGCATGGTCGAGACCTTCTGGACCTCGCCGCGCACCAGCGCGCGATGCTGCGCGTACGCCAGCGCGACGTCGACCCGGTCGTTGACCCGCGGCAGCGCCACCGCCATCAGCGCGGCGCCCTTGAGCGACAGCGAGCCGATCCGCAGCGGCACCCAGCGCCCGCTGCGCAGGTAGCTTGCCGAGATCGTCCGCGGCCCGGACAGCGCGGACGGCGGGGCCTCGGGCCCGGGCTGTTCGGCCGGCGGCGGCGTCGGGG
>JBGQCL010000203.1:0-19661 GCA_041495365.1 Kofleriaceae bacterium | reverse complement strand
GCCTGTACGGAATGGAGCAATACGACCAGCTCGTTCTGCGGCTGCTGACCGACCCGGCCTGCTGCAGTCCGACACATACTGCCATATACAATCCATGGCAGGGTGAAGATCCGGACTGCGACGGCTTGAGACAGCCAGCGACCGCGAAGTGAAACTCGCAGTCGCGACTGCGCGCCGCGAATGAGACCGGCGCGGCGTCGCACGCCGGTCGCGCCGCACGATGGCGCAGGGGCCCGGGCGGCCCTCGGCGGCCTGCGAATACCCCTCGGGGCCGGCGCGTTGCATCCCGACCCCGGTGGGTTGCGATGCGCCCGTTCTCGCAGGACAATTTCGCGATGTCCCCGCCCGCGCCGCCCCGTCGCTTCGGCGGCGCGCTCGCGGTCGGTGCCGGCATCTTCCTGTCCCGGATCGCGGGCCTGTTGCGCGAGCGCGTGTTCGCCCACTACCTCGCCCTGTCCCCGGCGGCCGGCGCGTTCCGCGCGGCGATGCGGATCCCGAACCTGCTCCAGAACCTGCTCGGGGAGGGCGTGCTATCGGCCTCGTTCATCCCGGTCTACGCCCGGCTGCGCGCCGAGGGCCGCCATGACGACGCTTCGCGGGTCGCCCGCGCGGTGGGCAGCCTGCTCGCGCTGGTCGCCAGCGCGCTCGCCCTGGCCGGCGTGCTCGCCGCGCGCCCGCTCGTCGACCTGCTCGCGCCCGGGTTCCAGGGCACCACCCGCGACGCGACCGTCCCGCTGGTCCAGATCCTGTTCCCCGGCGTGGCGCTGCTGGTGATGTCGGCATGGTGCCTCGGCGTGCTCAACAGCCACCGCCGGTTCTTCCTGTCGTACGTCTCCCCGGTGGTGTGGAACGCCGCGCTGATCGCCGCCGCGCTGATCGCGGGGCGCCGGCTCGCCGGCCGCGGCGATCCGGCCGCGCTCGGCGACATCGCGCTGTGGATCGCGTGGGGCGCGGTGATCGGCTCGGCGGCCCAGTTCGGGGTCCAGCTGCCGGCCGTGGCGCGCCTGCTCGGCTCGCTGCGGCCGTCGCTCGCGGTCCGCGACCCCGGCGTCGCCGCCACGCTGCGCGCGTTCGTGCCGGTCCTGCTCGGCCGCGGCTCGGTCCAGCTGTCCGGGTACATCGACCAGGTGTTCGCCAGCTTCCTCGGCGCCGGCGTCCTCGCGGCGATCTCCAGCGCCCAGATCCTCTACCTCCTGCCGGTCAGCCTGTTCGGCATGGCGGTGTCGGCCGCCGAGCTGCCCGAGATGTCGAGCGCGACCGGCGGCGACGCGGTGCGCGCCGAGCACCTCCAGAACCGGCTGCGCGGCTCGCTGCGCCGCATCGTGTTCCTGGTCGTCCCGTCCGCGGTCGCGTTCGTCGCGATCGGCCGCTCGATCGTCGCCCTGCTGTTCCAGACCGGCCGGTTCGGCGCCGGCGACACCACCACGGTCTGGATCATCCTCGCCGGCTCGGCGATCGGCCTGTCCGCCGGCACCCAGGGCCGCCTGCTCGGCTCGGCGTTCTACGCGCTCGGCGACCCCCGCCCCCCGCTGCGCGCCGCGCTGGTCCGGGTCACGATCACCGCCGCCCTGGGCTGGGCATTCGCCCTGCCGCTGCGCGATCGCCTCGGTTACTCCCCTGCCTGGGGCGCGTTCGGCCTCACCGCGAGCGCCGGCGCCGCCGCCTGGATCGAGTTCGAGCTGCTACGCCGCTGGCTCGCCCGGCGGATCGGCCCGGTCCCGGTCCCGGTGCGCCTCGGCCTCGGCGCCCTCGCTGCCGCGGCCGCCGCGGGCGCCCTGGGCTACCTCGCCGGCGAGCTCGCAACCGCCGCGGGCGCCCCGATCTGGCTCGCCGCGATCGCCGCGATCGCGGCATTCGGCACCGTCTACCTCGCCGCCACCGGCCTCGCCGGCGTTCCGGAAGCTGCGGCGTTCACGCGCCGGCTGCGACGCCGACGCTGACGCAGCCGCCGCGCCCCGGACGCTGCGAATCGCTGCGCGCCGCGCGCCGCGGGAGCTAGACTGGCGGCATGCGGCCGCTCCTGCTCGCGGTGTTGCTGCTGTCCTGCGCCGGCGACGAGGCCCGCCGCGCCCCCGCGCCCCCGCGCCGACGCGCCGCCGAGCCGCCGACCGCCCAGCCAGCGCGCGCCGCCGAGCCGCCGACCGCCCAGCCAGCGCGCGCCGCCGAGCCGCCGACCGCACAGCCAGCGCGCGCCGCCGAGCCACCGCGCACCGCCGAGGCCGCCCCCCTGGCCGTCGCCGCTCGCGAGCCCGCCCCCGATCCGCGCGCCGAGGTCCGCCGGGCCGCGCACGACGCGCTCGCCGAGAACTGCGGCGAATGCCACGAGGGCCACCGCTCGACCAACGCCAAGGCCCTCGCCGTGTTCGATCTCGATCAGCCCGACTGGCCGGCCCGGTTCACCCCGCCGCGCTTCGAGTCCGCGCTGCGCCGCCTGGTCAAGAAGTCCGAGCCGGCAAGCGCCGCCTTCGTCGCCTTCCGCGACGCCGAGCTCGCCGCGCGCCCCAACTGATCCATCCGTCGGCCGGCAGCCGCTCGGCTCCCCGTCATCCCCGTCCTGTGCCAGCTGTCGATCGGAGGGGAACGCGTTAAAACGAGGCGTCCCGCGCAGCTCGGACCGATCGCAGCCTCGCGGCTTCGATCGGAATCCGTGGCCTCGATCGCTCGGATCCTGCCCCCGGCGGTGTCTCGCGGATCATCGGCGAGGCAGCACCACGACGACGGCGCGTATCGCTGTGTGCCGCCGATCGCCGGCGACGTTCGCAAGCACGGCGACCGGTGGGTCACGCCGCGGCGCGGTAGTAGTAGCGAGCGCTGCCGTCGTACTTCTTGGCGATGAGCTCGCGGGACCAGCGCAGGATCGTGTCGGGCGTCACCAGGCCGGCGAGCTGCGCCAGGGCGCGGTGGCCGAGCGCCTTGCCCTTTGTCGCGAGCCGGCGGCGCTGGGCGTCCGTGAAGCGCAGACGCCGGCTACCGAGCTGCTCGCGCAGGACGCGGTTCTCCTCCTGGACGTACTCGAGGAGCTCGAGCTGGCGGCGGTTCACCCAGCCCGCGAACACGAGCATCAGGAGAACTGAAGCGGCGCGACCGACATGCCCGGCGATCCTACCGCACGCAGGCCCCGGTTCGGCCGACCCGGCCCGGGAGCGTCGAGCCGCAAGGCGTGATGCTTCCAGATGGTTTGGCCTGATCGTGTTCTGGCACACGACGCGGTCACGAAGATCTCGCGATCGCCGCCCGGCGTCGAGAGCCCCTCCAGCCGCGTCAGCTGTCGCCATGAACGCAGCGCACTGTCGCTCGCGCAGAACGGGCTCGTCGACGTGACTCAGGAGCCAGATGCCTTTTTCCGTTCCGCGACCACGTGGCGAAGCGCGTCGTTGACCGCTTCGGCGGAGCCGAAGTGCAGCCAGAGTTCGGCGTCGATGGCGACGATCTCGCCCACGCTGCGGCCCGTGTGGTGGCCGCGTCCTGGCCGACGACGAAACCGCGGCTCGCTGATCTCGGGCATCTCCTCGAGAGAGGCCGCGCTGGGCTCATTCGGCTTCTTCATAGAGTCGTCGTTCATGTCGCGTGGCATCGCGCGCGCTGACGATGCGGATGCGGTGGTCGCTTTCGGTGGATACGATGTAGAGGATACGCCCGGATGGCGCGGCTGCCAACGTCACGAGGTTCGCAGGCTGCAGCTCATCGTCGAAGTCCTGGGAGAAGGGGTCCTTCATGGCGAGCGCGGCTTCCGCGAAGCTCACGCCGTGCTTCGCGGCGTTGCTCGATGCCTTCGCCTCGTCCCACTCGAAGTCGCCATGCACGACCGTAGGCACGAACGCGAGCGTATGTCACCGACCGGCGGATCGGTAGAAAGCTGCTCGAGGTGGCTCCCCGGCGCAGCCTCGGTAGCCGAGACCGGCAGATGCTCGTCGCCGCCTGAGCCTCCCTTCGCACTGCGAGCGCGTTCCCAGATTGAACTTGAAATCCATTTTCGTGCAGCTGGTGCGCCGTCGGCCGAACGAGTTCTGCTGCCACGTTGCTGACACGCCAGGCGAAAACAGGCGGGATCAGGGGGGGCGAACCAGGACACCGGCGGCGCGCAAGCCTGCGTGGTCACTGCAGCATCGCGAGATGGTTGAGGTCTCGGCTTGCGCCAGCAGGGTTCAAGTCTAGTCCGCTCCGCCAGAAAAGCCGAAAGAGAATAGGATCTTACGAGGCGGTAGTAACACGGTAGTAGAAATGGCCGCAGGCTCCGTCGAGGACCCGATCACGAACGCGCTCCATGGGGCCGCGTCGCGTGGTCGCGGACCCGCGATCCGCGCGGGCTGCGCCGCGCCCTCCATCAACTCCTCACGGAGCTGGGGGACCTCTGAGTAGCGGGCCGGGCTCGCTCGCCCAGGGAACGGCAGCTCGTGGCGCAGGCCGAACAGCGACGCGCCGCTGGCGATCACGCACGCGGCGAGGGCTCCGGCATCCTGGTTGAGGCGGCCGTGGGCGATCGACCGCGTCCGCGGATCCCCGGCGAGCGGCCTGTAGGGTGGGTCCGGGTCCCGCTGATCCCGGTGGAAGTGGTCCCCTGCAAGGCCGGTGGTGACAGCCCACCGCGCTCTCGTGGTCTACCCGCCGCCGGGCCGGTCGCTGTCGTTCGTCGCCGTGCCGCCGCTGCTGTCGCTGGCCGCCACGGTGGCGATCGCGCCGTCGTTCGCGGCGCTGAGCAGGCGCGATGCCCCACCACGAGGCCAGGCCCGCCGAGTTGGATCGCGCCTCCGACAACGCCGCCACGATGGTACTGGCTGGCTAACCCGCGGAGAACCCTCGCTGAACCGACAATGACGTACGCGAACGATCTGACGCCGGCTACATCGGTTCCTAGCGCCCCCTCGCCGGTCGGCTATCCCAGTGCGTCCGAAACGCTGACCGTGGTGACGGCTCGATCGTGCCAACGCTCCAAGGTCGCAAGCTCGGTGTACGCTTCGATGCGTGCGTTCTCGTCCGTGCTCGGCGTGAGTTGCCGGCGCGTGAGCACGCGGCGCAAGGAGGCACGTGCCTCGGTCAGCCGGCCCCCGACTGCCCCTTCTCGATGAGCTGCTGCTGCGTCTGGGGCTTGCTTCCAGCAGGACGTCGAAGATGTGCTGGCGCTGCGTCTGGGGGCTTGCTTCCACCAGGACGTCGAGGATGCGCTGCCGCCGGGCCCCGATCTCGGGATCGTCGGCCTCACCGATGCGGGCGTATTCCCCCGGTGTGGGTCGCACACGATGAACGGCGTGTCACCGTCGAATGCTCGACGGCGCAGTCCATAGGCAAGCGGCACGAGATCGCCTCGTCCGCACAGCACCAGCTGCGCTCGATGATCCCGTGCGAGCTCACGTGGCGGTCGCAAGGGCACACGTTCTACGTGAGGAGAGATCTCGGCCCTGCTTGCGGTTTCTTGGAGCGGGACGTAGTCGTGGCACGCTGCGGGGGTCGTCATGCGCAATCGCTTCGATCACGTCGCCAAGCAGATCGGCCAAGAGGCCCTCGGCCCTTCCGGCCTGACCGTCGCGCAGGATGCGATCAACCCGGAGACTCAGTACGCCGACCTCCGTCACGAGCCGGATCCCGGGCGGCAAGCAGAGCGTGACCGTCTCGGCCTACTCGGCCTGCTCGCGGCTGTCGCTTGCATCATCGAGGTCTACAGTGACGCGCCCAACGCCGAGGAGTTTCGCGCGTGTCTGACCAAGCACCTCGCTGCCTGGCAGCAACGCGTGCGCAAAGCACGATCGGAGAGCAAGAAGCGCGACGAGCAAGCGGCCGAGGGATCCGTGGCCCCGTTCCTCTGGATCATCGCCGCGGGCGCGCCGATCACCCTTCTGACCAAGCTCAAGCTGGAGCGCTCGCCATCCTGGCCCGCGGGGATCTACTTGTTCGGCGATGACGTGCTTCGCGTCGGGATCGTGGTGGCCAGCGAGTTGCCGCGAGACAGCACGACGCTCCTGGTCCGATTGATGGCGGCCGGGCCGCTGCTGGCGCCTGCGGTCAGAGAACTGGCCGCGCTTCCTCGGGATGCATACGAGCGCGCCATAGCTGAGCCGGTCCTGCTAAGCTTCCAGCACGTGCTCGGGCAGGACTCGAGCCGCACCCCCGACGAGCAGGAGTTCATCATGGCCATGCAAAGAAGCTGGGAAGATGCGCGCGCCGAGGGGCGCGCGGATGCCTTGCTCACCGTGCTCCGCGTTCGCGGCGTCGCCGTGCCTGACGCCGCGCGTGAACGCATCCTGGCGCAGAAGGACTTGGAGCAGATGAAGCGCTGGCTCGAAAAGGCCGCGGTCGCCTCGACGATCACCGAGGTCATCGACGACTCGAAGTGAGAACCCTGGACGCCCGCACCGCCGTGGAGGGCGTCGCTGCCGCGGCTGGGGGCTTCCCTGGCATCGAAGATCGTGCGCGGTACGACGACGGGCCTGTCAGCGGGCCATGCTTCAGCGACCGCTGGCTCACGCGCGGCCGGCTACGCGACCGTCGGATTCGGCTCGACGATCGCCGAGGTAGCGATCGGCGGTGTGGCCGTCGATCTGTTCCAAACGACGACCGACGAGACCACGTGGGACCGTGGGATCTCGGAAGCGTTTTCCGCGCTCTTGGCCGCGATCGCGCGGCGCGTTCATCGGCGGCGGGGCAGGCAGGCCAGTCGCCGGTGTCTTGGGCGGGGTAGTCAAGTACGTTCCGTCGGCCCACGCGAGCACGAGCTGCCGAGAATAGGCGCGCGGCGCGTCGGTAGATCGCGCGGTGGCCCTGCAAGGCGAGGGGTTCAGGAGGAACCATGTCGAGTTCTGGCCCGCGTGACTGCTCACGAGTCGTCGGAGCAGTGGCGCGCGACTACCGCGCGTTGAGCCTTTGGGAGGTCGCCAGTTGACAGTGCAGCGAACATTGAGCGTAGCAGGTCGCGGGCCTCGTAACTCGACCTCATGTATCGCAGCGCACGATCCAAGACCATCGGATCAGAGAACGTTGCGAAGACAATCCCTGGCGCCTCACCGACTCTTGCGAAGTGCCTGCTGACCGCTTGAATCAGCCGTTCGCACTTGTCCCACCACTGCCAAATCGTTGGCATCTGACTCTCGATCTCTTCCCATGGCAGGCCCCACAAGCGGCCAGCGGCTGCAGCCTGGTACACAGTCGGGAACGCATTCGCCACCACGCGACCGCTTGAGCCGCCCCCTATGCGTAGGGCGAAGGAAAGCAGAGTTGTAGCCGCGTTTAGTTCGTATCCGGTGCACGAGCCCCGTTCTTCCAGCCGATGGCGGGTGATGGCACCTTGAGCAGGTGACGACGGCGATTCGCTCAGCCCGAGGCCGGCTGCTCCGACGAGGGCGGCGGGGGGATATCGAGTCGTCCCAGCTCTTGCTCGAGCTGGGCGGGGTCGAGGCGAGCGCAGGTCGCAGCCCAGTCGCGGGGGCAGAGCTCGAGGAAGCGGCCGTTGGGCCAATGGGGCAGGACGCGGAACAGGTCGCGCAGGTAGACCTCGGGATCGAGCTTGTGCAGTCGCGCGGACGCGACCAGGGTCAGCAGATTGCCAGCGGCCTGGGCGTGATCGTCGCTGCCGATGAACATCCAGGCCTTTCGGCCGGTGGCCACCCTGCGCAGCTCGCGCTCGGAGTCGTTGTTGGTGAGCTTGAGGCGTCCGTCGTCGAAGAAGCGGGTCAACGCGCCGCGTTGCCGAACGGAGTAGCCGAGGGCCGAGCGCAGCATTCCGCGCTGGTGCTTCACCTTCTCGTACGCGGCTTCGACGAACGCGAAGTACGCGTCGACGTGGGGCCGAAGGTGGAGCTCGCGCATCGCCTTGATGTGCTCGGGCGGTTTGCCCTTCCAGGTGCGGTCGAGCGCGAAGATCCGCGCGATCCGCGCGAGAGCCTCGCGAGCGATCGCGTCCTTGGTCGTGACCGCGGTCTCCCAGATCGGTCGTCTGGCGTGACTCCAGCACCCGACCTCGGTGCACCCAGCCGGGTCGGCATCGTCATCAAAACATCGGAGGTTCTTGTCCGGTGGTCTGTAGAGGAAGTCGTAGACGCTCTTGGCGTCGGCTTGGATGTGACCGGTGAACCCACGAAACAATCGGGTCGAGCCCGACGAACACTTCGACGCCGTGCGGGATCATCGGCCGCCTCCCTTGCCCACCAGCTCCAGCACGGTGGAGAGCGTCGCGCGATCGACGCCAGCCTCGACCAGAACCCGGACGCGGGCATCGTGCATCTCGATGATGATCGCGCCCCGCCCGCTCGGCGCGACGACCGCCGCCGGCTCAGTCGACCTCACCACCTTGGCCAGCCGGATGCCCGAGCTCGCCACTGATGCCGGTGTGCCTTCACGCCCGAGGCGCGACGACCACCAGCGCAACGTGCCCACCGCGAATCCCTGGCCCGCACTGAACTCCTCCGCCGTCTTGCCGCTCGCGCGCCACGCTGCCACGCGTGATCGCCAGATCGCCTTCGTGTCTGACATCGTAACTCACGATGCGCCTCGCCGATCGATCACGCCAGAACGGGGTTCGTGCACCGGATACACGTAGTCGAGATTCGCGCCGGCCGCCAAGCGCAGCCGGACGCCGGACCTGAGCTCGACCTCGATCGCGCCGTCGGCCGGGCATCTCGCTCCGCGCTGTAGGCGCGGTCGAGGCTATCACACGGACCGGCACCAGCGACACGCTCGACACCCGCTCCCGGCGCAGCTTGGCGAGCCACCATTGCCGCGTCGCCAGCGCAATCCCGCCCGCTGCGCGAAGCTCTTCTGCGTCAGCTGGCTTCGCTCGAACTCGGCGATGGTCGAGACCCATAACTCGCGTCCTCGGCGCATGGGACCGGCGAGGATCTCCTACTCCCGAGCGAGCCGCCATGCGCCCTCCTTCGGACGGATACGTCGAGGTCACTGCGACGACGCCCTGTTGCAACGGCGGTTCTCGACCTTATATCACCCGTTTGCGGACTCGCTGCGCGCCATCCAATGCGCCACGAATGCTCAACGGCGGCGCAGCCCAAGTAGTAAGGATGCCGAAGACCTTTGACCGCAGCTCCTCCGAGGTATCCGCCGCAACACCAATCTCTGCAAGCAATTTGCATCCGTATTCTAAGGCGGTATCCCAGCCCTCCTCCCCACTCGCACGGGGAGTAGCCATTAGAGCTGGGCCGTCAGAATCGACGCGATCACGCAGCACGTCAGCAAGTTGGCCACGTTGCGCAGGTGTGGTTCCAACCAGCGCCTGCGCGTCTCGAAGGTTAAAGGTAACCATGTTCACCTCGGCGGCGTCACCTTCGCGAAGGACCCGGACCAGGAATGGCGTCAATGACTTCCACCACAGAGACTGGAGTCTGAAAGAATCTGTCGAATTTACCTCGGCTCGGTCAAGTCGAAATAGCGGAGCGAACGCAAACAAAGAGAACGTCTTGTGCAAAGGTCTTTTTGCATGTGCACGACTCATTCCGCTCCAAATTGATTCCATAAATTCCGAATAGTCGATAATCCAAAACTCGGAAGGGACGTGGACCCGTAGCACCTCGTTGACACCGAACGCCAATCCAGTGGCCCATTCCCAAAAGAATGTTGGATCAGCAAGAAGACCAGTCCTCGGTGGATCCGCTAACCATTCCTCAGCAAGCTTACGTTGAAGCGACGGAGATTGCTCATTAGGATTAACGGCCATTGCGCCATAAAATTGACCGGCGTCGCCAGCAAATTCCAATGTGCCTTCATCGCGCGGCAAGACATCGGCTGTAAGCCACTGTCGAAACAATAACTGCTGTTCGACTGGTCCAAATCCTTGAACGAGCGGGAGTGACCAATGAAGCACCACACCGCTTCGTGTAGATACGAGAAAATCATGCAGCAGGATGCGCGATTCAGATGTCGCAAACCATTGACTGGTATTTATCAACAATTGACGAAGCAAGGGAGCATCCAGTATAGATCTCCGTCTGGCAACCTCGGCAAAGTACTCATCTACCATCTCTCGGCGACGCGTCCCCGTAGCGAGGCTCAATGTGGCATCTGCCCCCTCCATCGCTATGGCCCAGGGATGATTAAGCGGTGTAAAAGATGTGCCAGGTTTCAAAGATTGTTCGGACTTTGGAAAGTCTTCATTGGTGATCGGATCAATAATGGACTTAAACCATGCCCAAAACAGATCCAATTCGTTCGCAGTAAGCGCACTGTTGGCCGCGGTATTAATTGACGAGTCACGATGTTCACGAAGATGATGAAGCACACGAATCACCGAGTGCATCATCCAGAGAGCACCGCTTATCGCTGCCGGAGCTGGCAGGCAATCGACTACACTGCGAGCAACTACTATCATGTCATCAAGCGATGACGTGCCTTGTGCGGCATCAATACTTTCGCTCAATCGCAGCGCCCTCCATCGCTCCGCGCACTCGGGTGAGAGTGCGGCTGGCAATGGTAAAAATTTGTTCCGCATTTCGTCGTCAAGCTCAAGCGCAGCAGCACTGCCACTCCTGTGACGTCCAGGGATTTTTGGACCAGTCCAGCCCTTGTCCCGCAGCAGTGAGAGGAGTGGAACGAATGCAGGTGGTACATCATTCTCGGGAATGGCAGATAGGAGATCGATGCGTGCCAAAATCGGGTCCGCATCCGAATATCCACCATTCATGATGTTGTTGAGGATCGCTGCGCGCACAGACTCGTTCCATTCAGGCCAGCGTCGACGCAGTGCAACGCCAATGTACGGCGCTGTCTCGGTAACAGCATACAGATCAGGGTGAGCAAGAATACTATCAATGACCTCGTCGTGAACACTTATTGACTCGCTAATCAGCTCATCCAGTACAATGATCCGCCCAAGGGTTGACGTCGAGTTCTCAATCGCAGCCCACAATGAGTTCCAACCCTCATCTGAACGTGTTGCAGTTTCACTTACAATAGTTTGCAGGCCGTGCACGAGAGCGCGAGCACCTCGCCGTCTGTACTCCCAATATGCATCACTACGAAGATCGCCGCGAAGAGTCGGCGTGGAGGTGCCCGAGATTCGTAGCGCGTCGGATGCGGTCTGATAGGCTGATTCGCCGCCTGGGATATCTCTAAGAAAGTGTGGCACCGATGTTGAGTGCTCGTCTTCCTTCGAGGAATTGCCCTCGGAAGAGGAGTCGAGCTCCTCTTGCAGGTTTGCAAACATCTCCTCAACATGTCGTCTTGAGTCTTCTTGTTCTTCTGTCGTGAATCCTGCCATCATCATAAGCGCCAATGGGACGAAGCGTTCTGGCGCTGCCTGCAGGAGACCCATTCGATTCTTCTTACCTTCGCCAAGGAGCGCAATGTTAACAGCGGCAAACTCATCGCCTACTTTCGGAAGATGCAGTTCGCCCTGTGCCGGATAAAGGTTGCCCGCTACCTGATAGGCGTGCTCTAGGGCAGCGCCGTTCAGGGATACGCCTTTCATCGCCGCGACATGCATCAGATCAGGGAGCGCATGAAGAATCCACCACCGCGCTCGTGGCCCGATCGGTGCCACCTCTGTGAACCATAGTATGGTCTCATCTGTTGGTTCTAACGCCGCTATGCGCGACGCCAGATAACCAGCAGGGAACCCGCCATCCACGGAGAAATCTGCCTGAAGGCGCGCCACTCGGGACCACTCACGGAGGCGGCGACCGATCGCGGCATAAGTCGGATCGAGTTTGGTACGGGGCTCATCCCGGCGAGCACATACCTCTGCAAGGTCAGCAATCTGCCTAAGCACAGCAGCGTTTACCCACGGCTGACGCTCCGACCACGTGATGCTTGCTGGACGTCGTGCAAGCAAACGAAGCCAGCTCTCATTCCGCGCGAGTTGAGCGGAAGCAATTACGCGCTGCGCGAATGCCTCCGCTCCCAGAGCTGCCGTGAAGAGCTGCCGTGAAAATTTCGGTCTCATCTCCCTGTGCAAACAAGCGATCGACATCCTCTAGCTCACCAAGTACGACTGCAAGATCGTGCTCCAGGGAGGATTGTGCGAGCGCCGGAAGAATTTCTGCAGCAGTAAAATTGCCAACTACTTCGGTAGGGCAAATCGCCTCCGTCAAGGCTCGCAGAACGCCGAACCGAACGAGCGCGTCGGCGACCTGGCTGAGCACCGCAACGAGGTCGACAACTGAAACAGAGTGTTCCAATGCAAATTGCGCGACCGTAAAGTCGCGTAACAATGAGTGGCGGAATCTGAAGCGACCCAAATGTGACGAAAGCAATCCCTCTGATTCCAGTTGCGGTAGTGCTGGCTCCGTGCCTGCGTGAGCCGTCCGGCCCCCGCATTCCTCGGCGGCCAGACGTTCCAGGGTTGCTCGTCGTGCGGGTGCTGCCGGATCTGCCGAAGGAAGTATTCGCCGCTGCCAGTAAGCAGCAAGTACAGAATGGCGGCTGTGTAGCCCGCTTGGCACTGCCTCTGTGAGGCCAAAGGTGCGCAGAAAGATATCGAGAAGCAGTGGCGTTCGAAGGAGATGGATTAGGTCTTCGCCGATGTCGGGGCGATGACTCGCACCAATGAGGCTCTTCACAAGAAGGAGATCCCATTCACGCAAGTCGAAGCGCTGGAGTCCTGTTATTGATCCCGTTCGTTCGATACCGATCCATGTCGGCGTCCGGCAACTTAGTCGCACGCTAGCTGATGGCAATGTGGCAATACGCCCTAGCACAGATGCGTGCGCAGTTACATCTACCTCACCGAGGGACTCAAGACTATCGACATAGAGATGAAGACGTCGCCCCACAGATTCGGCGAGAAAGATGCCCAGCTGTATGGCTTCGAGCAATGCACTTGGCGTGATTGCTTTCAGTGTCGAGCCTGCAACGGATACTATATCAGTATCTTCTCTGGTATCCTGGCTGCGAAGTTCTTCCAATATCACGGATTTTCCGAGGCCGCCAGTTCCAATCAACGCGAGACTGGCTGTTGGTTTGCTAGCGATTGTTGCCGCGATGTCTGGCTGCAGCGATTCCCAGGACTGATAGGATAGGCCATTGGTCCCGGCACGAGCAGTCGGCTCGGTCAGCTTCGATTGCCGATGCAGTTCTTCCCAGAGCCGCAAGCTAGCCGGCTCGATCGCTGCGAGTCGACGTAATAGCTCTACTTTTGTTTCTAAGTCCGACGCTCGAAACGTGTGCTCCGCAGTTATCAACGAAGATGCGCGCCGGGCTACGAATCCGGTTATGGCGTCATAGAGCGACTCAATACCGGCATCTGGTGCTAGAAGGCGAAGACGTCCCTCGATCGCTGTTCGAAGCGTGGACTCTGGCGGTCCTTCATTAATTTCGAATCCAGACAATATCATCCGCGCCGTAATTTCACTCAGAGGTACTGAAGAGTCGTCATTGTGCGACGTGAGCATATACAGCGCTTCTTGTGCAAGTGTTGCCGATGATCTCACTGCAGCTGGTAGGTTATTGGCAGGTTCAGATTGAGCCAATACAGCCAACTCATGCCAACGATCGAGATTGTCGGGCGGTCGCTCTGGATTAAAGGTAAGCCGGATAGCCGTTGCGTTTGGGCTGGCCGTAGCTAATGTCCGACGTGCGCGCTGCCAGAATGTCAGTCGATGCTCGCGTACCACTGGCCCACTCTTGACCTCCTCCAAAACAAGGAAGCCGTTCGACGGCGTCTGTTGTTGGAGATCCCAGTCTGGTCCATTGGTGGAACCAATGGCGATCGCTTCCACTAAGAATGTCGGCTCCTCCGGTTCCTGTTGCTCTGCGATCAATGCGCGGCGCTTCGCGATCACGTGGTCGAGCGCTCTCAGCACAAGGACGCCGTCTTGATAGTTGAACCCCCTTCGAGCCATTACTCCGGCCATCGTGCTCTCCTATCGACCGATGAATTCTATCGTTGAACTGGCAGAATTTGAAGTTCGGGCCATGCCGCAGGCTTCAGCGAACGAATTGCTCTAAGGGCGAGGCTCTCGGCCTTCTTTAGATTCGCGATTGTTATCGGCGCTTCGTGCTTATAGTTTTTCAACGGCGTCGCAAGTACATATGCTTCATAGAATTCCTTCACCTCCAAGTCAAAAGAAAAGAGTGGACCGTGAGTGTGCCACTCCTCTGGTATTGAAAATTGAATATGCTCCGTGCCACTTCTGGAAGCAGAATGCTGCAGGACCCTAACGTACAAAGGGATCATGAGTGCCAAATGTTCCAACTCCCATAAGATTGCATCGCGTGGATGTGACGCTCTTGGTGGTGCATCGAATCGGGCGGACAACTTTGTAGTAAAGATGATCGAGGCCTCGGGCACGGCAAGGATCGCGTCAATGTTGTCCCGTAAGGCTCGCACATATGTTGCCGGAATATCGCTCTCGCCAAGCGGTCGACCTTCCGCAGCTCTGCTAAGTGAAAGTTTCCCGCTAATACTCCATTCGGCAAAGTGGGATGCGCCTTGCGGTCCTTCGCCACGGCTTATCCATGTCATGCGCCTGTCGCCGCGTGAAAGTTCGTGCATTTCCTGAAAGTCGAACACCCATAGATCGCCAGCAGGCGTTAGAGTTCGAACAGATAGGCCGAAACCCTTGGTCTCGCTGGAGTCAGACTGATTTGGCCTCATTGGGGCGGAGACGTCCGGCCCGCCAGCTACCGGTGTATCGTCTGGCCAGAACGTTTCGATCTCTGTGACGCCAGCTTCAAGCAGTGCAACGCCGCGCTGCACCCCCTCGTGCATCGCCGTACGTTCATCCGGCAACCAACGGCCACTCACGCACGCCGTGGGGGAGAACGAGACCTTGTTGAACTCGGCCACGTGCGGAGAATCCTGGCCGAAAATGTTACGGAGGGCGGTCGCGCAGTCGGCGTGCCAACTGCGAAAATTCTCATCGGTGTATGTGCGCCCAGCGAAATTCTTCAGTCGTCGGGCCAAGTCGTGGAGCAGCCAGATCGCTCTTGCTTTCGGCAGCGTCCCTGTTGCCGGCATGGGGGGGCTTGTACGCATCCGCGTCCGTATGGCCTGCCCGCCGCCGCCATTCACGACCAACTCGACGATTCCGGCCAGCCGGTCGAGCTGGTTCTGTTGTTCGACGTAGCGCATCACCTCGACAGCGCGAAGTCCCAGAGGAGCAGTGGCCCCCGAGAGGTGTTCCTGCGGAATCTGCGCTCGATACAGCACCTGCTCGAACTGCGATGGCAGGAGCTTCGATAGCCGGTCCAACAGCTCGTCACGTGTCATGCACCTCTCCTAGGGTCGGGGCGAGCCGAGTCTTGATCCTGCCGCGCAGGTGCCGAGTCTGTCTTGCTGGTGGCATGCGGCGGTGCCACAGCGTCGCGCGTCGTGGAGTCCAGCTCGATCGGCCGCGTGCGCAGGAAGGCGCGGGTGAAGGCCGCCGCCGAGGCACACGCATACTTGGTCCAGGCGTCGGCTCGCTTCAGCCCGACGATGTCGCTGATGCCGCGGATCGCCAGCATTGGACACCGCTCGCGGGCGGCACGGTACACGCCGCCGGACTCCATCTCGATCGCGAGCAGGTTGCGCGCGGTCTGGAGCCAGGGGATCAGGAGCTCCGGATCCTTCACCAGCCGATCGCTTGAGGCTATCGGCCCGGCCGCGTACGCAGGCGGGCGCGGCGTGGTCTGGCGGCCGTGGTGGTGCTCCAGCGTGTCGCGCAGCTGGCGCTGCCAGTCGGGCGGTCCGTAGAGCAGTCCCTTCTTCGTCCAGCTCACCGGCGGCTGCTCCGGCAGGCCGGCCGTCCAGTCGCCGAGCTCGTCCTCGCGATCCGCGAGGTTGGCAACCAGAGCTGCCAGGGCCTTGTCGATAGGGCCGCTGGTCATGGCATACGCGGGCGCCTCGCCGGACTTGCGCGCCTCGACGGTGAGGTCGTGGATCCGCGTGGAGATGACGACATCGCCGAGCTTGACATCGTCGGAGGGACGCCCACCGGCGATGCCGACCACGAGCACGAGCCGGGGGCCAAGATCATCGAACAGATCCCGCGCGGCGTCCTGCGCCTCGCCCTGGCCTTGCTCAATCAGGCGCAGCACGGCGATCCGGTAGCGCTCGCCGCCGCCGGCATCGGCGTGGCGCAGCGTGTACGCGCGGCGGGCGCCGTGCAGGTTGCCGACCTTGTCGGGGAATGGTGATGCGGCACCGTGTCGCCGGCCGCCTCGCGCCGGGCAAGCCAGCCCGTGAGCGCGGCGCTCTTGCCCATCCCCGGCCCGCCGGTCACCACGACCCAGCGGTCGATGCGGTCCGCGACCAGCAGTTGGTCGACCGAGCCAGGAGACCGTCGCGGCCCACGAACCCCGTGTGTCGCTGCCGCTCGGTCGCGAAGCTGATAGCCTCCGGCGGCAGCGGCGGTGCAACTGTTGGCGCTTCGCCCAGTTGTAGCGAGCGCTGTTCCCGACCTTGCACGTCCCCGCTCCACCCGGCGCTAGCCACGGCGCCGCCCTTTCCTGGCCTCCAGCTTCGCTGCGACTAACATGATCACGCGCACCGCATGGCTCTGGTCATCAACGTACCATCTCTCACCGACGCGCTGAGCGCAGCCCTGCGCCCGGCTGTCATGAGCGCCATGAGCCTGTCGTATCCACGTCGTGTCAACACAACCGTCGTCGAGTGATCTACGTCGGGGGCCGACAGGAGCGCTGCGACCGCGCCACTGGCGAGCCGAGTTGGTCAACGACACCGAGGCTGCCACGATCAGGCTATCGGCTAGGCCGAGCTGGCCGACACGACCGATCGGACCTTCTGCCGCCCCGCGTCCCCCGCATGCCTTGAGCCAGCTTCGGGGTTGCGAATTTGAAATCCATTTTCACACCATTCCCGCTGCCACGTGGCTGCCACGCCAGCGGGTGACAGGCGGGAACAGCGAGGACCTTCCGAGATTCGGCCCCGACGCAAGCCTGCGTGGTCACTGCAGGATCCCAAGATGATTGATGATCTCGGCTTGCATGAGCAGGGTTCAAGCCCCGTCCGCTCCGCCAGAAAAGTCCAGCAATCATCAGATTTGCGAGACGGTAGCGTGCGCAATCGGAGCGCCGCAGGGCGGCGGTGTAGATTCCGGCCATGACCACCGCCTCCGGCGATCCGACACAGCTCACCGTCACCGAGCTCGGCGCGGCGTACCGCGCGCGGCAGCTGTCGCCGGTCGACGCGACGCGGGCCTGCCTCGACCGGATCGCGCGGCTCGATCCCGAGCTCCATGCGTTCATCACGGTCACCGGCGAGCTCGCGCTCGACCAGGCGCGCGCGGCCCAGGCCGAGCTCGGCCGCGGGCGCGATCGGGGCCCGCTGCACGGCGTGCCGATCGCGCTCAAGGACCTGATCGACACGGCGGGGGTCCGCACCACCGGCGGCAGCGCGCTGTTCGAGGACCGGGTGCCGGCCGAGGATGCGGAGGTCGTGCGCCGGCTGCGCGACGCCGGCGCCGTGATGCTGGGCAAGCTCAACCTGCACGAGATGGCGTACGGCGCCAGCGGCACGATCGGCCACTTCCCGGTCACCCGCAACCCGCGCAACCCGGCGCACATCTGCGGCGGATCGTCGTCGGGCGCGGGCGCGGCGGTCGCCGCCGGGATGTGCTACGCAGCGCTCGGCTCGGACACCGCGGGCTCGATCCGGATCCCGGCCGCGCTGTGCGGCATCGTCGGGTTCATGCCGAGCTACGGGCTGGTCAGCCTGCGCGGCGTGATCCCGCTGGCGTGGTCGTACGATCACGTCGGCCCGATGACGCGCACGGTGCGCGACGCCGCGCTCGTGCTCCAGGCGATCGCCGGCTACGACCCGGGCGACATCACCAGCATCGCATTTCCTGCCGCCGACTACGTCGCCGCGGTCGATGGCGCCGCGGCCGCGCCGGCGCCGCGACTCGGTGTCGCGCGATCGCACTTCTTCGCCGATCTCGATCCCGAGGTCGCTGCCGCGGTCGAGCGCGCGCTCGGCGTGCTTGCCGGCCTGGGCGCCACGCTGCGCGACGTCGAGATCGCGGTTGACGACGACCGCACGGTGGCCCGCGCCGAGACCTACGCCTACCACCGGCCCTGGCTCGACAAGACACCCGAGCGCTACCAGCCCGACACCTTGCGCCGGATCCGCACCGGCGAGGCGGTGACCGGAGCGGACTACGTCGACCGTTGGCGCGACCTCCAGCGCATGCGGCGCGCCGCGCCGGCGCTGTTCGCCGACGTCGACCTGGTCGTCATGCCGACCACGCCGGTGCCGGCGCCAAGCGTGGCCGAGCTCGCGGCGCGGCCCGACGAGCTGCGCCCCCGCGAGCTGGTCCTGATGCGGAACACGCGGATGTTCGACGTGCTCGGCACATCGGGGATCAGCGTGCCGTGCGGCACGACCGCCGCCGGGCTGCCGATCGGCCTGCAGATCATCGGCGCGCCGGGCGCCGACGCCGCGGTGCTGCGCCTGGCCGCGGCCTACGAGGCCGCGACGCGCTGAGGGGGCGCACGCCCGGAGCGTCCACCGCCACGCCGCTCGAGGATCGCGTCACCGCACCGTCGCGGCCTCCTTCTCGGCGGCGCTGAACCGGCGCGCGGCGGTGTTCGGCGGCGGGAGGATCACGGCGGGCAGGTTGGGCGGCGGGCCGTCGGTGATGACGCTGGGATACGAGGTTACCGCGCTCAGGTAGCTGATGGCGAGCTCGTGGTTCTGCCACAAGTACTGGTTGTAGAAGATGAACCACCACTGCTGGCCGACGTGCACGTACGACGTATCGTCGGCGCTGAGCCCGGTGAGCTGAGGGACGAAGTCGGCCAGGTTCACCACGCGAAACGCGGCCTGGACGCCGGCGGCGAACGTGCTGGCGAAGGTCGCGTCGCCCACGTGCAGGCCGCCGTACGTGTACATGATCGGCGAGGCCGACGCGTAGGCCTGGCTCTGCACGATGTCGAGCGCAGCCAGGGTGGCCACGCCACCGCCGAGGCTGTGGCCGCAGACGTAGATCGGGATCGACGTGTTCGCGAACGAGCCGACCGCGGCCAGCATCGACGCCGAGAGGCTGTTCTCCAGCAGGGTCTTCCCGGTATAGAAGTTGTACTGTCCCGAGGCGGCGTTGCCGCACGGGTTACCGCCCAGCGTGCACGGCGTCATGCTCCACTGCAGGTCGTACGCCGCCTCCTCGGAGGTGCGGGTGCCGCGGAACACGACCAGGTTGTGCTCCGGGATGCCGCTGCCCGGCGGCGTGCCGGTGGCGACGTAGCCGAAAAACGTCTTGGTGAGGAGCTCCCAGACGTAGATCGACGGCCCGATCGTGTAGCCGTCGAGCGCGATCGGGGTGCCGTTGTCGTAGTAGTTGTAGGCGGCCTGGATGGCGTTGGCGAAGGTCAGCGCCAGCGTCGGGTCATAGGCGAGCGCGGTGCCGGTCGTGACGCGCACGCGCTTGCCGTGGGGCGCCCGGACATCGAGTGGCGCGGTGGGCTTCTGCTGGATGCTCTCGGTGGATGGTTCGGTCATGCGCAAACGCTACGCATCCGGCACGATCGAAACCATGACCGCCGATTACCCCGGATTACCCCGGTGGTGCGTGATCGGCTAGATCGGAGCGAGCCAGTCGTCTTGCCAGGCGACCTGCCCCATCTGCTCGGGCTTGATGACGCTGCTGCCGCCGCGAACGTCGCGCAGGTGGCGGTCTTCGAGCGGGCGGGCTGGGCGGGCTGGGCGGGCTGGGCGGGCTGGGCGGGCTGGGCGGGCTGGGCGGGCTGGGCGGGCTGGGCGGGCTGGGCGGGCTGGGCGGGCTGGG
>JBGQCL010000202.1:0-19663 GCA_041495365.1 Kofleriaceae bacterium | reverse complement strand
TCGATCGCCGCCGATCTCACGGGCAACCTGTCCGCGCTCCAGCTCGACGTCCGGGGCGTCGCGCAGGCCGAGCAGCTGGAGCTCCACGACGGCGCCGCGCTCACCACCGCCCGCGACCTCCGGGTGCCGTTCGTCGGGCGGCTCGCCCTGGTCGACGGCGCACTCCGCGCGACCCCGCGCCGGCCCGTGGTCGCCACCGCGCGCAGCGCGTCGATCCAGACCTCCCAGACCTCCGACAGCGCGGTCGAGCTCGCCGGGCCGTCGCTCGCCGCATTCGACGCCGATCGCGCCATCGCGATCGACGCCCACCTCGCGCCGCCCCGCACGCTGCGATGGTCGGCGAGCGCGGCGCGGATCGGCGGCGCGGAGCTCCGCGCGCCGTCCGGAACGCTGATCGCGCGGCGCTCCCTGCAATGGCGCGCCGCCGAGGCCCGGTGGGCAGGCTTGCGGGTCCGCGAACCGGCGGGGACCGTCGAGCTCGGCGCGTCGACCCGGTACACCGCGACGTGGACCGCGACCACCGGGCCGGGCCCGATCGAGGTCGGCGCCGGCGAGCTCCGGGCTCATCACTCGCAGGCCGGCTGGTCGCTGGACGATGGCCGCGCGCTCGCGCTGGGCGGGGAGCTCGTCGTCGAACCGGCGGCCGCTGCACCCGACCGGCCGTTCGATCTCGTGATCCACGCGCACGACCTGGCGCTCCATCGCGTCCTGGGATCGCTCGCGCGCGGGCACGCCGACGGCAGCGGCGCGCTCGACGGCGAGATCGCGCTCCGGATCGCGGCCACCGGCGCGTCGCTCCAGCGCGCCGTGCTGCACGCCCGGCCGCGGGGGACACTCCAGCTCAGCGATCCGGCGTGGCGAGCGCAGGTCTCGGCCTCGGCGACCGGCTTCGCCCTGCACCAGCGGATCGCGGCCACGCTGGCCGACTTCGAGTACCTGCAGCTCGCCGCCATCCTCCGTCCCGCGGGCAGCGACCCCGATCTCCAGATCACCGTGCAGGGCCACGGCAAGCGGATCGCCCAGGACCTCGACCTCACCATCAACTTGCGCGGCCTGCGCAGCGCCGCGCGCCGGCCACCGTTCGCACAGCCCTCGAGGACCAAGCCATGACCCGAGCCATGACCCCCGTCGCGTCCCTGATCGCCCGAGCCATCGCCGCCGTCGCGCTCGCCGCATGCGGCTCACAGACCGTCCGGGTCGAGCCGGTCAAGGTCGAACCGATCCACGTGACGGTCGACGTCAACTTCCACGACGTCGGCGGCGGCGACGCGCCAAGGCGATGACGTTCACCGCCGGCTTCGCTCGGATCAGAACTGCTGCGTCATGCGCATGTAGACGAACCGGCCCATGTAGTCGTAGGTCGCCGCGTCGGAGTCGGCCTGGAAGCCGATGTAGATCAGCGGCGGGTTCCGGTTCATCACGTTGTTGACGCCGACCGACAGCGTGGTCGCGCCGGCCGGGGTCTTGAACAGGTAGTTGCCGTAGACGTCGGTCTTGGACCAGGTGCCCACACTGCGGGACGGTGCGCCGCCGTTGCAGTTGTTCTGGTCGCACTCCTTGAACGGGCCGACGTAGCGCACGTTGAACCCGGCGCCGAGCCCGACCGGGTGCTGCCACATGGTTGCGAAGTTGGCCTTGATCCGCGGCCGCGCGCCGAGGTCGTAGTTGCCCAGGCCATGCAGGACCTGGGTCACGTTGTCGAGGTTGTACTTGAGCAGGTACTCGGCCTCGGCGAACTCGCGGAACCGGCCGAGCGCGCCGAGCTTGTGGTCGTAGGACAGCGCGAAGTCGACGCCGGAGGTCGCGGTCCCGCCGATGTTCTGTGCGGTATTCTGGATGAAGTCGATCGAGTAGCCCAGCGTCGGGTTGCGGTGGATCTGATCGCAGAACGACTGGAGGCCGTGGTTGTAGCAGTTCGCCAGGATCACGGTCGCGTTGAGCGTCTGGATCGCGTGGGCGATGTCGACCTTCCAGTAGTCCGCGGTCAGCGACAGCCCCTTGATCTGCGGCGGCTCGAGCACGACGCCGGCGGTCAGCACCTTGGCGGTCTCGGCCTTGAGCTCGGGGTTGCCGCCGGTGACCGCGCGTTGCTGGGTGGTGCCGAACGCCGCGCTGGACGGAACGCCTTGCTGCGCACACTGCGCGGCCACCATCGGATCGAGCATGACCGTGGTGCCGCGCGGCTTGGTGTCGCACGGGTCGGCGGTCAACGGGAAGCCATCGGCCTTGCCCTGGTAGAGCTCGAGCACCGACGGCGCACGGAACGCGGTGGAGTAGGTGCCGCGCAGCGAGATCCCGTTGAACGTCCGGAACAGCACGCCGGCCTTCCAGGTCACGCCGCTGCCGAACGTGCTGTAGCGAAACCCGCGGGCGGCGAGGTTGAGCTCGAGCCAGTCGGCGATCTCGTTGTGGCTGACCGGGACCAGCGACAGCTCGCCGAACCCCTCGACCACGTTGTACGAGCCCTTGGTCGGCGTCGAGGCGTTGCCGGTGGTGTCGCCGTTCGCGGTCAGCGGGTCCGGCGTGGCGCCCCCGGACTCCCTGCGAAAGTCGCCGCCGACCGAGACCGACAGGTCGCCGTTGTTGGGCAGGGTCAGCAGCCGGCCGCGCACGTTGGCCGACGCGGTCTGCTGCTCGCTGAACCCGGTGCGCACGCCGGTATAGCTCGTGTACCCGGCGGCGGTCGGGTCGATCGAGCCGGCCGGGCCGAGGACGTTCATCGGCACGCAACCGGCGATCGGCTGGGTCGGGGTGCCGCAGGTCGGAACGCCGCTGGCGTTGATGAAGCTCGGACCGACCGCGTTCGCCAGCCGGCTCTTGACCAGGTTGCCGTTGCTCACCACGTTGGTGTCGTTGCGGCCGTAGTCGTAGGCGAGCTCCCACTTGAAGTTCTTGAACAGGTCGACGTCGTTCGGCACCGTGCCCTGGAACCCGCCGACCATCCGGAAGTTGTTGGCGCCCTCCGCCGTGCTCCGCGGTCCGAACTCGTCGAGCCGGCGCTGATAGCCCAGGATGTCGCCGCCCGTCGGGTTGTAGATGCTGTTCTTCGAGATCGGCACCGCGTTGTTGAACACCTCGGGCGCGAGCTGTTGAGTGCTGCCCCGGTTCATGTAGCTGGCCTCGTAGAACGTGCTGATCTCGGGCCGCAGCTTGTACGAGCCGGTGCTGTACACGTTGTAGCGAGACGACGGCGTGTACAGGTAGTTGATCGGCTGGTAGTTGTAGAGATCGTCGGGTTGCGCGAACGGCCGCCAGCCTCCGGCCCCGTTGTTGGTGCAGAACTGCACGCCCGTGCCGCACAGGTTGATCGTATCGGGCTTGCCGTCGCCGTTCATGTCGACCGCCTTGGCGTTGACCCGGCCGCCGAGCGCCGCGGTCGATCCGCTGCGGACCGCGACGTGATTGGCGTAGTCATAGGTCATGTCGTAGGACGAGAACGTGCGATCGCCGGCGAACACGGGCTTCTGGCGCTGCAGGCCGGCCGAGAACACCACGTTGCCGTTCTTGTTGTCGGTGTTGTAGCCGGTCACGAAGCTGGCGTCGTAGGTGAAGCCA
This sequence comes from Kofleriaceae bacterium, assembly GCA_041495365.1. Lineage (GTDB taxonomy): Bacteria > Myxococcota_A > Polyangia > Haliangiales > Haliangiaceae > JABFXX01. The sequence continues at coordinate 16,108 of JBGQCL010000202.1, read as the reverse complement.
TCGCCGTGCGACGACTCGCCGGTGTAGACCGTGGCCTCGCTGCCGTTGATGTCGCTGCGCGTGATCACGTTGACCACGCCGCCGACCGCGTCCGAGCCGTAGACCGCCGACGCGCCGTCCTTGAGGACCTCGACGCGTTCGATCATAGCGAGCGGGATCATGTTCATGTCGACCGACGGGTTGGCGCCGTTGCCGCTCGGAACCACGCGGCGGCCGTTGATCAGGGTCAGGGTCCGGGCGGCGCCGAGGCCGCGCAGGTCGACGCGGGTCGAGCCGTCGCCGCCGTTGTTGGTCTGGGCGTTGATGCCATTGGTCTGCGACGGCAGCATCTGGATGATGTCGCCGACCGTCGCCCGGCCGGCCGCGATCAGCGCCTCGCGGTTGAGCACGGTCAGCGGCGCCGGCGTGGTCAGCGTCTTGCGCTCGATCGTCGAGCCGGTGACGACGATGACCTCCTCCTTGGCCTCCTGCTCGGCGAGCTTGGCGAACTCGTCGTCGGTGAGCGTGGGGCCCGCCGCCTGGGTCACGTCGGCCTGTGCCGGATCGCCGGCCGGAGCCTCGGCCGCCGGGGCGGCCGCCGCCTGGGCCGCGGTCTTGTCGGCGGGCGGCTGGTCGCCGGGGGGAGCCGGCTGATCGGGATTGGCGGCCTGCGCGACGTGTTTGCCCGCGCGCTGCGGTGACCGCGGAGTGGCCGAGTCAGGCCGAGATCGCATACGCAGCGAGCCCGGCCCCTTTGCATTGGTGTCGGCCCCGGCAGGCGCGACACCGACGACGATCAGGCATACGACACAAGCGAGAGCGTTCGTCCGGTTCATCTGTACCTACTTCCCAATTCAAATGAGGCTTTCCCATACACAGTCCGCCAGTTGTGCATTTTTTATAGTTAGCAGAAACACATGCAGTTTGTCGAGGGTCGTTTTTTGCACCCCTGCTGTGTACGGCCTCCGGGTACAGAGTCGCTCACTCCATATTCTCCATCAGCGGATCTCTCATGCTGGATATTATTATTGATTGTCAGTCATCAGGACCATTCAGCTGGACGCACGACGGGCGCTCGCCGCCGAGAGCTCGCCGACGTGGTGTTCGAACACGGTCGTGGCCGAACAGCGCTGCGAAACCGACTGACCGGACGCGACATCCGACCCCACGGAACGCCCGGCGATAATACCGAACCGCAAGTGGAACAGGTGAGAAAAACCGTGCCCGGCCGGTCGGCCCTCCGCGCCGCCGTGACTCGGGCTCAGCGACGCAGGACGAGCGGCCGCGATGCGCGGTGCGCAGGCCGTGCGCGGAACCTGCGCACCGACTGGTCGGGCCGGTCGCGGTCCGCCGTCCCGGGCGATGATCGACCGTCGAGCCGCCGTCGGACAAGATGTGCGTTCACCTGCGCCCGCAACTGCTCGCTGATGCTCACCGAGCACAGAAGATCTAGGAGTCGCGTGTTGAGGTACCGATGGGGTATCGCAACCCCAATGATGATTGGCCATTTCCCTCCGAGTCCTTTAGCGTTGGATGCAATGGGCGCTCGTCTAGGCCGATATGTGATGTTGAAACACCTGGCGTCGGGGGGGATGGCGGATGTCATGCTCGGGCGGAGCGATGGCATCGAGGGCTTCGAGCGCCACGTGGTGCTCAAACGCATCCGCCCCGAGCTCGCCCGCGATCAGCGGTTCATCCGGATGTTCCTGGACGAGGCGCGCGTCGTGGCGACGCTGCATCACCAGCACATCGTGCAGGTCTACGACATCGGCGAAGCCAACGGCGAGTACTTCCTCGCGATGGAGTACGTCCACGGCGAGGACGTTCGCAAGATCCTGTCGAACGCGGCGCGCCAGCGCACGCACGTCCCGCTGGGCTACGCGCTCGCGATCGTGTCGGCCGCGGCGGCCGGCCTGCACTACGCGCACGAGCGGCGCGGCGTCGACAAGCTGCCGCTCAACATCGTGCACCGCGACGTGTCGCCGTCGAACATCCTGGTCGGCTACGATGGCTCGCTCAAGGTCGTCGACTTCGGTGTCGCGTCGGCCTCGATGCGGCCGGAGACCCGGTCGGGCAGCCTCAAGGGCAAGCTGTCGTACATGGCGCCCGAGCAGTGCCGCGGCATGCAGGTCGATCGCCGCGCCGATGTCTACGGGCTCGGCGTCGTGCTCTACGAGCTCGCGACCACGACGCGGATGGTCAAGGGCGAGAACGACTACCTCGTGATGGAGCAGATCGTCCACGGCAAGATCGCGCCGCCGCAGACCCGCCGCCCCGGCCTGCCGGCCGAGCTGTCGGACATCATCATGCGCGCGCTCGCCGCCGATCGCGAACAGCAGTTCGCCACCGCGGACGAGCTCCGGATCGCGCTCGACCAGTTTGCGACCAGCTCCGCGCTCACCGCGTCGACCTCGGCGATCGCAGCGTACATGCGCCAGCAGTTCGGCCCGCGCCCCGAGCCGTGGCTCGAGCTCGACGGCCGCGTCACCGGCGCGGCCGAGGACGTGCCGACCGCCCCGACCACCGCGCTCGACGAGCCGGTGTCGGGCAACAGCTGGACCGAGTCGCCGCGCACCGGCGCCGGCCCGCGCGTCACGACGAGCTCGATCCCGCGCCAGAGCGGCCCGCTCGGCGTGATCGGCGACAGCGCGGCCGAGGCGGCGGTGCGCAGCGCGCCGCACCCCGCGCTGCAGACCCGGCCGAGCGGCACCCCGCCGACCGACTCGCGGATGGGATGGGAGCACATGCCACGGGGCCCGGCGGCGCGCCGCATCCCGGTCCAGAAGCTGGCGATCGGCGGTGGCGGTGCCCTGGTCGCCGGCCTCGTGCTGTGGCTCCTCGCCGGCCGCGGCGGCAGCCCGGCGCCGGCACCGATCACGCCGGTGGCCGCGCTCCCGGTCGCCCCGGCGCCCGTCGCGGCCCCGCCGCTGCCTTCCGTGCCGCCTGCGGCGCCCGCCGCCGCGGTTGCCATGGCCCCGCCGCCCGACGCCGGGATCGCTCTCGCGACGGCCTCGCGCGCGGCCGCCAACCGCGAGCCCGATCAGACGCCACCGCGCAAGGCGCGCGCGATCAGCGTGGCGGCGGCGACCCGCACTGCGCCCCGGCCCCCGAGCGAGGCCCCGCCCACCGCCAAGCCGGACCGCGGTCCCCGGATCGCCGTGGTCGCCCCGCCGGAGCCCGCGGCGCATGGCAACGACGCCGGCAGCGCGGACACCGAGGTCCACCACCCGGCCGCCGCCCCGACGCCCGCGCCCGCCCCACCGCCCAGCGCGCCCTCCCCGGCGGTGCCCGCCGCGGCCGTGCCGGTCGCACCGGCCACGCCGGCCGCACCGACCGTGGTCGCCTCGGCCGCGCTCGACGCCAACCGGATCGGCGGTGACAAGAGCATCACCCCCGATTCCGCCACGATGGACGCGATCACCCGCTCGGGCACCGACAAGGTATTCAGCAGCTACAAGGTGTGCGTCGGCGCCGACGGCAACATCAGCACCGTCAGCCTGCTCAGGACCTCCGGCTACGCGGCGTACGACGACAAGATCCAGAGCACGATCCGGCGCGAGTGGCGCTACCGACCGTTCGTGGTCAACGGCAAGGCGGTGGCGGTCTGCACCGCGATCCGCTTCGCGTACTCGCAGAAGTAGCGCCCGGCGCAGAGTTGCCAGCTCCGCTCGCCGGAGCTGCGCGACAAACGGGGTAGGCTGCGCGCCATGGTGGTGCGTTCGATCGGTCTGGTCCTGGTGATCGGCTCGCTGGTGTCGGCTCCCGCGCACGCCGACGAGGCCTACGAGCCCCCCGACTTCATGAAGGAGCTGCCGCCGCTGCCCGCCGGCGTCGACGCCAGCGCGGTGTGGCGGCTCGATCTCGCCGAGGCGCTGCGGCTCGCGGTCCACCACAACCTCGGACTCGCGGTCGAGCGCCAGTCGGTCCAGATCGCCGGGCTCGGCATCACCCTCGCGCACGCCGCGTTCGAGCCGGCGCTCAGCCTGTCCGCCGATCACGTCCGGAGCGACAGCCCGCCGCTCACGGCGCAGGCCGGCGTCCCCGGGACGATCGTGACCACGACCAACGAGGACTGGACGCTGTCGCTGACCCAGCGGCTGCAGACCGGGATGCAGCTCCAGCTCGACTTCCTCAATGGCCGATCGCGCTCGACGGCGCGCACCGCGATCGAGCCGCTCAACTACCGCTCGTCGGTCTCGCTGTCGGTGACCCAGCCGCTGCTCCGCGGGTTCTCGCCCGACCTCGTGGTGCCGCGGATCGACGTGCTGCGCGCCGAGATCGCGTCCGAGCGCGAGCGCCAGCAGCTGCTGGTCACCGCGGCGCAGATCGTCGAGCAGACCGAGGATGCCTACTGGGACCTGGTCCAGGCGCTCTACCAGTACGATCTCGACCTCCGGTCGCACCGGCTCGCCGAGGACCAGCTCGCGCTCACCCACCGCCAGATCGAGGCCGGGATGACGCCGCCGTCCGACCTGATCTCCGCCGAGAGCACGCTCGCCCAGCGCGCGCTGCAGCTGGTCTCCGCCGAGCAGCAGATCGAGCAGGCGTCCGACCGGCTGCGCAGCCTGGTCCACCTGCCGCGCGAGCAGTGGGCCCGCCCGATCCTGCCCACCGAGCTGCCGCGGTTCGTCGCCGAGGCCCACCGGGCCGAGGACATGCTCGAGGTCGCGCTCCATCACCGGCCGGAGCTCGCCCAGCTCGACCTCGATTTCCGGGCCCAGGAGCTCGCCGTCCGCCGGGCCGACAACGACAAGCTGCCGCGGATCGACATCGGCGTGTCCGGATCGCTGATCGGCCAGGACGCCGGCTACCCCGGCACGCTCGGCCAGGTCGGCCGGGCCGATGCACCGGGCTACAGCGTCGTCCTCAACCTGTCGTGGGCCCCGCTCGGCCGCGCCGCCGGCGCAAGCGCGGAGATCGAGCGCGCCCACCAGCGCGTCGCGCTCGCCGGCCGCGACCAGGCGCTGCAGGACATGTGGTCCGCGGTCCGCGACGCCGTCCGCACCCAGCACAGCGCGGCGCTCCAGGTCACCGCCGCCGCGCGGTTCCGCGAGCTCGCCACCCGCAGCCTCGATGCCGAGCAGCGCAAGTTCCGCAACGGCAGCTCGTCCAACTTCTTCGTCGCGCAGCGCCAGCAGGAGCTCGCCAGCGCGCAGCTGTCCGAGCTGTCCGCGGTGCTCGCCCACAAGAAGGCCACCGCGGCCCTGCTCCGCGCCACCGGCCGCCTGCTCGACGAGCGTCACCTCGAGCTGGAGGTCCGGCCCACCGGCTCGGTCACCGCGGCGCCGGACCGATCGGCACCCACGCCCGCGACGCCGCGCACCGCGCCGCGGTGAGCGCGCCACCACGACCGGTGGCGGCGATGTCCGCCCGCTCACTCGGCGTGCAGCGCCTCGATCGGATCGAGCCGGGCGGCGCGCATCGCCGGATACAGCCCCGAGGCGACGCCGACCGCCACCGACACGCCGAGCGACAGCGCGATCGACCAGGTCGTGACCACGGTCGGCCAGTCGGCGTAGGCCGCGACGCCGCGCGAGATCGCGAGGCCGAGCGCGACGCCGAGGATGCCGCCGAGGATCGCGAGCGAGAACGCGGTGACCAGGAACTGGAACCGGATATCGGCGCGGCGCGCCCCGACCGCGCGGCGGACGCCGATCTCCCGGGTCTGCTCCAGCACCGACGCCAGCATGATGTTCATGATCCCGATGCCGCCGACCAGGAGCGAGATGCCGGCGATCAGCCCCATGACCAGGTTGAACAGCTGCTGGGTCTGCTTGCTGTGCTGGAGCAGCGCCTCGGGCACGACGATGTCGTAGTCGCGCACGCCGCCGTGCAGGCGGTCGAGCAGCGTGCCGATCACCGCGCCGGTCTCGCCCGCAGGCGCCGCCGGCTCCAGCCGCACGACGATCTCGCCGAGCGGCGACTTGAGCGGGTCGTGGTCGAGCTTGCGCAGCGCGGTGGTGAACGGCAAATAGATCTCGTGCTCGGTCGACGACACCGCGATGCCCTGCACCGCCGCGAGCGGGCCGGCCTCGGGCGCGAGCACGCCGATCACCTCGAACCACGCATCGTTGATCTTGACGTCCTTGCCGAGCGCCGGGTCGGCGCCGAACAGGTCGCGGCGCACCGCGGCGCCGATCACGCAGACCTGGGCGTGGCGGGTCTCGTCGGCGGCGTCGATGAACCGGCCCTCGCGCAGCGCGAACGGCGTGACCTCGCGGTGGCGGTGGCCGACGCCGTAGACCCGGGCCTCGGTCTTCGCGCCGGCGGCGATGATCTTGTACGCGTCGATCTCGATCCTGGGCGCGGCGAACACGACCCCGGGCACCGCCTCGCCGATCGCCTCGACGTCGCGCTGGGACAGCCCGAGCGACTTCTTGCGCAGCTCCTCGAGCTCCTGCTGCTTGAAGGTCCGCGCCCGGATCACCACGTTGCGCGTGCCGAGCCGATCGATCAGCGCGAGCGCCTGCCGCTCGGCGCCGGCGCCGATCGACAGCATCGCGATCACCGCGCCGACCCCGAACATCATGCCGAGCATGGTCAGCGCTGTGCGCAGCTTGTGCTCGGCGAGGCTGCCGAACGCGGTGACGAAGGCGTCGAGCAGCCGCCTCATGGCGCGCGCTCCGGCGCGCCGGACCCGCTGCCGGCACCGGCCGGCTCGACGGGCCGCGTCGGATCGCGCAGCGCGATCACGTCGCCGGCGGCCAGCCCCCGCGCGATCACGACGCGGCCGGAGGTCGCCGGACCGAGCTCGACCGCGACCGGCTCGAAGCCCCCGGCGCCACCGGGCGCCCGCCGGTACACGAGGTTCTTGCTGTCGCGGTCGATCACCGCCTGGCGCGGCACGACCAGCGCGTCCTCCTGGTCGAGCACCAGCGTGGCGCGCACCCGCTGCCCGGGCTTCATCACCGCGCGATCGGTGGTCGCGAGCTTGATCGTCACGCCGAAGTACTGGACCGGCGAGCCGTGCTGGCGGCGCTGCGCGAGCTTGTCGACGACCCGGATCGTACCGTCGAACACCCGGTCGGGCTGGGCCTCGATCACGACCCGGGCCGGCTGGCCCTCGGCCAGGCCGCTGCCGTCGACCTCCAGCACGTACACGCTGGCCTCCATCTCGTCGAGCACCGGGATCTCTGCGACGACCTGGCCCGGGAACACCGAATCGCCCGGCTTGCGCATGGCGCCGCGCCAGTCGCGCTCCAGCACGAAGATCCCGTCGCCCGGCGCGACCAGCTCCATGCCGTGCAGCGCCGACCGGGCGTGCGCGATCGCGAGCTCGGCCTTCTGGCGCTCGACCCCGATCACCGCGGCGTTCGACCGCGACCGCCGGCGCTCGATCTGCCTGGTGGTCTCGGCGTGCTCCTGCCTGGCGCCCGCGAGGTGCTCGTCGATGTCGGACTCGATGATCTGGTTGCGCGAGAAGATCAGCGGGTCCCTGGACTGGAACCGCTGCGTCTGATCGAGCTCGTCGCGCGCGAGCACGGCGTCGGTGTCGCGATCGGCGACCGCCGCGCTCGACTTGACAGCGTCCTGGCGCAGCCGGGCGCTCGCCGACTCCAGGTCGGCCTGGCCGTCACGCAGCTGCTTCTCCGGATCGCTCGGGTCGAACCGCACCACGATGTCGCCCTGCTTGACCAGCGTCCCGTCCGGCGCCAGCCACGCGATCTTGGACGGCCCGAACGGGCCGGTGCCGCGCGGCGCGGCCAGCCGGGTCGCCTTGACCGCGCGCAGGTTGCCCTCGGCGGTCACCCGGCGCACGAAGCGCTCGCGGGCGACCGTGCAGGTCGCGACCGCGTCGGCCGGCGCCCCGGCGCCGCCCCAGAGCCGCGCGCCCGCGAGGCCGAGCGCGGCGAGCACCGCGACCGCGATCACCCCGCGCCTCACGGCGCCACCCCTGGATCGCTGCGCGACACCCGATCGCCGGGCGCGAGCCCGGACTTGATCTCGATCATCGTCGCGGTGCGGCGGCCGAGCTCGAGCCGGACTCGCTCGAACCCGCTGCCGGTCCGGCGGTACGCGACCGGACCCGCCGGTGTCACGAACACCGCGTCGGCGGGGACCACGACCGCGCTCGCCACCCGCTCGGTCTCGATCTGGCCGCGAAACCGCATGCCGGGGCGCAGCGGGGCGCGGGTCGCGTCGATCGCGATCGAGAGCTTGACGACCTTGCTCGGATCGGTGGGCGACCTGGCCTGGACGCCGCGCGCGATCGACGCGACCTGGCCGTGCAGCTCGACGTCGGGCATCGCGTCGAGCCGGAGCATGACGGGCTGGTGGTCGGCGACCCGCGCGATGTCGACCTCGTCGACCTGGCCGTTGCCCAGCATGTGGCCGAGCCCGACGATCTGCACCACGTCGTCCATCCGCCACACGTTGTCACCGATCTTGTGCTTGTCGCCCTGACCGTTGACCGGGTAGACGATCGTGCCGGCGCGGGCCGCGGTGACCTGCATGCGCGCGACCGTCTGCTAGAGCTGCGCGACCCGCTGCCGCGCGTAGCTCGCCTTGTCGGTCAGCCGCTGGATCTCCTCGGCGTCGGACCGCCGGGTCTGCTCGGCGTGCTGCCTGGCCGCGTCCAGCGCCAGCCCGGCGGCCTGCTCGTCGAACTGGAGCTCGCGCTGCGGGACCGCGGCGACCAGGTCGGGCGGCGCGTCGGTCTTGAGCGTCGCCTTGCGCAGCGCGGCCTCGGCCTCGGCGACCTTGAGCTCCTCGTCGCGCCGCGTCAGCTGGGCGTCGTCGCGCTTCTGGGCGAGCTTGGTCTGGGCCGCCGCGGCCTCGTTCTGCATGGTCTCGAGCTCGCGGATCTGGTCGGACGCGTCGAACCCGACCACCGGATCGCCGGGCTTCACCTCCTGGCCTTCGGCGGCGAGGCTGGCGACCTTGAAGTTCCACACCCCGGGCAGCGGTGGCGGCTTGATGTCGCTCGAGTCGACCGCGGCGAGCACGCCCGTGACCTCGACGCCGACCACCAGCGCGTCGCGCTTGACCTCCGCGAGCGCCGGCTCACCGGCGGCGCCGCCGCACGCCCCGATCGCGAGCACCGCGCAGGCGGCCAGGGCGGCCGCTGCCACCGCGGTCGCGCGGGTCACCGCGGCCCTCCCAGCTGCACCGCGTCGCCCGCCGCGACCCCGTCCAGCGCCGCGCAGCCCTGCGCGTCGCACGCTCCCAGCGTCACGTCGCGCAGCTCGCCGCCCGCCATCCGGACCTTCGCCGGCCGCCGGTCGGTGCTCGCCGGCGCGCCCGGCGCAGCGGGGGCCGGGGACGCGATCGCGACGGCACCGCGCGGCACCACCACGACGTTCGACTCCGTCCGCGGGCGGACCTCGACCTTGACCGACATCCCCGGCCGCATCCGCGCCGGGTCGCCGGCCTGGTCGAGGCCGAGCACCACAGCGAACGAGCGCCGCAGCGAGCTCTCGCCCTTGGTGCGCGCGACCGGCGTCACGTCCTTGACCGTGCACGGCATCGCGTCGCGCGGATAGGCGTCGAGCGTGCAGACCCCGGCCATGCCGACCGCGACCCGGCCGTCGTCGACATCGCTGAGCTCGGCGTGGACCTCCATCCCGCGGGTCAGGTCCGGCAGCGACGCGATCGTCATCCCCGCGATCACCGTGTCGCCGGCCTGCATCTTGCGACCCAGCCAGTCATGGACCTCGACGACGACGAAGCCGTCGCGCGGCGCGGTCAGCACGAGCTCGGCGATCGTCTTCTCGGCCGCCTCGATCGCGCGGCGCGCCTTGTCGAGCGCGATCTGCTTGATCCGGAGATCGAGCGCGGACTCCTCGCGCTGCGCCGCCAGGTCGTGCGCCGCCTTGTCGACCGCGACCTCGGCGCGCTTGCTGTCGAGCTGGCGCTCCTGGGCCTCGCGGCCGGTCAACAGGTCGGCCGGGACGCCGGCGCGCACCGTCGCCTTGTCGAGGGCGATCTGGTGCTGGCGCAGCTCGGTGACCTTCTGCTCGGTCGCGATCGCGTCGAGGTCCTGCGCGCCGCGCAACGTCATCTCGGCATCGAGCAGACCGAGCCGCTTCTCCTCGAGCTGCGCGGTGAACGCCGAGTTGTCGAGCTCGACCACGCGATCGCCGGCCTTGACCGGCACGCCGTCCTCGGCGAGCCACCGGATCGCGAGCTGCCACGTCTCGGTGCGCGGCGCGGTCAGCACGACCGACGCGGTGGCGCGGAGCTCGCCGGTCATCAGCTGGCGATCGGCGATCGTCCCCCGCGCCAGCGTCACCGCGCGCACCGGCTCGCCGGCCACCGGCCTGGGCGGCTCGCCGCGGCACGCCGCGCAGCCGATCGCCACCAGGAGCCAGCGCGCCGTCACGCCGCCCCCGCGTGGCGCGCCTGGTACGCGATCTCGCTGCCCTTGCCGTCGGCCACGATCCGTCCGTCGAAGATCCGGATCGCGCGCGGGCAGCGCGCCGCGACCGCCGGCTCGTGGGTCACGATCAGGATCGTGTGGCGCTCGGCGTGCAGCTGGTGGAACAGCGCCAGGATGTCCTCGGCAGTCGCCGAGTCGAGGTTGCCGGTCGGCTCGTCGCACAGCAGCAGCGACGGCTCGGTGACCAGCGCGCGCGCGATCGCGGTGCGCTGGCGCTGGCCGCCCGAGAGCTGGAACGGCTTGTGGCCGGTCCGGTGCGACAGCCCGACCCGGGCCAGCGCCTCGGCGGCCCGGCGGTTGCGCTCGCGCGCCGGGATCCCGCGGTAGACCAGCGGCAGCGCGACGTTGCGCATTGCGCTGGCGCGATGCAGCAGCTGGAAGCTCTGGAACACGAAGCCGATCTGCCGGTTGCGCACCCGGGAGCGCTCGTCGTCGGACAGGCCCTGGACATCCCGGCCGGCGAGCCGGTACTGACCGCCCGATGGCGTGTCGAGGCAGCCCAGGATGTTGAGCAAGGTCGACTTGCCCGAGCCCGACGATCCGACGATCGCGACCATCTCGCCGGCCTCGATCGCGAACGACACACCGTCGAGTGCCGCGATCCGCTCGTCACCCATCTGGTAGTAGCGCGCGACGTCCTGCAGCTCGATCAGCATCCCACCCCGGGTCAGCCTACAATAGATGACCCGGCCTGGCCCGCCGCATCGACCAACTTTCACGCCACGCGCCGGGGGACAAACTGGCAAGCCCGCGCCGCCGCGGGGCCCGGTCGTCGATCACCGGATCGCGCGCCGGGCGTCGGCGGACAGCGGGCCCAGCCCCGGGAACGGCACGGACCCGGGCGCCGCGAGCCGCCACGCCACGAAGCTGTAGCCCACCCGGCCCTTCCACAACCCGCGCGCGTGGCGCGGATCCGCGGCGCACCGCGGGCGCAGCCGGCGCGCGAGCCGCTCGGCGCGGTCGAGCCACGCGTCGTCGCCGAACAGCCGCGCGGCCTCGACCAGGATCTGGACCTGCCCGAGCACCCCGCAGCAGATCGACGGGATCTCGGTCACCGGCGACGCGGCGCCAGCGAGCGCGCTGTGCGCCAGCGATCGGTAGCCGCGCCACCCCGACAGCGCGAAGCACGCGCCGAGCGCCAGGCCGATCCCGGGCGCCCCGTGGCACCAGCCGTGGGCATCGATGGTCTGGCTCTGCGTGCGGATCGGCCAGAACAGACCCTCGCGGCCGCGGACCCGGAAGGCGGAGCGCTCCAGCGCAGCCAGCGCGCGGCGGCGCAGCCCGGTGGTCAGCGCCAGGCCGAACGCCCGGTGGCCGGCCTCGACCGCGAGCAGCAGGCCCACCAGCCCGTGCGCGAGGCCGAGCTGCACCGGCATCGTCGCCGCGCTCGCCAGCCGCCGCGCCAGGTCGCGCCGGCAGCGCTCGTGCAACGCACCGGCGAACCGCGCCGGCACCTGGCCCGGCAGGTGGACGGCGATCTCGGCGGCGGCCAGCAGCGCGCCGGCGTCGCCGAACATCACGTCGTGCAGCGGCCGGCGGACCCGCGCCGCGACCCACTCGGCCACCGCGCGCTCGGCGAGCTCGCGGCTCCCCGGATCGACGCACGACGCCAGCGCCGCCACCACCGGCCGCGCCGCGCTGCCGACGAACAGGCTGGTCCCGTCGCCCGGGCGCTCGGGGCTGCGGATCCGGTCGCGGATCGCGAGCAGCGTCCGGCGCCGCTCGGGCGCGAGGCCGGCGCGCACCAGCGTCAGCCACAGCCACGCGGCGCCGTGCCAGCCATGCGCGATCCCCGGGCCGGTGTCCGGCGCGTACCACATCGAGACCTGCGACAGATCATCTGACGGTGCACGGACGATGCGCATGATCGAACCTCGCCGGGACGTGCTCCGGCCCGGTCGTCTCGAGCGGACTTCCGCCTCTGCGGGTCCCGAAACGCGGGACCTCCCCCCAGGTCGACTTCATCCTTGCTACCGCGGCCGAGCAGAATCAATCGATCTGGCCAATCTCACGCGCGCCGCCGAGGGCATCTCCGGTGCGTGTCTGGTGCGTATCCGGGCCAGGCGTCCGCCGCCGGCCTGCGCCGCGAGCGGTTCCGCTCAGGTGAGCGCTGGGGTTTCAATGTGGGATCTGCGTCCTGCGTTAGACTCCGCGCATGCGAACCACCGCCGCCGCGCTCGTGCTCGGCCTGTCCACGCCTGCGCTGGCCCAGAACGTCGTGCATTACGAGCCCAAGCAGGCCGACCTCAAGTACACCTTTGGCGTCGCCAGGCCGGTGGCGACCGTCAAGCGCGGCGACATCATCGACACCCGGACGTTCGACTGCTTCGGCAACGCGATCCAGAAGCCGGGCGACACCCTCGCCAAGGTCAACGGCGACAACCCGCTGACCGGCCCGTTCTTCGTCCAGGGCGCCGAGCCCGGCGACACCCTGGTCGTCAAGATCCTCGAGCTGACCATCGACAGCAACCAGGGCATCGGCGCGCTCGCCCCCGGGTTCGGCGCCCTGAACACGACCAGCTACACCCCCATGCTGCACGCCCCGGTCCCGGAGAAGATCTGGTTCTACGCGATCGACCACGCCAGGAACGAGGCGACGTTCAGCGCGCTCGACTCCAAGTTCACCACCCGGATCCCGCTGCACCCGTTCCTCGGCTGCCTCGGCGTCGCGCCGCCGCTCGAGGCGCGCAGCTCGGTGGTCCCCGCCGAGCACGGCGGCAACATGGACGCCCCCGAGGCCAGCGCCGGCAACACCGCCTACTTCCCGGTCACCGTGCGCGGCGCCCTGCTCTACCTGGGCGACGGCCACGCCCAGATGGGCGACGGCGAGATCGCCGGCACCGCGATCGAGGTGCCGATGCACGCCCGCCTCCAGGTCGACGTCATCAAGGGTCAGAAAATCTCTTGGCCCCGGTTCGAGAACAGCCGCGAGATCATGGCGCTCGGCGCCTACCGCCCGCTCGACGACGCGCTCCGGATCGCCTTCACCGAGCTGATCGGCTGGATCCACCACGAGACCGGGCTGTCGGAGCTCGACGCCTACCAGCTGCTATCCCAGGTCGGGAAGGTCCACGTCACCGAGATGGTCGATCCGAACTACGTCGTGATCGCCTCGGTCGACAAGAAGTTCCTGCCGCCCCGCCAGAACGGCAAGCCCTGGTGACCGCCCCGCGCGCGAGGGCCCGCGCCGTGCGCTGGGTCAATCACAAGGAGGATCGCGAGCTGCATGTCCACCTGATGGGGTCGGCACGCCCCGAGCGGCTCCGCGCGCTCGCAGCGCGGCGAGGTCACCGCTGGGCCGCGCTCGACCGACGATCCGGGGATGTTCGGGGTCACGCTGAAGGGCGAGATCGCGTGGGCCCGCCAGCGGCTCGCCATGATGGATGCGGCCGAGGTCTGACGAGGTTTCGCTACCCCGCCTCGCCGGGTCGCGAATTACGGGCTCGGGGGTGGACCGGGGAAGGTCGGCAGCCCGTCGGTGATCTCGTCCCAGCTCGCCTTCGAATCGACATAGATATGGCGCTCGGGGCGAATGCCGGGATCGTCGTCGAACGCGCCCATCGGGACGACCGCGAACCCGCGGCCCTCGTCGATCCGCGGCATGCTCGCGCCACACACGCGGCAGAACACGTGGGTGAAGAACTTGGCGTCGGGCGGCTGGTACGAGATCAGGAGATCTTCGCCGCGAACGAAGCTCAGCCCCGGCAGCCGGACGAACAGGTTGGTCGCGTGGCCCGTGCCGCGGACCTTGCGGCACCGCGAGCAGTGACAGTGATTGACGCGAACCGGCGTGCCAGTCATCTCGAACGCGACACCGCCGCACAGACAGCTTCCCTTGATCGGTAACACGTCATGTTCTTCGCACATGCTCGGGGAAAACGCGACGTGGACCCCGGATCGCGCGAGACCCTGCGTGGGCCACCTGGGTCGGCAACCTCGCAGTGCGCGCGATCGAGGCATCGCAGCGGCGGATCGCCCGCCAGTGCGGCGTCCGCGCACTGCGGACGGGGGCGTTCTTCCGTAGGCTGTGCGGATCATCCCCCACCCCGTCGGCATCTGGTTCGCTCCGCGGAGGTCTTCAGCCCTGCCAGCAAGGCGCGCGAAACTCCGCGCGCTGGTGCCCGCGCGCCGCGGCGAGCCACCGCCCGCCGCGGCGACGCCGAGCGGCTCGACGCGTGCGGGCCGGGTCCCGTGGGCTGCTGGGCCGAGCTGTTGCGCCGGGTGTTCGCCAGCGACGTGCTTCGTGCCCCGTGTGGCGGCCGTCGCAGCGTGGTCGCCGTCGTCGTGGACTCCCGTAGTTGCTACCAATGTCGTCCAGCAGAATCGCCCCTGCGGTAGTCAATGTGAAGCCCACCGAGCACGCTCGTGATCTCGACCGCCACACACGAAGCTAGCGACGACGCGACGAGTAGGTTCAAATCACCGGCAGGATTTGCCAGTATATCTACTCGATTTTATACGGTTATAGTGCCAGGACGCTCACCATGAGCCATCTTCACATGAGGTTCGCCTGGGTCGAGTTCCTGACCGCAACCACCAGCGATCTACGCGCGGTGACCGGTTCGGCCGGTCCCCGCGGCGGCCACCTCGCCGGGTGCCGCTCTGCCGGCCACAACGCCACGGTGACACGGTGACCACCAAGTCGGCCCCCGGCGCCGATCACGCGCTGTGACCGGCTCGGCTCGGCGCAGTTCCGCCGGCCGAGGCGCACGGCTCGGCCGGGATGCGATCACGCCTGCCGCGGTGACCAACTCGGCCTGCGCTCCCCTCCGTCGGTTGTCAGAGGGGCCACGTAGACTTGATGGCATGAGCCACCCGCAACCCAAGTACGACGAGCAAACGATTTTCCTCGGGAACGGCTGGACGCTGCGCGCGCGCGTCCAGAACGGGCTGGTGGACTCACCCAACGGCGGCAAGATGGGCGCCGACTTCAAGGTGGTCCAATTCGCGCTGATCACGGAAACGCAGCCGCATGGCTTCGACATCACTGGCGACGACGCGCGGACCTTGCTGGCGTGGCGCGAGGCGCTTGGACCGAGCGTGCCACTAACGGTGCCCGAGAAAGCGCACATGCAGGCGACGCCTCCGGCTCACCGCCTCGCGACGGGTCCCGCGCGGCCAGCGACTCCGCGCTGATCGTAGCGTCCGAGCGCTCGATCAGGACGTTGACGCTTGGGGCCACCCGCGTGCCCGAGCGGAGCTGAGGGCGAGCAAGTAGGGTCGAATACCGTCGCCGCGGGCAATTTCGAGGACGAAGCGCACAGCCGCGTAACCGATCGGTGCATGGCGCTCGCGCCCGGACCGGCGAGCCGCCCATCGCTACCGCGCCGGGCCGGGTCCATGTCGCCGCCCTGCTGGCTGAGCGGCTGGGCGATATCCAGCACGCGCGCCGCGGTCAAGCGCCAGGACCGCGAGCACGGCCCCCACAGGAGCTCCTCCTCGGTCGCGCCAGCCGCTGGCGAGCTGGTCGAGGCCCCGAGGTCGGCGAGCTGCCCCAGTGCCTGGGCTTCGCCAGAGCGCCCCTGCCGCCATCGCCGGCGAGCTGGTGACCAGGTGCGGTTCGAACTCCTCGGCCGCGCTACGGTCCCGTCGTCGCGCGGGCGAGATGATCACCTCGGTCGCGCGAACACGTGGTATCCGACTGACACGCCAAGGTAGCGCGCGGTGATCAGCTCGGGCGTGCGGGTGCGCGCCGCCTCGGCGTCCTTGACGATCCACTCGGGTGACGCGCCGCGCAGGTCGATCCTGCAC
>JBGQCL010000201.1:0-19719 GCA_041495365.1 Kofleriaceae bacterium | reverse complement strand
GAGCTTGCGCACCTCGACCACGCTATCACCCACGCGGCGAATCCGCGTGCCGCAATTCGGTGCAGGACGGAGCCGCCTGGCTGCGAAGGTCACCGGGTGCCGCGCAGCGCGCCGGCCAGGGCACGGCTGAGGTTGCCGCGCCGGCCGACCACCACGCGGCCCAGGCCGAGCCAGCGGGCAAGCGCGGCCAGCTCGCCGGCCAGCGCGCTCGCCGTGGCCCGCGGGGCGCCGGGCTCGGCGTAGGCGGCGTGGACGAGCAGCGCGCCCGCCGCGCGATCGGCCTTGACGTCGACCCGGGCGACCAGCGCATCGCCGAGCAGGAATGGCAGGACGTAGTAGCCATGCGTGCGCCGGGCCGCCGGCGTGTAGATCTCGATCCGGTAGCGGAAGCCGAACACGCGCTCGGTGCGGTGGCGGTCCCAGATCAACGAGTCGAACGGCGACAGCACCGTGCGCGCGTCGGCCTCGCGCGGCGGTGGCGCCTCGGGGTGGAGGTAGCCGGGCTCGTTCCAGCCCTCGACGGTCACCGGGATCAGCCGGCCGGACTCGACCAGCTCGGCGACCCGCGGCCGGGCGAGCGGCACGGGCCTCCGGAAGTAGTCGGCGAGATCGCGCACCGCGGCGACTCCGAGCGCGCGGGCGGCGTGGCCGAGCAGCTCGCGCCGCGCGTCGTCGGGGGTCGGCGTCGGCGCCGCCAGCACGTGGGCCGGCAGCACGCGTTCGAGCGGCGCGTACACCCGCTCGAACGTCGCCCACGACCGCGTCGCGGTGATCTCGCCGGCCCAGAACAGGTACTCGAGCGCGCGCTTGCGGTCGTCCCAGCTCCACCAGCCCTGCGTGCGCTTGCGCGCCGGCGCCGGATCGTCCAGCTCGCGCGCGGCGACCGCGCCGCGGGCGTGGACCTCGGCGCGCACCGCGGCGACATAGCCCGGATCGCGCCGGGTGATGGTCCGGACGACGCGCCACGCGCGGGTCGCGGCCTCGGCCATCCGCCAGCGCAACAGCGGCTGGAGATCGACCGGCATCAGGCTCGCCACGTGGGCCCAGTACTCGAAGATCGCGCGGCGCTCGCACAGCCGGGGCAGCGCATCGCGGCCGTGCGCCCCGAGCCGCGCCCACAGCGGCAGCTCCTGGCTGCGGCACAGCACGTTGACCGAGTCGATCTGGATCAGCGACACCGCGTCGAACACGCCGCGCACGTGGCGCAGCGTCGGCTTCGCGGGCCGCGCTCCCAGCCCCTGCGCCGCCAGCGCGATCTGCCGCGCCTCGCGCGCCGACAGCGCCGCGCCGGGCTTCGATCGTCCGCGCGGTCGCGCGGTGCGTTTCGGCATCCCCATCGCCGGCATCGTGCCACGGCTGTTCCACGAACGCATCGTCGACTCGCCTTGATGCTCTATGCTGCAATCATCGAATCCCATGATCGACCGAGGCTGTATAGCGTCGAATGCGACGACGATCGACGCTGCAATCGCATGGCGCTCGGGACAACTTGCTTGCCTTCGTCGATCGACGCGCCTAGGGTGCGCCGCGACATGTCGTCGACTCCGCACGATGCGCTGTTCAAGGCGGTGTTCAGCCACACCCCGAGCAGGCGCGCGGCGCGCTGCGCCCGGTGGTGCCGGCCGCGATGGCCGAGGCGCTGGACTGGTCCACGCTGGCGCTGCAACCCGGCAGCTTCGTCGATCGAGACCTTGCCTCGCTGCACACGGACCTGCTGTACACGTCGGCCTGGCGCGGTGGCGCGGAGGCACTGGTCTATGTGCTGTTCGAGCACCAGAGCAGCTCCGATCGCTGGATGCCGTTCCGGCTGCTGCGCTACATGGTCCGGATCTGGGAGCACTGGCTCGCGAAGCACAAGAAAGCAACGGCGCTCCCGGCGATCGTGCCGGTCGTGCTCTATCACGGCGATGAGCGGTGGACGGCGCCACGGGGATTCGACACGCTGCTCGACGTTCCCGAGGCGGTCCGGCCCGCCCTCGCCGACTACCTGGTGCGCTTCGCCTACGTGCTGGACAACCTCTCCGAGATCCCAGATCATCGGCTGCAGGCCCGTGACCCGGTAACAGCATTCGTCGACCTGTGCCTCAAGTACGCGCCAAGGGGTGCGCAGTTCGTGGCGATCCTGAGCCGGTACGGCGATCTCATGCGCGAGGTACGTCGGACTCCCGGCGGGCGGGAGGCGTTTGTGTTCGTCTGGCGCTATATTTCCATCGTCAACGACGAGGCCGAACACCACCAGGCGCTGACGTCTGTTCTGGAACGCGAGATCGGACCCGAAGCCAAGGACATCATCATGACGGTTGGAGAGCAACTCATCCAGCAAGGACGCCAGCAAGGCATCCAGGAGGGCGAGCGTGGGGCGCTTCTCCGTCAGCTGCGGAAGCGCTTTGGCGCCCAGGTGAACGACGACACCGAGCGCCGCATCGCGACCGCCTCTCCCGAGCAGATCGCGCTCTGGCTGGACCGCGTGCTGTCGGCTGCCACGCTCGCCGAGTTGCTCGCGGATTGAGGCCGGTGGTCCACTGCCGGCGAAACGGCGTCAGGGCGCGGGCGGGGTCGCGGGCGCCGGCTCGCAGTCGTCGAACGGGTTCTTGAGGCCGTCGATGCAGCGCACGATGCGCTTCAGCACGCACAGCGCAACGTCGTGCTGGCCATCGAACGTGAGCTCGGTGTGGCCGTCGTGGTAGCCGGCCATGCGGCAGGTGACCGCCTTGTGGGTGCCCGGCGGCGCCTCGACGTGGGTGCCGCCGAAGCTGCTGTCGTGGCCGTCGACGAACACCTGGGCGCCTTCCGGCTGGGTCAGCACGGTGACCAGGATCGTGCCGCGGTGGTTGGGCGTGTCGGGCAGCGCGACGGCGCCGGCGTCGCGGCGCACGGAGGCGACCCAGCGGCGGCCGGCGTCGGGCTCGGGCAGCACGATCAGGTCGGCGTCGTCCGGCGCGGCGTCCATCGGGACCGGGATCGGGGGCGGCGGTGGCGCGGCATCGGCGCGCAGCGCGACGATCGCGGCGTCGCGCGCGGTCTCGGTGACCGTGGCGCGGTTGCTGGTGACGATCAGGGCGAACGCGCCGGCGGCGCCGCCGCCGAGCAGCGCGAGCAGGAGGACGACCGGCCAGCGGCGCTCGCGGGTCGGGGCCATCTCTTCGGTGAACACGTGCTGGAACGACGGCGGCCGGTCGTCGGCGGTGAACTCGGGCTCGTCCCGGACCCGGCGGAGCGGCGACGACACGCGCGCCGGCTCGACGCCCGGGGTGGTCGGGGGCGAGGGTGGCGAGGGCGTCGAGGGCGCCGGGGACGCGAGCTGTCCCGGTGATGCGAGCGGCGCGGCCGGCACCGCGGGGGTGACATTCGGGTCGGCGCCGGGAGGCAGCGGCGCGAGGGTATAGACCGGGCTGCCGGTCACGCTCTGGCCGACCGCGGGCGGCAGGATGCCGTCGAGCGCGGTGAGCAGCTCGCCCATGGTCTGGTAGCGCTGCTCGCGCTTCTTGGCGAGCGCGTGCATCACGATCGCCTCGAGCTCGGGGGCGATCTGGAGATCGGGCCGGACCCGCGACGGCGGCTCGATCGGATCGAGCATCTGCATCGCGAGCGTGCGGACCATGCTATCGCCGCGGTGCGGGACCCAGCCGCAGATCATCTCGTACAGGATCACGCCGAGCGCGTAGATGTCGACCCGGCCGTCGGTGTCGCTGCGACCGGCGGCCTGCTCGGGCGCCATGTACTCGGGCGTGCCGAACACCGAGCCGGCGCGGGTCAGCCGCGGCTCGTTGGTCTTGCCGCGCGGCGGGGTGACCTTGGCGATGCCGAAGTCGACGATCTTGACGAAGTCCGGCCGGCCGTCGCGGTCGAGCAGGAACACGTTCTCGGGCTTGAGATCGCGGTGGACGATGCCCTTGTCATGGGCGGCGGCCAGCGCGCGCGCGATCTGCGCGGTGATCCGCATCGCGCGGGCCTGGCCGAACGGCCCGGCGGCGCGGATCGCGGCGCCCAGGGTGATGCCGGGGACGAACTCCATCACCGAGTAGGTCATCCCGTCGGGCGTGGTGCCGAAGTCGGTGACGTCGACGATGTTGGGGTGGCCGATCCGCGACGCGGCCTTGGCCTCCTGGACGAACCGGCGGATGGTCGCGGTGTCGCGCATCGCCTCGCGCTTGAGGACCTTGATCGCGAGCGGACGCTCGATCACCGCGTGGCGCGCGGAGAACACCACGCCCATGCCGCCCTCGCCGATCTTCTTCTCGACGTAGTAGCGGCCGTCGAGGGTCGTGCCGAGCAGCTTGTCGTACTCGCTGCCGCGCGGCGCGCGCAGCAGCTCGAGCGCCTCGGCCGCGTCCTGCGACGCCGACTGCACCTTGACCCGCGGTGGGTCCGACGGCGCGCGCACGCCGTGCGGCATCGCCGGCTCGGGGCCGGGGCGCGACCGGGTCTGCGTGATCTCGCCGGTGCCGGGCACCGAGCCGGGCGGTGCGCCCGAGGCCGAGGCCGGGCTCGGCGTGAGCGGGAACGTCCGCTTGCGGATCTCGACCTTGGTCGGCTGCCCGGGTCCGCCGGCGGCGGCCTGCGCGTCCGGGGGCGGCGCTTGACGGCCGGCGGCCACCGCGGGCCGCGGATCGGTCAGCGTCTGCTGATCGGGCCCCGCGCCGGAACCCGGGCCGGGAATCGCCACCTGCATCGCCGCCGACCCCAGCGTCTGCTGATCGCACATGCTGCCCGGGACGAGCGGGGCGCCGTCGAACGGGCAGAACCCGGGTTCGCCGAACTGCCGGCGGCACGTCGGGCAGAGATGCTGCAACTCACCGTCCTTGCCGGGTCTCGCCGTAGATCGGCATCGCCGTACCGTCGGTGGTGTCGAGCCGGAAGTACATGAAGATCTCGTTGTTGGCGGCGACGGCGACGAT
Organism: Kofleriaceae bacterium; assembly: GCA_041495365.1. Lineage (GTDB taxonomy): Bacteria > Myxococcota_A > Polyangia > Haliangiales > Haliangiaceae > JABFXX01. Next base: position 14,821 of record JBGQCL010000201.1, on the reverse strand, counting down.
CGGCTTGCCGTTGAACGGCACCGCCGCGACGGCGCGGCCGAACGACTCGTTGTTGTCGGGCTGGGCGTCGTTGAGCAGCGCGGCGGGCTGGCTCTCGATGCCGGCCGCAGAGACCTTGAACAGCCGGACCACGCCGGCGGCAATGCCGCTGTTGGGAGGGATCTCGCCGGGATAGCCGGCGATCACGTACTTCTGCGTGCCGGTGTCGAGCAGCGCCGCGGCGCGCAGCTTGGGCAGCGACACCGAGCCGCCGACCGGATTCAGGTTGGCGTCGTAGACCTGGAGCAGGCTCGCGTCGTCGGCGTCGTGGTGGCCCTGGACCAGGACGTGGCTGGCGTCGATCGACAGGATCTGCGAGCCGCGGCCGGGCACGAAGCCGGCGTCGTGGCTGGCGGTCGGCGCCGGCGGGGCGGGCGGCGTGCAGCCGTTGAACATGCTGCCGGGGTAGCGGTACAGCTTGCCGGCGGCGGCGCCGGCCGAGCCCCAGGCGATCACGTCGTCGGTGGTGGCCGCGCCGGTGCGGACCACGCCGAGCGCGTGGGGCTGGATCGCAGTCCCGGTGTCGAGCAGCCTGCAGGTCGGCGTCGGGCTGGGTGGTGTGACGTAGACCGTGCCGACCACGATGTCGCCGGACGCGACCAGCGGCTCGTCGACCGTGCTGCCGGGCGGCTTCATGTAGGTCGCCGCGTCGACCGAGACCGGACTGACGAACAGGTTGTGCATGTTGAGCTGTCCTGCGCCGGTCAGCACGACGATCTGGGCGCCGCCGCCGTTGACGATCAGCGCGATGTCGTCGGTCGTCGGATCGGCAAGCACGATCGGCTGGGCGTCGAGCGTGCCGATCGAGTACTGCGAGTTGAGCTCCAGCGTGTTCGCGGTCAGCTTGGAGCCGCCCTTCGCGTCATACTCCAGCTCGGAGTAGGTTGGCTGGTTGGCGCCGATCACGACCAGCGTGCCGCCGCCGGGGAGCGTCGCGCCGCGCTGGATCGCGACGCCGTAGTCCGACGACTTGACGTTGGGCTTCTCGGTCGAGCCGACCCAGGTCTCGTTCTGGAGGTCGTCGAACTCGGTCCACTTGCAGGCGCCGAGCGCGGCGGCGCCGGCCGCGAGGAACAGCATCGTCGTGCGCATCACCAGCTCACCTCCATCGCGAGGCCGGCATAGCCGGGTCCGAGTTCGGGTCGCAGCGCGAGGGCGCGGACGTCGATCAGGCCGGTCGACGGTGCGCCCTTGTCGCGGAACGTGTAATACACCGCGGTCAGCGCGGTGATGCCGGCGACCGCGTAGGCGGCGTCGGCGGCGATCGCGAAGATCTTGCCCTTGGTGAACCGCGGGTCGTTGGAGTCCGGCGGCGGGTTGCCGGCGGCGATCTCCTTCTTCAGGTCGTCGCGGTACTTGCTGGCCTGCAGTCCGAGCACGATGCCGCCGCCGCCGAACCCGGCGGCGAGCACGTACGCGACGATCGCGTCGCTGCGGCTCGGGGTCGGCGCCAGCGTGATCCGGACCTGGGTCTCGGTCTTGGCCTGGATCGTGATGCGCTTGGTGTACGGCTTGAAGTCGGGGCGGGTCACGGTGATCGTGTGCTCGCCCTGCTGCAGGCTCTTGAGGCACGGCCCGCGCTCGCACAGCAGCTTGCCGTCGGCGAAGATCGTCGCGTCCTCGATGCCCAGGCCGGTGATGTTGAGCTTGCCGACCGGCGAGCCCTTGAGCTGGGCCTTGATCGCGTGGGTCTCGTTGGGGATGACCTCGACCTCCTGGTGGTACTCGTCGTAGCCGTCGGCGCTGATCCAGAACGTGTGCTTGCCCGGCTTGATGTTCTGCGACAGCGGCGTGCGGCCGACCGCGCCGACCGACTTGTCGTCGATGAAGATGTCGGCGCCCGGGACGTTGGACGTGATCTCGACCCAGCCGAGGAAGCTCTGCTGCGACATCGCCGCCGACAGCACGAACAGCTTGCTCGGATCGGCGGACACCGGGCGCTCGACCACGGTGTAGCCGCGCTTCTCGATGATGATCTTGTGATCACCGTCGAGGCTGCCCGACCACGGCGTGGTCGCGAACGGCCCCTTGCGCTTGTCGTCGAGGTAGATCGTCGCATTGGACGGATCGCTCTCGACCACGATCAGGCCGCGCGGCCTGGCGTCACCGAGCTGCTCGACCTCCTGGGACGGGGCGACCGGCGGCGTGGCGCTGCCGGTCCCCGCACCTGCGCTGCCGGTCCCGGCGCCTGCGCTGCCGGTCCCCGCACCCGCGCTGCCGGTCCCCGCGCCGGCCTGGTCCTTGATCCGCTTGATCTCGGCCTCGAGCACACCGATCGCCTTCTCGACCTTGGCCTTGTCCGCGGCCTGGGGGTCCTTGTCGAGGTAGCTGCGGTAGGCGTCGACCGCCTTCTGGTAGGCGTCGGGATCCGACGCCTTCTTGCCCTTCATGTGGTAGCTCGCGCCCGCGTTGTAGAGGAACTGCGGGAACGGTCGCGCCGCGAACGCGTCGACGAAGCCCTGGGCGGCGTCATCGTACTTGCCCTGCAGGTAATCGAGCTGGGCCTTGTCGAATGCGGCCTGCGCCTTCTTGAGCGCATCGGCGGGCTGGGCGTGCGCGTGGCGGATCGCCAGCGCGCAGATCACCATCCCAACCACGAACACAACGCGTGATTTCATAGTCTCTCCCGGAGCATCGAACGATATCACAACGAGCGCGTGCCCGCGGACACCGCGTCCCCGCGCGGACGCTCGAGGGCCGCGCAGATTGTACGTCGCCGCGCCGCGATCCTCCCCGGGGCTGCCGCGCCGGTGCTCCTCGCAGCGGGCGAGCGCTCGCGGCCGCTCGCCGCCGCGGGCAGGCCTTGCCGCACCGCGACCCACCCGGCGGCATCGCGCACACGCGCTCCGAAGAACGCGGAGTTGCGGCGCGCTCCCGCGGGCTATGACAGCGGCGTCGCGGCTGGGTCCCGACCGCGCCGACCCGGTCGGGCCGACGTCGAGCGGGACGCCCGGCGCGTGCTTCGGATCGTCGGCCCACCGGCGGCGCCCGGATCGCGAGCTCGCGCCGGTCGGCGGGCGCGGGCCGGATGCGCATGCCCCCAGGTCGCCCGCGTCACCCGGGGGTGCCGGCGGGGCGCGCGCCCGGTGCCGGGGCGGTCACCGCGCGCGCTTGAGCTCGCGGAACCGGAAGATCCCGGTCGTGTGGTCGTCCGAGAAGTGGATCCCGACCCCGTAGTTGCCGACCAGGTGCATGTCCTTGACGGTCAGGTCTGCCGGCACCGTCGCCGGGTCGAGCAGCCGCTCGCCGGTGGCCTCGGACTGGCAGTTGGCGCAGCTGCACCGGATCCGCAGCTCGCGGACGCCCCACACGTCCTCGTCGCCCTCGTCCCACACGAACCGGACCTCGCGCTTTCCGAGGCCGATGATCTCCAGCGGCATGGGCATCTCGGGGTTCTACCATCCGCCGGGCGTCCGCGGATCCGCCGCGATGCCAGGCGACGGCGGCGCGTGCAAGCCGGCGGGTCCCCGGCTCCGCGCGCGGGGAACTTGCGCTAGGGTCCCGCGGTGGCTGCACAGCGCCGAGCTCTGTCGATGCCCCGCGCGCCGGGCCGGATCGTGTCCGACGGTGTGCCGGCGACTGCCCAGGCGCTGGTCGCCGCGCTGCGCGCCCCCCACGTCGACCACGACGTCGCCGAGTCGCTGACCCACCCGTTCCACGGCTACCCGGCTCGGCTCCACCCGGCGACCGCGCGGGTCCTGGTCGAGCTGGTCGCCCGCGGCGCCGGCCGGGGCGCGATGCCGCGCGCTCCGCTGGTCTACCCGTTCTGCGGCTCGGGCACGGTGCTGGTCGAGGCCCGCGCCGCCGGCGTGCCGGCGATCGGCGTCGACCTCAACCCGCTCGCCGTGCTGATCGCCCGCGCCAAGACCTGGACGGTCCCGGCGGCGCGCCGCAAGCAGCTCCACCAGATCGGCCACGAGATCACCGGCCTGGTCCTGGCGGCGGGCAAGGCGGCGCGGCGCGCTCAGCCGCCCGACGCGGAGGCGGCGCCGCTGCGCAGGCCGGCGGGCTTCGATCCCAACGCGCGCAACCGCCGCCTCGCGCGCTGGTTCGCGCCCCACGTCCGCCGCGAGCTCGAGCTGATCGCGTCGAACATCGACCGGCTGCGCGGCGGTGACCGGCTGCGCGGCGGTGACCGGCTGCGCGGCGGCGACCCCGAGCTCGCCGACGTCCTCACCGCGTGCCTGTCGGCGATCCTCTACAAGGTCTCGTCGCGCGCGTCCGACACCGATCCGACCTGGGTCGAGCGCAACGTGCCGCGGGGCGCGGCCGCCCGCCACTTCGCCCAGCGCGTCGAGCTGCTCACCGCCGGCCTCCACGACCTCGCGCGCGCGCCGGGCGCCCCGCCGCGGGTCGCCGAGCACGACGCGCGCCGGCTCGCCGACCTGGTGCCCGACGCCAGCGCCGCCGGCGTCGTGACGTCACCGCCCTACGCCGGCACCTACGACTACGCGGAGCACCAGCGGCTGCGGTTCGACTTCCTCGCGCTCCGCCACCGCGAGCTCGACGCCGGGGAGATCGGCTCGCGCCGCAGCTTCGAGGCCGACCCCGCCGCCGGCACCGCCTGGCGCGCCGCGCTGGCCGCCGCGCTCGACGCGATCACCCGCGCGCTCGCCCCTGGCCGCGCCGCTGCTCTGGTCATCGGCGACTCGGTCGCGCGCGGCCGCGCGATCCACGCGCTCGACGACGTCCGCGGCGTGCTCACCGACGACCTCGTGATCGAGGCCTGGGCATCGCAGCACCGACCGATGCTCGGCGGCCGCGAGCTCCGCGCGTTCGGCGATCGCCCCAAGGCCGAGCACATCGTCCTGCTGCGCCGGCGGGGATAGCTCACTGGTCGAAGCGGAACCGGCGCTCGAGCCAGCCGTACAGCGTGCCGGTCAGCGCACCGGCCGCGGCGCCGACAGCACCGCCGGGGAGCCGAGCGCGCGGGTCGACTGCGATCACTTGCCGCCCGTCAGCCAGTCGCCGAACTGCCCGCCGTAATCGTACCCGACGGAGCTACCGAGCGAGCCGAGCGCGCCAGCGCCGGCCCACGCGCCGTACGTGGCGCCGGTCGCGGCGCCGGCCGCGGTGCCGATGCCGGGGACCGCCGAGCCGACCGCGCCGCCGACCGCGCCGCCGACCGCGGCGCCACCGGCAAAGCCGCCGGCCGCGCCGAGGCCACCGCCGAGGAACGAGCCGGCGTACTTGCCGACCCAGTGTCCCCAGCCTTCGCCGCCGAGGATACTCGAGAGGTTGTCGAGGTCGATCGTCTGAAACGGATCGGTCGGAATCGCGGACATGGATTGCTCCTGTAGAGTGTTGCGTTCGCGAGCACTCCTGACAGCAAGTGCAATGCCAGCGCGGCGCGCGAACCGATGCGCGCATTTGCGCCGGCCGCGCGTTGCCCTCGAGAGACAATGCGGCGACCGCCGGCTACAAGCGGAGGCGCTCGAGCCTACTGGTCGAACCGGAACCGGCGCAGGCCGGCGACGCCGAACAGCAGCGCGAAGCCGTAGACCGCGCCGATCGGGCGGAGCACGTCCGCGAAGCCGGTACCGTGGCCGATCGAGATCGTTGTGGTCTTGCCGGCGCCGTTGGGCCCGAGCAGGCCGAAGATCTCGCCGCGCGACAGCGTCAGATCGATCGCGTGGACCGCGGTGCGCGCGCCGTAGTCCTTGCCCAGTCCGACGAGCTCCAGCACCGCGTCGCTGGCTGTCACGGTGCCGTCACGCGCGCCGTTGTGTTGGCCGTCATGGTTCCCCCCTGGAGCAGCCGTATCATGCCCGGGCGCGGCCGGCACGTGCGAGCAAGGCTTGCTACGCTCGCGCCCGGATTTGCCAGTCATGGACACGGTGTTCTTCGAGTCGACCGGCGAGCGCCATGCCCAGGTGATCGGCGGGCTGACCGCGCTGGAGCGCCGGATCCGGGAGGTCGCCCGGCAGGGCGCGGCGCGCGCGGTGGTGGCGGCGTCGCCGGTCGCGCTGTCGCGGCCGCTGCCGATCCCGGTCGAGTTCGTGGCGGTCGGCAGCGCACCGCCCGCGGGCGCGCGGCGCGAGCGGGCCGACGTGGTCGCCGGGATCGAGCTCGGCGACGCGGCGGCGCGGCGGCGCGCCGAGTGGGCGCTGATCCGGACGATGAACAAGTCGTTCGAGGGCCCGGTCGACGCGCTGATCAACTGGCGGTTCTCGATGCGGATCACGCGGATCCTGGCACGCCGATCGCTGGCGGTGACGCCGAACCACGTGACGATCGCGGCGATCGCGGTCGGGCTGGTGGCGGCGTGGCTGGCGAGCCGCGGCGGCCACGCGCTGGCCGGGCTGGCCGGCGTGCTGCTCGAGCTCAACTCGATCCTCGACTCGTGCGACGGCGAGCTCGCGCGGCTGCGCTACCAGTACTCCCGGCTCGGTCAGTGGCTCGACAACCTGTCGGATGACCTCGTCGACAACGTGTTCCTGATCGCGGTCGGCGCCGGGCTGGGCGGCGCGTGGCGCTGGCTGGGCCTGGCGGCGGCCGGCGGGCGCTGGCTGGTCGCGGCCACCACCTACGTCAGCGTGTACCGGCGGACCGGCACCGGCGACGTGTTCGCGTTCCGCTGGTGGTTCGAGGCCGACAAGTCGACCGCCGATGCGGTCTACGACCCGCGCTCGCCGATCACCTGGCTGCGCTCGCTCGGCCGGCGCGACACCTACGTGTTCGTGTGGATGATCGCGCTCGTCGCCGGGTTCGCGCCGTGGGTGGTGTGTCACGGCCTGGTGATCGCCGCGGTCAACGTCGCGCTGCTCGTCCTGCACGTCGCCGTGGTCCCTGCGGTCCGGGCGGTGCGGCGCGGCGCGCGGTAAGGTGCCGGGGATGATGCGGATCGATCACGTCGTGCTCGAGGTCACCGACCCGCAGCGGTCGGCTGCGTTCTACCAGGACGTCGTCGGGCTGGCGCCGGTCCGGCTCGACGAGTTCCGCGCCGGTACGGTCAAGTTCCCGTCGGTCCGGATCGACGGCGGTGCGCTGATCGACCTGTTCCCGCGCGCGATGTGGCGCGGCCCGACCCCGTGTAACCCCAACCACCTGTGCCTGGCGACCACGACCGAGGCGCTCGCGGTGCTCCGGGGCCGGCTCGCGGCGCGCTCGATCGCGATCACGCGGACCGACGACCACAACTTCGGCGCCCTGGGTTTCGGTCGCTCGATCTACTTCGACGATCCCGACGGCATCTCGATCGAGGTCCGCGACTATCCACCGGCCTGATCTTTGATCGTGGGTGACGCACAGAGCCGACCGGAAAAGGAACTTCTCCGGGATGCAGAACCGTCAGGTGCAGGGCGGCGCGGCGCGCGGAGGGGTCTATGGCCGGGCTTCGCCCGGCCATAGGGGACGGGAAAGTCCGGGACGGGAAAGTCCCCTCTCGATCGACCGTCCAGGTCACTCCCAGGCGATGTGCATCGAGTCGTCGTCGCCGATCGCCTTCTCCAGCATGGCGAGCAGCTCGGGGTCCGCGCCGTTGTCCGACAGCAATTCCAGCGTGTCGCGGTCGATGTGGCAGTCGGTGTCGTCGTGGTGCTCCTCGTCGAGCTGCTCGACGAGGAACGCGAGCTGCTCGTCGGAGATTTGGCCGATGGCGTCGCCGGTATCGAGACGGATCAACCGAGGCATGGGTGGAGTCTGCCCAGCCGGCGTGGCCGTGGTCAACCGGCGGCGTGTGCTACAAGCCACCGGTGGAGATCCCCACGGCCAGCGATGTCGCGATCGTCGGCGGCGGCTTCGCGGGTCTCGCGACCGCCCGGGCGCTCGGGCGGCGCGGCATCGCGGCGATCGTGCTGGAGCGAGAACCGGCGCTCGGCCGGTTCGCCAGCGGGCGCAGCGCCGGGCTCGGCCGCCAGCTGGCCGAGGACGATGCGACCAGCGCGCTCACGATCCGCGGCGCGGCGATCCTGCGCCGCGAGCTGGCAGGGGTCTGGCAGCCGTGCGGCGGGATCCTGAGCTTCGATGACCTGGCGGCGGCCGGCGATTACGCGGCGCGGGCGGCGCGCCTCGGGGTCGCGGTCGAGCGGCTGGACCGCGCCGGGGTCGCGGCGCACTGGCCGGGCGCCGGCGGCCTGCCGGGCGCCGGCGGCCTGCCGATCATCGCGGCGCTGCACGTGCCGAGCGACGGGGTGATCGACGTCGCCGGGTTGCTCGCGGCGCTGGCGCGCGGGGTCCGCGTCGAGTGCGGCGCCGGCGTCGAGCGGATCGAGCCGGCGGGCCGCGGCGCGCGGCTGACCACGCGGCGCGGCGCGATCGAGGCGCGGGTGGTGGTGGACGCGGCCGGGGCGTGGGCCGGCGCGCTGACCGACGACCCGCCGCTGGCGTCGTTCAAGCGGCACGTCTACGTCGTCGAGGCGGCCGCCGCGCCGGGGACACCGTACCTGTGGCACCTCGGCGCCGGCGAGGTCTATGTGCGGGGCGACGCCGGCGGGCTGCTGGTCTCGCCGTGCGACGCGGCGGCGACCGCGCCGGCCGACCAGCAGCCGGACCCGGCGGGCGAGGCGGCGCTGCGATCGCGGCTTGCGGGGTCGGGGTGGCGCACGGCGCAGATCCTGCGGAGCTGGGCGTGCCAGCGCGCGTTCACGGCGGACCGCCGGATGCGGCTCGGGCGCGACCCGGCGCGGCCCTGGCTGGTGTGGGCCGCCGGGCTCGGCGGGCACGGTGCCACGGCGGCCTGCGCGGTCGGCGAGGCGGTCGCCGCGGCGTGTGTCGAGGCGCTCGCCGCCTGAGACGGGTAGGCGCCGGGCGGCCGCCGGCCGGTCGCACGAGGTCGGCTACTTCACCTCGTCGCACTTCGCGACGGCCTCGAGGTCGCCGGCGCCGAGCGCGCACTCGACCCGGCTGTGCGCGGTGCGCTTGACGCACGCCTCGAGGAACTCGGTCGACCGGGCCTCCGACACCGCCTGCTTCTGCTTGGCGAGCTCGGCCTTCACCGTGTCGCCGCCGGTCGCGCCGGCCTTCTTGAACTCGAGGTCGACCAGGTGGTCGAGCAGGTGCTTGCACTGATCCTCGGTCGGCGCGTTCTTGCAGCCCATCGCCAGCAGCACAGCCCCGAGGATCCAGCGCTTCATCGCGGCCATCGTATCACCGGCCGGCGGGCGCCGTCAGGGTTTGCCGCAGCGCCGCGATCCGCCGCTGCACGGCGCGGGTCGGCGCGAGTGCCGCGGCGCGGTCGAGCACACCGGCGGCGGTCCGCGGGGCGCCATCGGCGGCCCACGCGGCGGCGAGGTGCACGAGAATCTCGGGTTCCAGCGGCGCGAACCGGACGGCGCGGTCGAGCGCGCGCACCGCGTCGCGCGCCCGGCCCTGGCGGAGCAGCAGCCAACCCCAACTATCGAGGATCGCCGGATCTCCGGGCGCCAGCTCGCGGGCGCGGCGCAGGTAGCGCCCGGCGTCGTCCAGCCGCTGGCCGGCGTCGGCGAGCAGGTAGCCGGCGAGGTTGAGCGCGCCGACCAGATCGGGCCGGGCGCGGATCAGCGGCTCCAGGATCGCGAGGGCGCCGGGGCGGTCCCCGGCGCGGTCGGCGAGCCGGGCGCGGGCGAGCCGGGCGGCGTCGCGGTCGGCGGCGTCCGGACCGGCGCCGAACCCGGCGAGCCGGGCGCGGGCCTCGGGGAGGCGGCCGAGGTCGGCGAGCGCGAACGCGGCGAGCAGCGCGCTGTCGAGCGCGCCGGCGGCCGCCTCGGGGCCGCCGAGCACGGTGAGCGCCGCCGCCGGGTCGTCGGCGGCCAGCGCGGTCTCGGCGGCGAGCCGCCGCGCGTCGCCGGCGAGCTTGCCGTCGGTGTCGACCGTGGCGAGCGCGCCCTCGGCGGCGGCGCGGTTGCCGGCGGCGAGCTCGACCTCGGCGCGCGCGATCGCGCCGGCGTCGTGGTCGATCACGGCGATCCGCTCGGCGATCGCCCGGGCCTCGGTGAGCCGGCCGAGCCCGCGGTCGAGCCGCGCCAGCACCACGAGCGCCTCGGCGTCGCTGTGATCGTCGTCGAGCAGGGTCAGCAGGTCGATCGCGGCGGCGCGGTCGTCGGCCTCGCACAGCAGGTCGAACAGCTCCTCGGCGAGGTCGAGCGCCTGGCCGCTGCGGTCGAACGCGCTGCGGGTCTCGGCGATCGCCTGGTCGAGGTGGCCCTGGCGGCGCAGCGCGCGGGCGAGGTCGAGCCGGGCGTCGATGTGGTCGGGGTCGCGCTCGAGCACGGCGCGCAGCTCGTGGGTCGACGACGCGAGCTCGCCGCGCATCGCGAGCCGGACCGCGAGCCGGTAGTGGCCGTCGACCGACGCCGGGACGTGGGCGATCAGGATCCGCAGCGTGGCCTCGGCCGCCTCGGCGGGCTGCAGCTTGGCGAGCCCGAGGTACGCGCGCTCGTCGTCGGGCTGGAGCCGGATCGCCCGGAGGTAGGCGCGGCCGGCCTCGCCCGGATCGCTGGCCGCGAGCAGGTCGCCCGACGCCAGCCAGACCTGGGGATGATCGGGCCACCGCGCGCGGGCGTGCGCCAGGGTGGCGATGGCATCGGCGGTCCGCTTGGCCTTCATCTGCAGCCGCGCGAGCTCGACCGCGATCATCGGCTGATCGGGAGCCGCGGCGGCGGCCTCCCCGACCGCGTCCGCGGCGGTACCCCAGTCGCCCTGGTAGGCGGACAGCTTGCCGGCGAGGTAGTCGGCGAACACCGGGCGCGGCAGCGGGGTGAGCGGCGTCTGCGCCGGGTGCGAGCAGCCCGCGATGGTCGCTCCGAGCGCGCAGATCATGCCCCGCCGGATGAAGATCGACGTGAAGATCGACGTCGCGAGAGGCGTCCGGGCGGCGGACATGGAGAGGGCCAGTGACAGGGCCGGCCACGGGGCCGGTGAAGGGCGGGGCTACAGGGGAATATTGCCGTGCTTGCGGGGCAGGTTGGTCTGGCGCTTGTTGCGCAGCGTACGAAGCGATCGGATGATCGTCCAGCGGGTGTCCTGCGGCCGAATGATCTCGTCGATGTAGCCCAGCGAGGCGGCCTTGTACGGGTTGGCGAACCGCTCGCGATACTCTTCCGTGAACCGCGCTCGCGCAGCGGCGCGCTCGACCTCGTCGGCGATCTTGTCGAGCTCGCCGCGGAAGATGATGTTGACCGCGCCGTCCGGGCCCATCACGGCGATCTCGGCGGCCGGGTACGACACGTTGACGTCGGCGCGGATGTGCTTGGACGCCATGACGTCGTAGGCGCCGCCGTACGCCTTGCGGGTGATCACGGTGATCTTGGGCACGGTGGCCTCGGCGAACGCGTACAGCAGCTTGGCGCCGTGCTTGATGATGCCGCCGTACTCCTGGCTGGTGCCGGGCAGGAAGCCGGGGACGTCGACGAGCGTGACCAGCGGGATGTTGAAGCAGTCGCAGAACCGGACGAACCGCGCGGCCTTGAGCGACGCGTCGATGTCGAGGCAGCCGGCGAGGTGGGCGGGCTGGTTGGCGACGATGCCGGCCGGCCGTCCGTCGAACCGCGCGAACCCGCACACGATGTTCTTCGCGTAGTCCTTGTGGACCTCGACGAACCGGCCGTCGTCGACCACGCTGGTGATGATCCGCTTGATGTCGTACGGCCTGTTCGACTCGGCCGGGACGACGCTGTCGAGCACCGGGTCGGTGCGGTCCGCCGGGTCCTGGGTCGGCCGGACCGGCGGGTCCTCGGTGTTGTTGCCCGGCATGAAGCCGAGCAGCTCGCGGATCCGCGCGATCGCGGCGAGCTCGTCGGGCTCGTGGAAGTGCGCGACGCCGCTCTTGGTCGCGTGGGTCGCGGCGCCGCCGAGCTGCTCCTTGCTGACCTCCTCGTGGGTGACCGTCTTGATCACCTCGGGGCCGGTGATGAACATGTACGACGTGCGATCGACCATCAGGATGAAGTCGGTGATCGCCGGCGAGTACACCGCGCCGCCGGCGCACGGCCCCATGATCGCCGACAGCTGCGGGACCACGCCGCTGGTGAGCACGTTGCGCAGGAAGATGTCGGCGTAGCCGGCGAGCGACTCGACGCCCTCCTGGATCCGCGCGCCGCCGGAGTCGTTGAGCCCGATGACCGGGCAGCCGATCCGGGTCGCGAGGTCCATCACCTTGCAGATCTTCTGGGCGTAGGCGCCCGACAGCGAGCCGCCGAACACCGTGAAATCCTGGGCGAACACGCAGACCTGGCGGCCGTCGACCGTGCCGTGGCCGGTGACCACGCCATCGCCGAGGACCTTGTGCTCCTGCATGCCGAAGTCGGCGCAGCGGTGGGTGACGAACTTGTCGAGCTCGACGAAGCTGCCGTCGTCGAGCAGCGCCGCGATGCGCTCGCGCGCGGTGAGCTTGCCGGCCTCGTGCTGCTTGTCGATGCGCGCCTTGCCACCGGCGAGCGCGGCCCTCGCTTCCATCTCTTCGAGGCGCCGGATCGGATCTTGGGAGCTCACCGCAGCGGCGTATCGCAGGGGCCCCGGTGGGTCAAGGGACGCGCCGGTCAAGGGACGCGGGAAGGCGGCCGATCCGGGACGATCCGGCGGTCGGGGCCATTGTAGAGCTGGACCGGCGTCCCGTCGAGATCCTCGAACCGCTCCTCGAGGCGCACCGAGACCCGGCCGACCACGGCGCGCGCGCCGCGCGATCGGGGTCGAGGTCGACCAGGCCGGCCAGGGTGCGCAGCGCGAGCTCGCGATCGCCGTCGCGGCCGACCAGGTCGGCGAGCGCGCCGAGCGCCTCGGGATCGAGCTGATCGCGGTCGAGCCAGCGCCGGGCGACGTCGCGGGCGCGATCGGGCCCGCGATCGGGCCCGCGATCGGGCCCGCGATCGGACCCGCGATCGGGCCCGCGATCGGGCCCGCGATCGGGCCCGCGATCGGACCGTCGATCGGTCGGTCGACCGACCCGTCGATCGGGCCCCTCGAGCGGGCTCGCGATGCCGAGCGCAGCAGGGACGTGCATGTCGGCTGTCACGTGCGCCGGAGCCGCGATCTCGTGACCGGCGATCGTCGCGGATCGCATAACCCCTGGAGATGTCAAGGAATGGAGCGGTCGGCGGCCGGCGGAGCGGTCGAACATGACGGCTTCAACGCGCGATCGCCGCGGGCGTGGCCAGGCGCGGTGCGATTCGCCCTCACGCCGGCCCAGGTCCGGCGCGCCCGCGTGGCGGTGGCGCGTCCCAGGCCGCGCACGGTGAGGCGTCCCGTCGCGGCCGCCGTGATGCTGGCCAGCTGTCCGAGCACCGGACGTCGCAGCAAGGCTACGCTGGTGACACGAAACTGTCAGACGGCCGTGTCTATCCTGCGGGCATGGTCGTGTTCTCCAACCGCCGTCTCGGCCCCGGCGCAGAGCTGCTGGTGTCGCGCGAGGTCGCCCGCGACCTGCTGCGCGAGGTCGCGGGCTCGGCGGGCCCGGCGGCGCAGGCGCGCTGGGAGCACGAGCTGGTGAGCTGGCTTCAGCGCTGCGCGGCCTCGGGCAGCGCCAGCATCGACGTCGCCGACATCGCGTGGACGCCGGAGCACTTCGAGCGCCAGCGGCGGTTCCTGGTCGAGGCGATCCAGCGTGCACAGGTCAGCTCGCGCCATGGCCGCGCGCTGATCCGGTGGTGCGGCATGATCGAGGCTCATCCCCGGGAGTCGGTCTCGGTGGGGCGTCGCTGGCAGTGGCCGCCGTCTGAAATAACTATCTGAGATAATTCGCGTAAACGCCGTTCGATGTCGCTCACAGACGGCGCGACGCGATGCGGCAGTGCTAGAGTGGGCGCGTGGTCGAAGGGCTCATGGGACCGGGGTTCTACCCCCAGCCGAACGAATGGACGTGCGGTCCATTCGCGCTCAAGCACGCCCTGATCGCGCTCGGTCGCATGGTCGATGTGAACCAGATCTCATCGACCGCGCGGACCCACTGGTGGTCCGGCACCAACGAGATCCAGCTCGCCCGCGCGGCGCGTGCGTTCGAGTGCGATCTGGTGCTGGAGCGCCGCTCCGATGCCGAGCAGGCCCGCAAGGTGCTCGTGAAGTACCTGCGCGAGCAGACCCCGGTGCTGCTGTGCGTCGACGAGTGGTCGCACTGGATCACGGTGCTGCGCGCGGAGGACCGCCGGTTCGTGGTCGTCGACTCGACCGACGATCCGCTGCTCTCGGTGCGGACCTGGCCGCAGCTGCGCAACTGGTGGCGCTACCACGACACCGACTACGTCAAGGAGAACCCGCCGGTGCTCTACGACCTGATGGCGGTGGCGCCCAGGTTCCGCACCACCGTCAAGGCGGACTTCTCGGTCGAGCGCGTGAAGTTCCTGCGCCGGCCGGAGAACCGCCGGCTCGCCCACCACTGGAACGAGTACCTCGAGGACCTGCTGGAGATCTGCAAGCCGCCGTCGGTGCGGATCGCCGAGCCGCTGTCGATGGGCGAGTTCCTGCGCCGCCACCAGGAGCTGCTGCTGACCCGCGTCGTGTACTGGCACGGCGACATCAGCCGCGACGAGGTCGGCCGCGTGCTGCGCGACCTGCGCTTCGTGTCCGAGACTTACGGCCTGGTGATCCCGGCGTCGATGACCCGGCGCGCGCTCGCCGACCTCGCGATCCTGATCTCGATCTGGGCGTGCTCGCAGCGCGGGGTCGGCGGCATGTTCGGCTCGCCGGGCGCCGACGCCCGCCCCGAGCCCAAGTCGTCGCGCAAGCGCAACGGCCGCAAGTAGCGCGCGGCGGCGGGTGCCGGTCAGCGCCGGTGCCGGTCAGCGCCGGTGCCGGTCAGCGATCGAGCACGGCGATCGCGGCGTCGCCGACCGCGCGGCGCAGCGCCTTGATCGCGTCGGCCGTGCCGTGGCGG
>JBGQCL010000200.1:0-19812 GCA_041495365.1 Kofleriaceae bacterium | reverse complement strand
GATCGCGATGACGTCGATGTTCTTGAAGCCGGTCCCCATCACGTCGGACAACCTCGACTACGTGATCACCGCAGGCTGGGCGACCAAGGCCCAGGTGTGCAAGGGCGTCGCGGCGGCCAAGGCGCCGAAAGCCTGCAAGTAAGGATGATCCTGTCGATGAGTCGCCGGGACCGCTCGGCCGCGCAACGCGACGCGCGGTCGCCCGCCGTGAATGGTCCGCCCGGCTTTGCGGGCCAGCCGCCGGCCGGCGGGAAATAGCCGCTCTCGATCGATGAACGCAACGCCCCCCGTCGAGTCGACGCAGCCGGCGCCGGCGCCAGCGCCACAACGCCGGGGCCGGGGCCGGGGCCTCGGCCTGGACCCGCGCATGGTGTCCATGCTGCTGGCCCTGCTCGCGATCTGGATCGCGCTCGAGCTGTTGACCCACGGGCTGTTCCTGTCCCCGCGGAACCTCTACAACCTGTCGGTCCAGGCCTCCGCGATCGCGGTGATCTCGTGCGGCATGGTGTTCGTGATCGTCGCGCGCCAGATCGACCTGTCGGTCGGCTCGCTGCTGGCGTTCACCGGCATGCTGACGACGTTCGTCCAGGTCAACTGGCTCGATGGTACGCCCGCGGGCTGGCTGATCAGCATCGCCATCGGCATCGCCGCCGGCGTCGTGGTCGGGCTGTTCCAGGGCTGGTGGGTCGGCTACCGCGGCCTCCCGGCGCTGATCGTCACGCTCGCCGGCTTCCTGATCTACCGCGGCGCCGCGTTCCTGGTCGCCGACGGCCAGACCATCGCGCCGCTCGACGAGACCTACCAGGTGCTGGGCGGTGGCCCGGCCGGCTCGCTCGGCGTCCGGGCGAGCTGGGCGGTCGGCGCGGTGGGCTGCGCATGGCTGGGCTGGCAGGTGTGGAGCACGCGCCGCGAGCGCGCCAAGTACACCGCCGACCGGGCGCCGGCGTGGCTCGACGTCGTCAAGGTCGTCGCCGGCGCCGCCGCGATCCTCGGGTTCGTCGCGGTGATGGTCAGCTATCCCAACCGGGTCGAGCTCGACGCCGACGGCGAGCCGACCGGGATGGGCATCGGGACCCCGGTGCTGATCCTGATCGGCGTCGTCGTGGTGCTGTCGTTCCTCGCCCACCGCACCCGGTTCGGCCGCTACGTGTTCGCCTTCGGCGGCAACCCGGAGGCGGCGACGCTCGCCGGGGTCCACACGCGGTGGCTGGTGGTCAAGATCTTCGTGATGATGGGGATCCTGTCGGCCATCGCCGCGGTGATCACCACGGCGCGGCTCAACGCCGGCGCCAACTCGATCGGCCAGCTCGCCGAGCTCTATGCGATCTCGGGGGCGGTGATCGGCGGCACGTCGCTCGCCGGCGGCGTCGGCTCGGTGCCCGGCGCGGTGGTCGGCGCGCTGGTCATCCAGAGCCTGGACAACGGCATGGTCCTGCTCGACGTGGCCAACGCCAGGCGCCAGATCCTGATCGGCCTGGTGCTGATCGCGGCGGTGTGGTTCGACGTGGCCTATACCCGGCGGCAGACCCGATGACCGCGCCGCTCGTCGAGATGATCGGGATGCACAAGCGGTTCGGCGCGGTCCACGCGGTCGACGACGTGTCGTGCGAGCTCCACGCCGGCGAGGTCGTCGGCCTGCTCGGCCACAACGGCGCCGGCAAGACCACGCTGATGAAGATGCTGGCCGGCGTGTACCCGGAGTACGGCGGCACGATCAAGGTCCGCGGCGGCAAGGTCGTGCTGGTCAGCCCGCGCGACGCCCAGCGCGCCGGCATCGAGACCATCTACCAGCACCTCGCGCTCGCCGACAACCTCGACGCCGCGGCCAACCTGTTCCTCGGCCGCGAGCTCCGCACGCGGTGGGGCACGCTCGACACCCACCGGATGGCGCACGAGACCGGCAAGATCATCCAGCGGATCAACCCGAGCTTCACCCACATCCACCTCCCGGTGCGCGCGCTGTCGGGCGGCCAGCGCCAGACCGTCGCGATCGCGCGCGCTCTGTACTTCGAGGCCAGGATCCTGATCATGGACGAGCCGACCGCCGCGCTCGGCCCCGGCGAGACCCGGATGGTCAAGCAGATCATCACCGGCCTCAAGCGGGAGGGGATCGGGATCTTCCTGGTCAGCCACGAGCTGCGCGACGTGTTCGACGTGTGCGATCGCGTGGTCGTGCTGAAGAACGGCAAGCTGGTCGGCACCACCCGCGTGTCGGACGTGACCGAGGACGACATCCTGGGCATGATCATCTCCGGCAAGCGCCCGGGAGTCCGGGCCGAGACCCCCGAACCGTCCACCGCCCCGGCGTAGCCATGTACCTCGGAATCGATCTCGGAACCTCGGAAGTCAAGGTCGCGCTCGTCGACGGCGATGGCCCCCAGCGCGTGATCGCGGTCGGCCGCGCAGGGCTCGAGGTCGCGCGGCCGCACCCGGCGTGGTCGGAGCAGGATCCGGCGAGCTGGATCGGCGCGACCGAGGCCGCGATCGCCGAGCTCCGCGCCGCGCACGCCGCCGAGCTCGCCGCGGTCACCGGCATCGGTCTGTCCGGGCAGATGCACGGCGCCGTGCTGCTCGATGCCGCCGATCGCGTGCTGCGGCCCGCGATCCTGTGGAACGACACCCGCGCCGCCGCCGAGTGCGCCGTGCTCGAGGCCCGCGTGCCCGCGTCGCGCCAGCTGACCGGCAACCTCGCGATGCCCGGGTTCACCGCGCCCAAGCTGCTGTGGGTCGCCGCGCACGAGCCGGAGATCTTCGGCCGCGTCGCCAGGGTGCTGCTGCCCAAGGACTACCTGCGGCTGTGGCTCACGGGCGACCATGTCTCGGACATGTCCGACGCCGCCGGCACGCTGTGGCTCGACGTGGCGCACCGCGCGTGGTGCGATCCGATGCTCGCCGCGTGCGGCCTCGATCGCTCGCACATGCCCCGGCTGGTCGAGGGCTCGGCCGCGAGTGGCGCGCTGCGCGGCGAGCTCGCGCGCGGCTGGGGCATGACCGGCGCGGTGTGCGTCGCCGGCGGCGCCGGGGACAACGCGGCGAGCGCGATCGGCCTCGGCGCAACCGCCGACGGGCAGGGTTTGCTGTCGCTCGGGACCTCGGGGGTGTTCTTCGTCGCCCGCGACGCCTACCGCCCGGCGCCGGCGCGCGGCGTTCACACGTTCTGCCACGCGCTGCCCGCCACCTGGCACCACATGGCGGTGATGCTGTCGGCGGCGAGCTGCGTGCGGTAGGCGACCCTGCTGACCGGCGCCGCCGACGAGGCCGCGCTGATCGGCGAGGCCGAGGCGCTGGGCGACGACCGCCGGGCGCGCGCCCCGGTGTTCCTGCCCTATCTGTCCGGCGAGCGGACACCGCACGCCGACGCGGACGCCCGCGGCGTGTGGTTTGGCCTCGACCACGACACCGGCCGCGCCGAGCTCGGCTACTCGGTGCTCGAGGGCGTCGCGTTCGGCCTCGCCGACGGCCTGGCCGCGGTGCGGGACGCCGGCGGCGCGGCGCACGAGGTGTCGCTGACCGGCGGCGGCAGCCGCAGCCGGTTCTGGGCCCGGTTGATCGCCAGCGCGCTCGACCTGCCGCTCGCGCTGCGCGCCGGGGGCGAGGTCGGCGCGGCGCTCGGCGCGGCCCGGCTCGGCCAGCTCGCCGCCGATCCGCGCGCGACGGTCGCGGCGGTGTGCCCGCCGCCCCCCATGATCGAGCTCGCCGAGCCCGTCGCCGCGTGGCAGCCTGCGCTCGCGGCGCGCCTGGCGCGGTTCCGCGCGCTGTACCCTGCCCTGCGCCCGCTGTTCCGCTCCGACCGGGAGAGCCCATGACCGAGTTCTTCGCCGACATCCCCCCGATCCGCTACCAGGGGCCCGACGCCGCCGAGCCGCTGGCGTTCCGCGCCTACGACAAGGACCGCGTCGTGCTCGGCAAGCCGATGGCCGAGCACCTGCGGTTCGCGGTGTGCTACTGGCACAGCTTCGTGTGGAACGGCTTCGATCCGTTCGGCTACGACGGCACGTTCCGCCGGCCGTGGCAGGCGCCCGGCGACGCGATGGCGCAGGCCCACGCCAGGGCCGACGCCGCGTTCGAGTTCTTCACCCGGCTCGGCGCCCCGTACTTCACGTTCCACGATCGCGACATCGCACCCGAGGCCGCGACCCCGCGCGCGACCCGGCACCAGCTCGAGGTGATGCTCGACCACGTCCAGGGCCTGATGGCCAAGACCGGCATCAAGCTGCTGTGGGGCACGGCGAACCTGTTCTCGCACCGCCGCTACATGAGCGGCGCCGCGACCAACCCCGATCCGGAGATCTTCGCGTTCGCCGCCGCCCAGGTGAAGGAGGCGCTGGAGGCGACCCACCGGCTGGGCGGGGAGAACTACGTGCTGTGGGGCGGCCGCGAGGGCTACGACACGTTGCTCAACACCGACCTGGCGCAGGAGCTCGACCAGCTCGCCCGGTTCCTGGCGATGGTCGTCGACCACAAGCACAAGATCGGGTTCCGCGGCATGCTGCTGATCGAGCCCAAGCCGCGCGAGCCGACCAAGCACCAGTACGACTTCGACACCGCGACGGTGTACGGCTTCCTGCGCCGCCACGGCCTCGACACCGAGATCAAGGTCAACATCGAGGCCAACCACGCGACCCTGGCCGGCAAGAGCTTCGAGCACGAGATCGCGACCGCGCTGGCGCTCGGGATCTTCGGCAGCATCGATCTGAACCGCGGCGACCCACAGCTCGGCTGGGACACCGATCAGTTCCCCAGCAACGTGCCCGAGCTCGCGGTCGCGCTGTATCACATCGTGCGCGGCGGCGGGTTCACCACCGGCGGGCTGAACTTCGACGCCAAGGTCCGCCGGCAGTCGATCGACGCGGTGGATCTGTTCCACGGCCACATCGGCGCGATGGACGTCGCCGCGCGCGCGCTGCTCGCCGCCGAGCAGATGATCCAGGACGGCCGGCTCGCCCGCGCCGTCCTGGACCGCTACGCCGGCTGGCGCGCGCCGCTGGGCCAGGGCATCCTCGCGGGCACGTCCTCGCTCGAGGCGCTGTCGGCCCACGTCCTGGGCCGCGACGCCGACCCCGAGCCGGTGTCGGGCCGCCAGGAGTACCTCGAGAACCTGGTCAACCGGTTCTGCTGAACGGCGCTCCGGCGAGCAAGCGATACACCGTGGTCGAGCGATAGCGCGCGCCGGCGCGCAGCACGATCGACGGGAACGCCGGCTGGTTCGGCGAGTCCGGGTGGTGCTGGGTCTCGAGGCAGAACCCGGTGCGCCGGTGGTAGGCCGTGCCGGCCTTGCCGCGCATACCGTCGAGGTAGTTGCCGGTGTAGAGCTGGACCGCGGGCTCGGTGGTCAGCACCTCGAGCACGCGGCCCGACACCGGCTCGACCACCCGCGCCGCGCGACGCAGTGCGCCATGAGTGCCGTCGATCGCGAAGCTGTGGTCGTAGCCGTCGGCGAGCCGGATCTGGTCGTCGGGGTCGTCGATCCGCGCGCCGATCGCCATGCCCGTCCGGAAATCGAACGGCGTGCCGGCGACCGCGCGCAGCTCGCCGGTCGGGATCTGGCCGGGGCCGACCACGGCGAACCGCTCGGCGTCGATCTCCAGCCGGTGATCGAGGATCGAGCCGGCGGCGTGGCCGGCCAGGTTCCAGTACGCGTGGTTGGTGAGATTGACGACTGTATCCCGGTCGGTTGTTGCGGTATAGTCGATCCGGAGCGCGTCGGCCTCGAGCGTGTAGGTCGCGCGGACCGAGAGATTGCCGGGATAGCCCTCCTCGCCGTCGGGACTGAGGTGGTCGAGGTCGAGCGCCGGGCCGTCGGGCGTGGCCCGTGCCGCGGCGCGCCACACCGCCTTGTCGAACCCGGCGTGCCCGCCGTGCAGCTGGTTGCCGCCCTCGTTGGCGGCCAGCCGGTGCACGGCGCCGTCGAGCGCAAACCGCGCGCCTGCGATCCGGTTGGCGCACCGGCCGATCAGCGCGCCGAGGTAGCCCCGGCCGCCGGTGTACCCCGCCAGGTCGTCGAACCCGAGCACGACGTCGGCGAGCCGGCCGGCGCGATCGGGGACCGCGAGCGACACCAGCGCGCCGCCGTAGCTGATGATCTGCGCGCACAGGCCGCTCGCCGTGTCGAGGGTGAAGCACGCGACGCGGCGGCCGTCGCCCAGCCGGCCGAACTCGTCCTCTCGGATCGCCACCGGGCGAGGCTACCTCGGACCGGCGCCCGGGACCGCCTTCTGGCCCGTGGTCAAGCCACCAGACCAACTCGTGGTCGGGCCGCCTTGACGCGGGTCGGGCGAACGGCTCACGATTCGCCCGTGAGACCGGCGTCGATAACGCCGATCGATGCGGCCCCAATCGTGAGGATATTCCATGAATAGGATCTACGCAGTCACACTGGTGATGATCTCCGCGCTCGCGCTGACCGGATCGGCGGTCCGCGCCGACAAGAAGATCACCCTGGGGTTCGCCCAGATCGGTGCCGAGAGCGAGTGGCGCACCGCGAACACCAAGTCGATCAAGGAGTCGGCCGACGCCGCCGGCATCAACCTCAAGTTCTCCGACGCGCAGCAGAAGCAGGAGAACCAGATCAAGGCGATCCGCTCGTACATCGCCCAGAAGGTCGATGTCATCGCGTTCTCGCCGGTGGTCGAGACCGGCTGGGAGCCGGTGCTGCGCGAGGCCAAGGCCGCCAAGATCCCGGTGATCCTCACCGACCGCGCGGTGAGCGCCAAGGACGAGACCCTGTGGGTCACCTTCATGGGCTCGGACTTCGTCGAGGAGGGCCGGCGCGCCGGCAACTGGCTGGTCGAGAAGACCAAGGGCGCCGCCGGGCCGATCAACATCGTCGAGCTCCAGGGCACGGTCGGCTCGGCGCCCGCGATCGATCGCAAGAAGGGCTTCGAGGAGATCATCAAGGACAAGCCCAAGTTCAAGATCATCCGGTCGCAGACCGGCGACTTCACCCGCGCCAAGGGCAAGGAGGTCATGGAGGCGTTCCTCAAGGCCGAGGGCAAGAAGATCAACGTGCTGTTCGCCCACAACGACGACATGGCGATCGGTGCGATCCAGGCGATCGAGGAGGCCGGGATGAAGCCGGGCAAGGACATCCTGATCGTCTCGATCGACGGCGTGAAGGGCGCGTTCCAGGCGATGATGGCCGGCAAGCTCAATGTCTCGGTCGAGTGCAGCCCGCTGCTCGGCCCGCAGCTGATGGCCGCGGTCAAGGACCTGATGGCGGGCAAGACGCTGCCCAAGCGCATCGTGACCCAGGAGAGCGTGTTCCCGATGGAGACGGCGGCCAAGGAATTCCCGACCCGCAAGTACTGATCGTGTCCGACTCGGCGGCCGATCGACGGGACGGCCCCGCCGCGAGCGAGCCGATGCCCAGCTCGCCGGCGGTGCTCGAGATGCGGGGCATCACCAAGCAGTTCCAGGGCGTGCGCGCGCTGGCGGGCGTCGACTTTCGCCTGCTGCCCGGCGAGGTCCACGCGCTGATGGGCCAGAACGGCGCGGGCAAGTCGACCCTGGTCAAGGTGCTGACCGGCGTGCACCGCGCCGACGCCGGTCGGCTCCTGCTCGACGGCCAGGACATCGCGCCGCAGAGCCCGCTCGACGCCCAGCGGCTCGGCATCCGCACGGTCTATCAAGAGGTCAACCTGTGCACCAACCTCTCGGTGGCCGAGAACATCTTCCTGGGCAGCGCGGGCACGAGCAACTTCGCGATCCGGTGGCGCGACATGCGGCGCAAGGCGGCGGCGCTGCTCGCCGAGCTCAACGTCCACATCGACGTCGGCGCGCCGCTGTCGCGCTACCCGCTCGCGGTCCAGCAGATGGTCGCGATCGCGCGCGCGCTGACCGCGCAGCACGAGCGCACCGGCCGCGCCGGCACCCGGCTGCTGATCCTCGACGAGCCGACCTCGAGCCTGACCGAGGACGAGGTCGAGATGCTGTTCTCGGTGATGCGGCGGCTCAAGGCCCAGGGCATCGCGATCCTGTTCATCACCCACTTCCTCGACCAGGCGTTCGCGATCTCGGATCGGTTCACCGTGCTGCGCAACGGCGCGCTGGTCGGCGAGTACCCGGTCGCCCAGCTGTCGACGATGGAGCTCATCGTCAAGATGGTGGGCAAGGAGATCGCGGCGGCGGGCCCCGGGCGGGCCGCGCGCGCGGCGGCGAGCGAGCCGGCCGCACCGCCGTTCCTCGAGGCCCGCGGCCTGAGCAAGCGCGGCTCGGTCACCGGGATCGACCTCGCGGTCCAGCCCGGCAAGGCGGTCGCGATCGCCGGCCTGCTCGGCTCGGGGCGCACCGAGACCGTGCGCCTGCTGTTCGGGATCGATCACGCCGACCGCGGCAGCCTGATGATCGAGGGCAAGCCGGTGCGGTTCGGCTCGCCGCTCGAGGCGATCCGGCGCGGCCTCGGGTTCTGCCCCGAGGACCGCAAGGCCGAGGGCATCCTCGGCGAGCTGTCGCTGCGCGAGAACATCATCATCGCGCTGCAGTGCCGGCGCGGCATCTTCCACAGCCTGTCGCGCGCCCGCCAGGACGAGATCGCGCGGTCCTACATCGAGCTGCTCGGGATCAAGGCCCACGACGCCGATGTCCCGATCGCCACGCTGAGCGGCGGCAACCAGCAGAAGGCGCTGCTCGCGCGCTGGCTCGCCACCGACCCGCGCATGCTGATCCTCGACGAGCCGACCCGCGGGATCGACGTCGGCGCCAAGGTCGAGATCATGGCGCAGGTCATGGGGCTGTGCGACAACGGCATGGCGGTGGTGTACAGCTCGTCGGAGATGACCGAGGTCCTCGACTATGCCGATCGCGTGGTCGTGATGCGCGACCGCGCCAAGGTCGGCGAGCTCGACGCGGCGGGCGCCGACGAGCAGCAGGTGTTCCAGCTGATCGCGGGGGGCTAG
Source organism: Kofleriaceae bacterium (assembly GCA_041495365.1). Classification (GTDB taxonomy): domain Bacteria; phylum Myxococcota_A; class Polyangia; order Haliangiales; family Haliangiaceae; genus JABFXX01. The sequence goes on along the minus strand of JBGQCL010000200.1, from coordinate 10,918 downwards.
CGTGGCGGCGGCGTACCTGCGACGGCTGACCACCCGGGACGGCTTCTGGCCGATCGCCGTGCTCGTCCTGCTGCTCGGCTACAACCTGATCGCCGATCCGGGGTTCTTCGCGATCTCGGTCAAGGACGGCCACCTCTACGGCAGCCTGATCGATATCCTCAACCGCGCCTCGCCGCTGATGATCATCGCGATGGGGCTGACCCTGGTGATCGCGACGCGCGGGATCGACATCTCGGTCGGCGCGGTGGTCGCGATCTCGGGCGCGGTGGCGGCGGCGATGATCGGCGGCGAGCTCGTGCTCAGCGGCGGCACCGGCATGGCCGACGTCACCCGGTACCCGCTCGTCATCGTGCTGCCGTGCGCGCTCGGCGTGGCGACGCTGTGCGGGATGTGGAATGGCGCGCTGGTGTCGTGGTTCGGGCTGCAGCCGATCGTCGCGACCCTGATCCTGCTCGGCACCGGGCGCGGCGTCGCGCAGCTGATCACCAGCGGCCAGATCGTGACGATCTATTACAGCCCGTACTACGTGATCGGCAACGGCTTCCTGCTCGGCGTGCCGTTCTCGCTGTTCATCGCCGCCGCGGTCGCCGCCGTGCTCGCGCTGCTCACCCGCAGGACCGCGCTGGGCCTGTTCATCCAGGCGATCGGCATCAACCCGGTGGCGTCGCGGCTCGCCGGGATCCGCGCGCGCGGCATCACGTTCGCGGTCTACGCGGTGTGCGGCCTGTGCGCCGGCATCGCCGGCCTGATCGTCAGCTCCAACGTCAAGAGCGCCGACGGCAACAACGCGGGCCTGCTGTTCGAGCTCGACGCCATCCTCGCGGTCGTGCTCGGCGGGACCTCGCTCGCCGGCGGCCGGTTCTCGCTGATCGGCAGCATCCTCGGCGCGCTGATCATCCAGACCCTGACCACCACGATCTACGCGGTCGGCGTCGCGCCCGAGGTCACGCTGGTGGTCAAGGGCCTGGTCGTTTTCGTGGTCAGCATCCTGCAGTCCGAGCGGATCAAGGCGCTGATCGGCGCGGCCAAGAGGTCCGTGTGATGAGGTCTGCGCGATGATCGACCGGCGCCACCGGCTGCTGCCGCTCGCGGTCACGGTCGCGCTGTTCGCGCTGCTCTACGGCGCGGGCGCGTACCACTTCGACGGCTTCTTCTCGCTCCAGGTGTTCCTCAACTTCTTCATCGACAACGCGTTCCTCGCGATCACCGCGATCGGCATGACCTTCGTGATCCTGTCCGGCGGCATCGACCTCTCGGTCGGCTCGGTGATCGCGCTCGCCACCATGGTCTCGGCCGCGCTCGTCGAGCACCGCGGCTGGAGCCCGGCGGTCGTCATCCCGCTGGTGCTCGCGATGGGCTCCGCGATCGGCCTGATCATGGGCCTGGTCATCCAGTACTTCCAGGTCCAGCCGTTCATCGCGACGCTCGCCGGCATGTTCCTCGCGCGCGGCCTGTGCTACCTGATCAGCATCGACTCGATCACGATCGAGAACGCGTTCTACACCGACCTCGCCGCGTTCCGCATCCCGCTGCCGTTCGAGACCTCGATCACCGTCAACGTCGTGGTCGCCCTCGTGGTCCTCGCGGCCGCGATCTACCTCGCCCACTACACCCGGTTCGGCCGCACGGTCTACGCGATCGGCGGCAACGAGCAATCCGCGCTGCTGATGGGCCTGCCGGTCGCACGCACCAAGGTCCTGGTCTACACCTTCAACGGCTTGTGCTCGGCGCTCGCCGGCGTGGTGTTCACCTTCTACATGCTGTCGGGCTACGGCCTCCACGCCCAGGGCATGGAGCTCGACGCGATCGCCGCCGTGGTCATCGGCGGCACGCTGCTCACCGGCGGCTCGGGCTACGTCGCCGGCACCCTGTTCGGCGTCCTGATCTACGGCACGATCCAGACCATCATCTCGTTCCAGGGCGACCTCAGCTCGTGGTGGACCAAGATCGTGATCGGCCTCCTGCTGCTCGCGTTCTGTCTGCTCCAGCGCGCGTTCGCGCGCACCCGCCGGATGTGAGCTCGATCGCCTCGAGCGGGCGCGGTACGAATACTCGCGAGCCGGATGTGCGGTGGGGTTGCGGTGGGGTAACGGCGCGGGTTGCCCACAGCGCCCACATAAACCGCTGCGCCGTTGAGCCGATCCAGTCACCGGATGTCAACAAGTGCCCAAGCGCTGGTTCCTGCCGACGACGTTCGACCCGACTCACCGACGCGGATCACCCGCGTGCGCAAGGGCGGTGGCGTGGGCGCCGCGGAGCATCCGGGGAAACCCAGGACCGCGAGCGTTCGCGTGCCCTTGCGGCAGTCGGTGCAGCTCACGTTCGGCGAGGTGATCGCGCTGATCGAGACGCGGCCACTCTCGGCGGGCGGGCGGATCGCCAAGCGCGCGCTCGACCTCCTCGGCGCTGCGGCCGGCCTGATCGTGCTGTCGCCGCTGCTGCTCGTGCTCGCGCTCGCCGTCAAGCTGACCTCACCCGGCGCGGTGCTGTTCGTGCAGGCCCGGTGCGGCCTGGGCGGGCGGAAGTTCCGGTTCTACAAGTTCCGCACCATGGTGCGAGACGCCGAGGCCCGCAAGGCCGAGCTCGAGCACCTCAACGAGATGAAAGGGCCGGCGTTCAAGATCCGGCGCGACCCGCGGATCACCCGGCTCGGCGGCGTGCTGCGCAAGCTCAGCCTCGACGAGTTGCCGCAGCTGTGGAACGTGCTACGCGGCGACATGAGCCTGGTCGGACCGCGCCCGCCGACGCCCGACGAGGTCGCGCGCTATACTGCGCGCCAGGTCCAGCGGCTGTCGATCATGCCCGGCATCACGGGGTTGTGGCAGGTCAGCGGCCGCAGCGAGATCACCGACTTCGATCGCTGGATCGATCTCGACCTGCACTACGCGAAGCACTGGTCGGTGTGGCTCGATCTGCGGATCCTGCTCAAGACCGTCGTCGTCGTCGCCCTCGTCCGCGGCGCGCGCTGAGGCCGCGCGGCGTCGCGCCGCCGGCGCGCCCGGCGCCACGTACCGGCGTCGATCGCCACGGCCCGGGCGCCGTCGCGAGGCCGCACGTCAGGCCAGGGCATCGGCGATCGCGGCGGCGATCCGCTGCGCGCTCTTGCCATCCCAGTTCTCGGGCACGCGCCGGGCGCGCCCGATCTCGTCGATGCGATGGTAGGCAGCGACGATCGCCTCCCGCGAGGTTCCGGCCAGCTGGTTGGTGCCCTGCTCGCAGGTGACCGGGCGTTCGGTGTTCTCGCGCAGCGTGATGCAGGGAACGCCGAGCACCGTGGTCTCCTCCTGGATGCCGCCGGAGTCGGTGAACACGACCCGCGCGGACGCCTGCAAGCGTAGGAAGTCGAGATAACCGAGCGGCTCGCACACCGACCAGCGTTCGGGATCGAGCGTGATCCCGGCGGCCACCATCCGCTGGCGAGTCCGCGGGTGAACCGGAAACACCAGGCGCACGCCAAGCCCGCCGAGGGTCGCGAGCAGGTGCTGCAGCGCCTCGACATCGTCCACGTTGCTCGGGCGATGCAGCGTCACCAGCCCGTATTCCCTCTCGCCAAGCCCGAGCGTGGTCAGGACCGGAGACGACCGAGCGCGCTCGCGCGCGGCGAGCAGCGTGTCGATCATGACATTGCCGACGAACACCGCGCGATCCGGTCCGACGCCCTCTCGCGCCAGGTTCGCCATCCCCGACGGCTCCGAGACGAACAGCAGATCGCTGATTGCATCCGTGAGCATCCGGTTGATCTCCTCCGGCATGTCGAGATCGTGCGAGCGCAGTCCCGCTTCGACGTGGATCACGAGCGGGCGCTTGCGGGTCCGTCCGAAGGCCCGGAACGGTTCGCGCAGGAAGAACTTGGCGGTCACCACCGCGCACGCGATGGTCGAGTTGACGTCGCCGACCACGAGGACGCCGTGAGGCTGCTCGCGCTCGACCACGGGCTCGAAGCGCTTCATGATCTCCGCGGTCTGCTGCGCGTGGCTGCCCGAGCCCACCTCGAGATCGACGTCCGGGCGGGGGATCGCGAGCTCGTCGAAGAACACCTTCGACAGCTTGTCGTCGTAGTGCTGCCCGGTGTGCACGAGCCTCGCTTCGAACCGCGGATCGCCCGCGAACGCGCGCAACAGCGGAGCGATCTTCATGAAGTTCGGCCTGGCGCCGGCGATACACAGGATTCTCCATCTCATCGCTTCGAGCTCCTGTCACGGGCGCCTTCGTCGAGCGCGCCGACGCTGATGCCAAGAAGATCGACGGTCACGATCCGCTCCCGATCGCGGCAGCATGCCACACGCGGTCGATCCGGCATCGCTCGTCCTCGCGCTCGGGTGCGTCCGCGCCGATGATCGTCACCAGCGGGCAGTGCGGATCGGGAGTCTCGATCTCGAGCGTCCATGCGAGTTGCTGCTCGAGATAGCTCGACGAGTGCAGGGTCGCGATCGCCCGGGCAGGCAGCGAGCGATCGCCTCCACCGGACCACAGCCAGCGATCCGGGCCGCCTCCGGCAGGATCGCGGATGGTCACGAATCCTTTGTCGAGGTCCACGATTACCAGCCCGGGCGCGAGGTGCCAGCGCGCGACCACCGGCTCCCCGATCCGGGCGCCCCCGATCTCGTCGACCACGACCAGCGAGTCCCCGGCTCGAACCAGCGTTCGCCTGTGGCGCGCCGGCGCGAACCCATCGTGGCTCGCGCGCACGACGTCGATCGTCCCGGCGCTCGCACCCAGCTCGCAGCGCTCGATCGATGCCACCGGCTTGCGCGACCACAGAAACGGCCCCGCTGCGTTGCCCTGCTCCCGCGCACCGAGCTGCACGGTGTTGTGCGCGGCAGTCGAGCGGTAGTGGCGGCGGGCCTCGCGATCGCCGTTGTAGCGGTACGTCCCGCGATCCACGAGCAGCGGCCGGTCGTCGAACGCCACCGTGACCGCGAGCGTGTCGCAGTGCGCATGGGCGGCCAGCGCGCCGAAGCCGAACGGCCCGGCGTCGAGCACCGCATGAAGCCGAGCTCCGCGCAGCACGACCTGCCCCGCGTCACCAAACCGGCGCGAGCGAGCAGGCTGCACGACGCGCGGGCGCACCGCGCCATCGCAGAGCAGCCATGCACCTTCGCCGGGGGCGGGCGCGCCGGAACCACCGCGCGGCAGGGCGGTGGTCAGGGCCGCCGCGGCGCACAGCAGCTGCTCGGCGTGCCGATCGGCGAACAGCGGCAGCAGCTTGCCGTCGTCGTTGTCGCCCTGGTGGAGGACGATCCCCGAACGCAGCGTGATCGCCTCGAGATAGCCCGCCATCCGCGCGATCACGCTGTCCAGCACGGGAGTCCGCCTGCCGTACGCTCGCTCGAGCCACGCGACGAGCAACAACGCCTCGAGCACGAACATGTGATAGTGGGTCGCCATCTCGACGTTGACGCCATCGCGGAAGGTCTGGCGTTCGGCCTCGCGATCGAGCGCGCTCAGCGCGCGATCCCGCCAGCGGGGAACGTCGAGCATGCGCCCGGCGACCGCGACCCTGGTGAGCTCCACGATCAGGTGGTTGTTGGCCGACGAGAACCGCGACAGGTTGCGCGCGACGAACCCGGCGTGCTCGAACAGCAGGTCCGCGAGCAGCCGCCATGCTGCGGCGTCGCGATCGCTCCGCAGCAGGGCTGCGATCCATGCAAACGCGTGGATCCGGATCGCCGCCTCCATCGCCGACACCCAGTTGATCCCGACGCCGGCCGGGTTGCTCCGCCGCCACGATCGCAGCTCGTCGACCAGGCGATCGCGAAACCGCGCGTCGTGCGTCGCCGCGTACGCACGCGCGAGCACGACCCATCCGTGGCCGCGATTGAGCTCCCAGGTCGTCCGCGGGTCGAAGTCGTCCGGGGCGGCGGACACCACGCGCCCGGCGGCGATCTGCGGCCAGAAGCCGCGCGCCCGGGGTTCGAAGTGCCATGGTTCGGCGGGCAGCGCGAGCTCGCCCAGCCCGAGGACCGTCTGGCGACCGGCGAGGTACGCCTCGGCGATGGCACGGGTCTCGGGCGCGAGTGGAGCGCGCGCGGTGGTCCCGGAGAACACGAAGGCCTCGGGACCGCGCCAGCGATCCAGCCGCGCGCGCCGGCGACGCGACGGACGCGCGTGAAGCCCGGCGCGCGCCCGCACGCGATCGATCTGGTCGCGGGTGAGCCGGACGCCGCGATGGATCACCTCGGCGACCGACATCGCGCGCAGCCGTTCCAGCCACCAGCGGGCATCGTGCGCCATGGGGGAGCTACAGGTCGATCGGGGTGCCGAGCGACAGCGACTCGAGCGCGCCGATCGTGGCCAGCGTCGATGCCTCGAGATCGGCCAGCGGGATCGGTGGTGGCCCTCCCAGCGAGACCATCGCGACGAATCGCACGAGCTGCTCGCGATGCCCCTTGTCCTGCCTGGTGCGGTGGCGGTCGGTCGCTCCGCCGCGCGTGATCGTCGAGGTGTGGAAGTCGTCGATCACGGCGGACACGCCACCCCCGAACACCTCGATCCGCTCCTTGCCGAGCGCCGGATCTCCCTTCGACGTGTAGACGATCGTGGCGATCGAGCCATCGACGTACTCGATCACGATCGTGACGTTGTCGCGCAACCGGCTGTCCGGATCCTCCGAGCCGATGCCGACCGCCAGGACGGTACGCGGTCGGACGCCGGCGATGGCGCCGGCGAGATCGACGAAGTGACAGCCTTCGCCCAGCAGCCGACCACCGCCGACCTCGGGATCGTGAATCCAGCTGGTGGCGGGGATCGGACCTGCGTTGACGCGGATCGTGATCACGAGGGCGCCCGCCCGTCGCTCGAACGCGCCGCGAACGCGCAGGGTGTGGGGTGAGAACCGCCGGTTGAAGCCCACGACCAGCGCAGGGTTCCGGTGGGCGGCGGCGAGCACCTCCGCGAGCTGGTCGCGGGTCAGCGCGAGCGGCTTCTCGACGAACACCGCCTTGTCACGGGCGAGCGCCTCGCGCGCGAGCGCCGCATGGCTGTCGTGCCGCGTCGCGATCACCACCGCGTTGATGTCGGGATCGGCGAAGATCGCCTCGGGGTCGCTGGTCGACGCGGCGAACTGGTGGCGAACCGCGGCGTCGCGCGCGCTCAGTCCGGACGCCGTGGCGACCTTCGCCAGCGCCACGCCGGGCAGATCGGCGAGCAGCGGGATCAGCGTCCCGCCCGCGAAGCTGCCCGCACCGACGAACCCGACCCGGACCGGCCCGCGCGGTGACGCCACGCGCGCGGTGGGGATCGTCTCGGCCCCGGGCGCGCGCAGCTCGGTGGGATAGCACAGCGCGATCCCGAGGAATCGCTCGTCGCGGTTGCCGGCGAGCAGGTCGTAGGCGCGCTCGGCATCCCCCAGCGCGAAGCGATGAGTCAGCAGGTCGTTCAGCCGCACCTGCTTCGACGCCACCGCGTCGAGGAACGCCTCCATGTTGCGGTTCTCGGTCCACCGGACGTAGCCGATCGGGTAATCGAGGCCCTTGTCCTCGTAGTGGGGGTCGTACCGGCCCGGGCCGTACGAGCGAGAGATCCGGACGTCGAGCTCCTTCTCGTAGTACGGGCTCCTGGGAACCTCGATCGGCACCGCGCCCACCAGCACCACGTGCGCGCGGTCGCGCGCGAGCTCACCGGCCAGCACGAACGGATCGTTGTTCGGCGCCGCCGCCGTGATGACGACCGCATCGGCGCCCCGACCGCGGGTCGCGCCGAGGGTATGCGCGACGATGTCGTCGCTGCGCAGCAGCGCGCGACGTGCCCCACCTCCGCGCGCGAGCTCGACCTTCCACGGGTCGACGTCGACGCCGATCACGCGGCAGCCCGAGGCTTCGAGCAGCTGGATCGAGATCTGCCCGAGCAGCCCGAGCCCGATGACCACCACGGTCTCGCCGAGGCGCACCTCGGCCTGGCGGACGCCGTGCAGCGCGATCGCGCCGATCGTCGCGAACGCCGCGTCCGCCGGATCGACCCCCGGAGGCACCGCCGCGCACAGGTTGCCCGGCACCCAGACCAGCTCGGCGTGGTTGGCGTACCCGGCGCCGCCGCACGCGACGAGATCCCCGACCGAGAACCGCTCGCACCCCGCACCCACCGCGACGACCCGCCCGCTCGTGCTGTAGCCCAGCGGCGACAGCGCGTCGAGCTTGTTCATGACCTTGTGGTAGGTCGCCTGGAGCCCCTCGCGGCGCACCGATTCGAGCACCTTGCGGACCTGATCCGGACGCGCCATCGCCTTGCCGACCAGGCCCTTGCGCGCGAGCTCCACCTTGCTGCGCTCGGTCCCCGCGCTGACGATCGAGTATTCGGTGGCGACCAGCACGCCGCCGGGACGCAGCGCCGGCGACGGCACGTCGTCGACGAACAGCGCGCCGTTGCGGAAGTTCTGGACGACCTGCCTCATGACAGGCCTCGGTGCAGGTAGTGCGCCCACAGCGCGCGCGCGACCAGCGACAGGAACCGCGTGTTGCCCACCAGGTATCGCTTCCACATCCGCCGCGGCTCCTGCGCCAGCCGGTAGCCCCACTCCAGGCCGGCGCGCTGCATCCACCGGGGCGCGCGCGGCACCCGCCCGGCGAGCACGTCGAACGTCCCGCCCACGCCCATCACGAACGGGACGCCCAGCTCGCGATAGTACGTGGTCATGAAGTATTCCTTCTTCGGGCTACCGAACCCCAGGAACAGGATGTCGGGCCGCGCGTCACGGATCGCGGCGACGATCCCGGGTTCGTCCTCCGGCTGGAAGTACCCGTTGCGATACCCGGCGACCACCAGGCCGGGGTGCAGCCGCCGGGCGCGCGCGACGCAGTCCTCGACCACGTCCTGCTGCGCGCCGAACAGGTAGACCGAGTATCCGCGGCGGGCGGAGTGCGCGAGCAGCTCCTCCATCAGATCCGCCCCTGCGACCCGCCCCGGGACCGCCTGTCCGAGCGCGCGCGCCGCCCACACGACCGCTTGCCCGTCCATCGTCACCAGGTGCGCGCCGTCGATCGCGTCGCGCAGCGCCGCGTCCTCGTGATAGCTCACCACCTTGGCCGCGTTGATCGCGATGTTGTAGTGCGGCGCGCGCGATCGAATGAAGCCGTCGATCTGCGCCAGCGCGCCGCTCATGTCGACCGCGTGGACGGGTACGTCCGCCACCGTCACCACCTCGGGAGGATCTGTCTCGGTCACGAATCGATCTCCTTGGCAAGCCCTTGAGTCTTCGAGGTCTTCCGGTGCGGGAGCAGGAGCGCGACCTGATCGCGCCCCTCGTGGCGCCTCGTTGCTCCATGCGCAGGTGTTCGGCCGGGTCGCGCGATTCATAAAGCCTCGCAGACCGTAAACCCCGAGCTAGATCTGGCGCACGCACGCGCGGAACAACTCGCCCCCCGGGTGGGAGAGGAAACGACACGGAGGGCCCCGATGAATCGTGCAGGCGGTCGATTCTTCGGAGGGTGTGCCCGTTCCGCGAGCCCCCAAGCTCGCGCAGGGCGACGGTCTACCCGATCTGCTCATGTGCCACCACCTCGTACATGTACATCCTACACGATTCACATGGACTGCGGCGACGAGCTGAGCCCTGGCCCGATCACGCTTCGCCACCGCGGTGAACGCCCGCCGCGCCGAGCGAGACGGCGAGCGCGACCAGCCCGAGCCCACGTCCGAGCAACAGCGCCCAGGCTGCGCCGATCAGGCCGTAGTGCGGGACGAGCGCGAGCTGCGGGCCCGCGATCAGGATCAGCCAGATCACCATGAACCGCACGTTGCTGCGCTCGCTGTCGGCGGCCGCGAACACGAGGATGTTGTGGTGGACCAGGAGCAGCACCGGCGTCGACCAGCCGACGATCGGTATCAAGGATGTCATCCTGGCGAAGTCCTTCCCCGGGAACACGAACGCGATCACACTGCTTCCGAACACGACGAGGAACACGCCGATCGCGAGGCCGATCCCGGCGAACGCGAGGTTCGAGCGCCAGAACAGCGCGCGGAACTCCGCCGGGCGCGCGCGATACGAGCTCGCGAGCCGGGGAAAGCTCGCGTTGGTCCCGGCGGTCTGCAGGATCGCGGCGGCGGTGACGAACATGTCGACGGCAGCGAACGCGCCGACATCGGCCGTCGAGCCGAACGTCCCGAGCACGAGCACCGGCGCGCGCAGCGCTGCGATGCCGAGCAAGAAGCTGAGGCCAATCGGCCATGACTTCGCGAGCTCGCGGCGGAGCTCGGTGATCGACAGACGCCAGCGCACGCGCACGTGGAGGCGTGTCTGCGCCCAGGACAGCCATGAGGCGACGGCGACGCCGAGCGAGCCGGCGTACAGCGCGACGAAGCCAAGGAGGCTCGCGCCGAGTGCGAACCACACCGCGCAGCCGATCACCACACACAGCGAGCCGGACATGTTCAAGAGCCCGGCCGAGACCGGTCGCTCGTGCGCCAGGACGAGGGCTTCGCAAATCGCCTGGAGCGAGATCAAGCCCTGCGCCACGGCGATCACGCAGAACGCGGCAACGCCACCGTGACCGAGCGAGACTCCGACGAGCGAGGCGACGACCACGGCGACCGGCATCAGCGCGACGCGGAGCGAGACGAACAGCGAGATCAGCGCCGAGCTCGCGGCGCGATCGCGAGACACCGCGCGCGTCAGGTGCGCTGTGACGCCGAGCTCGGTACTGGCGTAGAACAGCCGCGCGACGGAGGTGCCGAGCGCGAACGTGCCGAGCGCCGCCGCACCGAGGAACCGACCGACGAGCACCGTGAGCAGGAAGGTAGACAACGCGCTGACGCCGTACGCGATCGTCAGGATCGGGACGCTCGAGCCCAGAACCCGGCGCAGACTCGACGTCACGAGCGCGAACCGCGTGGTGCTGCGGTCCACCGCGGTCACGAGCTCGCTCGACATGCTGCGAGGACACCGGCGGCCGCGCTGCGGCGACGCCACCACACCCGCCCCAGG
>JBGQCL010000199.1:0-19894 GCA_041495365.1 Kofleriaceae bacterium | reverse complement strand
GGCGCGGCGGTGGCGGGCGGCGCGGCGGTGGCGGGCGGCGCGGCGGTGGCGGGCGGCGCGGCGGCGGGCGGCGGCGGGACGTTGGGCAGCGGCCCGGTGGTGTGGCGCGGGCGGGCGGCGATCGGCGAGGTGTTCGATCGCGCGCGGCGGGGCGCGGCGGGCGCAGCGGGCGCGGGGGGCGCGGGGGGCGCGGGCGGCACGGCGATCTGGATCGTCGCAGGGCCGTTGCTCGCCGCCGGCTTGATCGGCGGCAGCGTCCCGGCGGGCTTCGCGCGCGGCGCCGGGCGGGGCGGGGGGCGGTACGCCGGGGCCGGCTCGTCGGTGACCCGCGCCAGCAGGCCTTCCCACCGCCGGCGGTCAATCCAGGAGAGCGATCGGCTGTTCGTCATCCGTGGTCTCCGTCATTCCAATGCGGGGCTCGAGCTCGGCGGCGATCCGATCGAACACCGCGGTGACCGGCGGTGGCCGCTTGCGCAGCAGGCCGACCGGGACGCCGTGCGTGCTCGCGTGCAGCAGCTCGGGGTCGCGCGGCACCATGGTGTCGAGCACCAGCTTCTCGGGGAACAGCGCCCACGCCTCCTGCGACACCGACAGCGAGGTGTCGTCGCGCATCAGCGCCATGGTGAGCACGACCGCGGCGAGCTGGGCCCGCGCACCCTGGCTCTTGAGGTGGGCGAGCACCTCCATGAGCTGACCGACCACGCGGATCGCCAGCGGCTCGGTCTGGATCGGCACGAGGATGTGGCTGGCGTACGACAGCACGCCATAGGTCGCGCCCGACAGCCCTGCCGGCGTGTCGATGATCGCGAGATCGTAGTCGGCCTCCAGCGGCTCCATGAGCATGCCGAGGTAGCCGGGATCGGCCATCTTCGCCGCCCAGCTCGACAGGTGGTCCCACGGCGGCTGGCCGACCGGCAGGATCGACAGGTTGGGGTTGCGGGTCTGGATCACCACGTGGCTCGGGGGCTCCCCGGCGAGGACATCGACGAGGCCGCGCGCGTCCTTGGCCTTGCCGGACAGTGAGTGGCCGATCCCGCCCTGCGGATCGGTGTCGATGAGCAGCGTCTTGCGGCCGAGCTGTGCGAACGCGAACGCGAGATTCAGACACAGCGTCGTTTTCCCCACGCCGCCTTTGGGGCTGACGATGGCAAGCGAGATCATGGCGATTTCTTTCGTCGAACGCGTTCGAGGTTCTGCAGCACGCGCTTGTCGCCCGGCCGCAACGCGAGGCACTGTTGCAGAAGTTCCTCGGTGCGCGCCAGATCTCGGCGCAGGTAGCTCGCGGTCGCCTGCTCCATGAGGCGCGTGAAGTCATGGGTCGGGCTCGGTCCATCGTCGTCGATCGAGAGGGAACCGATCTTCCCGTCGGCCGGCGGCTCGCTCGGCACAGCCGGGCGATTCACCCCTCCGCGCGGCTCGTCGATCCCGGGCAGCTCCATCGTCTGTGACACCCGGCGCGGCGTCGCGGTCGCGATCGACGCGGGCGCCGGAGGTGGAATGTGGGGCAGCGCGATCGGTGCAATGGCCGGCGCGGCGTACGCCATCACCGCCGGCGGCGGGGCCGGGAGGTCGAACGCGGCGGCGTGCGAGGCGGGTGTGGGGAATGCGATCACGCGGCCGGTCGCCGTCGCCGATTGCGCGACGTGCTCGGCCTCGTCCTGCAAGCGGGCTGCCTCCATCAGCAGCTCCTGCCAGGAGTGCGCGGTCAGCGTCGCATCCGCTCCGCCCACATCCTGCGCCTCGTTGACCTTGTAGCGTCCGCGCCGCAGGTTGACGAGCTTGTAGAACGCGGTCTCGCCCCACGCCCCGAATCCGAAGCAGCGCTCGACCCGGCCCTGGCGGATCGCGATCGCGCCGAGCTGGACGGGCCCGTCGAAGAGGTGGATATCGCGACTGTATCCACCCAGGCAGATCATCTGCAGAAGATCAGGAATCGACAGTAAACTGAGATCGCCTTCCATGACTACCCTTGCGGTGGCTGCGGGCGTGAAGGCCGTGTCCGCCCTGCTCGCCGGCCGAGGCTGCGTGCTCGGCCAGTCCGCCTGCGCGGCCTCGTGACGACCTTCCCGGCTCCCGCACCTCCGAGACCGTTGATCCCAATGGCATGGCGCCTATCACTTCCCCCAAAGGTTCTCAGAACCCCGCTGATGCTGCAACCGTGCGTTTCACCTCCATGCTTCCGAATGCAGCATGACTGGACGTCCGGCCCCCCGTGGCAAACTCGGTGCAATGCAGGCAGCACGGCGGTGGGGGGCGTCGCAGGGATGCCGTAGATTGCTGCATCTACCGTCGCTGCGCGAGCGCAGGACCGGGTCCGCATGCGAGGCCATCGGGCCGCGGCTGCGAGGCGCCGCGTACGTCGGTGTCGAGGTGGGATCGCTCCCGCCGAGCGGCTACCGACCCCACGGTCGCTTACACTGCGGACATGCGCCGCCGTATCGCCTCCATCGCCGCATGTGGTCTCGTCGCGGGCCTCGCTACAGGGCTGGGCGCACCGGGCGACGCGGCGGCGGATCGCGACGCCCGCGATGCGGCGGTCGTCGACTGGGCCGCGGGCTGGGTGATCGCGGGCGGCACCGGGATCGCCGATCGCCACGCGCCGTCGCCCGCGGTCGCGCTCGGGACCTCGCGGCGGGGCGCCGAGGACGCCGCCCGGCGGCGGATCACCGGCGCGCTCGGCGCGCTGCCGCTGGCCGCCGGCGGCGCGCTGGCCGACCGGCTCGGCGACGCGGCGCTCCGGGCGCGGGTCGACGCCGCGGTCGCGGCCGCGATCGCGATCGCCGCCGAGCCGGAGACCGACGGCAGCTGGCACGTCACGCTGGCGGTGCCGCTCGAGGCGATCCGGATCGCGCTCGGCGCGCCGCGCGCGCTGCCCGCCGCCGGTGATCGCGGTCCGCCGGTCGTCGTGGTCGAGGGCGCTGCGGCCCGGCCGGCGATCGGCTGGACCGTGGCGGGGGTCGAGGCCGCCACCGTGTGGGTCAAGGAGATCCCGGCGTGGGCGAAGGATGCCCCGCGGATCACGGCGCGGTCAGCGCGCGGTGGTGCGATCGACGCCCCGGCCACGGGCACCGCGGCGACGCTCCATGTGATCGTCTCGCCGAGGCATTGATCGACCCTCAGGCCGCGCGCCGGCCCGGAAGTGAGCCGAGAAGCGGCAGCGGCGGTCGCGGTTTGCTAGGCTGGGGCGAGGTGAAGACATTCGTCGTCATGGCTGCGCTGGCCGGCTCGCTCGCGGTGGCGAGTCCAGCGCGCGCCGAAGATGTCGTTGCGTACGAGGCCGACGGTGACGCCGACGCCGCGGCGCCCGATGCGCGGGTCGCGGCGCTCGACGACGCGTTTGCCCGGGCGGTCGCGCAGGCGCTGAACGATCTGGTCGAGCCCGAGGTCCGCCGCCAGAGCAAGCCGGTGATCGATCGCGAGCTGATCGGCCACGCCCGGCTGTGGGTGAGCCGGTTCACGGTGACCCGCGAGGCGGTCGCCGACGATCGCAAGCAGCTGTCGGTGTCGGTGCGGATCGATCGCGACAAGCTGCGGGCGCGGCTCACCGAGCTCAACATCGCGATCCGTGAGGCCGGCGAGGCGCCGCCGGCCGCCGCGCAGGGCAGCGCCCAGAGTACTGCCCAGAGTACGATCGTGCTGCTCCGGGTCGCGGCGCCGGACGGCGTGCACGCGACCTACGGCCTGGCGGCCGAGAAGGAGGTCGCCGGGCTCTCTGCGCTGTCCGACGTGCTGCGCCGCGCGAGCTTCGCGGTCAAGCGCGCACCCGCATCGGGCCCGGCGGCCCGGGCGGACGGCGAGCTGCCGCTCGACGACGACACCGCGGAGGCGCTGGCCGCCGAGGCCAAGGCCGAGCTCGCCGTGATCGCCGGCGTCGCGGTCGGCGCCCCGGTCCCGCTGCGCGGCGTGGCGGCCAGCTCCGTGCTGGTCACCGCGCGGCTCCGCCTGATCGATCGCAAGGCCCACCGGCTGATCGGGCAGGGCGCTGCGGTGATCGCGTCGCGCGGCAGCGATCCGGGCGAGGTCGGTTATGCGATCGATCGCGCGCTGCTCGCCGCGGCCGCGGACGTGTTGCCGCAGCCGGCGCAGGGCCTGGGCCAGGCGTCGGCGTTCACCGGCGATGACACGCCGGTCGGCGAGCCGGGCGTCGTGCTCGTGCGGCTCGCCAGGACCACGCCGTGGCCCGTGGTGCAGGCCGAGCTCAAGCACCTGGTGGGCGCGCGTGGCGTATCGCATGCGACATTGCGCCGCGTGTCGCCTGCGGGCTGGGTGATCGGTGTGACGACCACCGACTCCGTCGATCGGATCGCTTCGATCGTCAAGAAGCCGCCGGCGGCCGATACGACGGTGTCGGTGAAGATCGTCGGCGAGCTGATCGAGGCCACGCTGTCCGGAGCACCATGACTCGTGCACTCCTGGTGGTGAGCTGGCTCACTGCGTGCGCATCGGGCGCAGCAGCGAATCGCGTCACTTCGGCCGCGTCGATCATCTATATAACAAGCAACGTGGGGGATGCCCAGGTGTACGTCGATGGCAGGTTCATCGCGCCGCTCGACGCGCTCCGCGGCGGCGTCGCTGTTGCACCGGGTGAGCATCGCGTCGAGCTGCGCCATGACGACTACTTTTCGAGCTATCTTGAGGTCCAGGTCGCGCGTTCGGCGCGGCAGAAACTCGCGATCGACATGGCCGCAATGCTTCCATGACCAGCGCCGGCACACGGCTCGCCGCAGGGGCTCTCGGCCCTACATGAAGATGTCTTGTTCCTGTTCCCTCATGTGTCACCAGGCTGGATGCGCGCTTCCGTCCCATATCCGGGTCGTGTAGAGTCGTGCCAGCCGGGGAGGTGGTATGTTTGCTTCGGATCGCAAGAATGTGCGCGCGAAGATCCAGGCGCCCTTCGTGCTCGCAGAGATACGGGCGTTGCGCTCCTCGATCTTCAAGAAGACGCAAGAGGTCCAGACCGCGCTGGCGGTCGCGGACAAGGTCGAGCAGTCTTACGATCTGCATCGCGCGGACCTGTTCATCCCGGCCGGCGAGACCTGGTGCGCGATCCTCGATCCGTTCGCGATGACCGTGCTGACCGGCACGCTGCGGCGGATCGGCTACGAGATCTTCCCACAGTACGTACAGATCCTGGGCATCCAGCCCGCCAACGTGCGGACCGCGATGGACCTCAAGGTCCCCGCCGATCTGGTGCGCACGATCTGCGAGGCCTACAGCCGGTGCGTGGTCGGTGACGACGCCGGGATGCTGACGCCGGAGATCCAGGGCTCGACGGTCACGGTCATCGACACCACGATCATCCCGTGCCAGCTCCAGATGGGCGTGTTCCTCGGCGCCGGCAAGCTGACCGGCCTGTTCCGCGAGAACGTGCTGGTCGAGAAGCGCTGCCGCAACAAGGGCGACAGCGTGTGCAGCTATGAGTTCGTGTTCTGAACCGCGCGCACCGCGCGCCGCGGCGGCTGCAGGAGCAGGCGGCTGGGGCGGCTCGATGGGCTGTCGTTCCACAGCGGGGCGAGCTGCTCCACGCGCTCACCGACCCACGACGCGAGCATCTGATGATAGAGGTTCGCCGCGTGCCACAGCACGCGCTGGTAGCGCATCCCGGTGGGTGAGTCCGGGGTGACATCGCCGCAGAGGTCGAGGCCCATCTGGAGATGGTGGGCATCGACCTCGCGGTGGACCTTCCAGTACCGCCCGCTCAGCAGATCCAGCCGGCCGAGCACCGGGATCACCGCCGAGTAGAAGTCGAGCGCGACGCCTTCGCTCAGGACGTTGAGGGAGATGACCTGGACGTCGTGCGGCTCGTGGACCGCGCTGCGCCAGCAGAACGCCAGGCTGTTGATCGTCTCCTGCGTCGCGGGAACGTCGCCGGGTTCCGCTCCCTCCAGGAACCCGTGCTTGTCCATCCACGCGATGAGCTGATCGGGGTGATCGGCCTCCTCGAAGGCATGCTCGGCGAAGATCCCCTGGTACCGCTTGTCCCGGCACAGCGAGTAGCGCAGACACAGCGCCTGCGTGAACTCGCGGGACTGGTGGATCAGCTGGTGGACCCATGTCAGGTCGTCCGGCGATTCGGCTCGCGCGAGCTTCTTGAAGAACGGACTCGCCTGGATCTGTGCGCGATATCTCTCGGCGTCTTGAAGGAGCCAGTCCATAAACCAATACCTCGTGCTGGGGGAGCTCTGCGCTGGGGGCCTGATCGATGCTGTCTAGGGGGCACTCCGCTCGGCGTTCGCCGGTGGGAAGCCCGAAGCCCCAACCCGTTCCTCCGCGTGGGCAGGCCAACCGTGCGATGATGTGTGCTGCTGTCCGGGCACCGGCCGCTGGCCGCAGCAATTCGCGGCAAGTTGCGGCACGGCTGACGCGGTTTCGCGATGCCGGTGAGCGAACCCTTTTGAGAGCGGTTTCCCGCAGCGGTTCGCCTCGCTCGCTGTGCGTGTCGTATGCCGGACGACCATCAGGTCTCCCAGACTACCCGTGCTGAGAGATATCCGCATAGAAATACCGTACGGCCAGAATCTTCTTATGTGAACTGAGTCACATTCGGCACGAGTTGGACAATTTTGTCTCGAATAAAGCCCTGATTATTGTAGTTCAACCTACAGAAATCAGAAAACTGAGTCGCCTTCGAGCGAAGATCTCAGAGCCTAGATATCCGAAAAAATTTGATTCACGGCTCGCTCCCGCCGAGCTGTGCAGGCAGCTGCGCAGCTGTGCCTCGGCGCACTCGGATACGGAGCAGCATCCGGGACGCGACCGAAACGTCCGCAGGGAAAAAATTTCACCGATGACGGTCGTTCTGGAGTCCTACCCGCGCTGACCGCGGATAGGGAACACATTTCATGACCGTGCGGCCGCCGCTTCGGCGCGGCCTCGACGTCGAGATACCGCGTAGCCAATGCCGAGAATTGCCAGCCACGGTCCCCCGGCGAGGAGCGTGGCCTTGAGGCCGGGCACCCACCACGTGGATACGAGGATCCCCGCGATCGCCGCTGCGCCCAGACCGGATCCCAGTGGAAGCGACCGGCGATGAAAGGCGATGTGAGTGACGAAGATCATCAGCCAGACGAACAGCGCACCGAACAGCGCCACTGCGAACAGGATCTGGTATGCGGTGTCCCGCCACAGCACTTCGATCAGCACCGCGACGGCCAGGCCGAGCCCCGAGGCCAGCAGCGCGTTGACCGGTGCGCCGCGGCGGCTCAGCCCACCGAGCGAGCGAGGCGCGAAGCCGCCGCGCGCGAGCGAGAACAGCGTGCGCGCGATCAGGTAGAGGTTGGCGTTGGAGCTCGACAGCGCCGCGCTCAGCACCACGAAGTTCATCACGCCCGCGGCGGCCGGGATGCCGAGCCCGGCGAGCGCGCGGACGAACGGGCTCTCCCCGACGCCGAGCTGCTGCCACGGCGTCACGGCGGTCAACAGCGCGATCGTGGCGATGTAGATCGCCGACAGGCCGAGCACCGAGCGGCGCATCGCGCGCGGGACCGAGCGCGCCGGATCGGTGGCCTCGCCCGAGGTGACGCCGACGATCTCGACCCCGATGAACGAGTAGATCGCGAAGCAGCAGCCGAACCAGATCCCCGAGGCGCCGAACGGCGCGAACCCGTGATCGGTGAGGTTGTGCGCGCCGATCGCGGGCTGCCCCGTGGCGCCGACCACGAGCAGGATGGCGATCACGACGAACAGCGCGACCGCGGCGACCTTGATCAGCACCAGCCAGTACTCGACCCGGGCGAGCCGGCCGACCGCCCGCGAGTTCAGGTACAGCAATACGACGGCGAACCCGAGCACCCACACCGCGCCGTGCACCCCGGGGAACCACAACCGCATGTAAAGCGCCGCGGCCGTCAGGTGGCCGCCGGTCGCGATCACCTCCATCAGCCAGTAGCTCACTCGCACCGCATAGCCGGCGAACGGCGAGACATAGAGGCCGGCGTGGACCCCGAACGCGCCCGCAGTCGGGTGGGCCACCGCCATCTCCGACACCGCGCGGCCGAGCAGCAGCGAGATCCCGGCCACGATCACGTACGACAGGATGATCGCCGGCCCGGCGATGCTGACCGACAGCCCGGTCGACAGGAACAGGCCGGTCCCGATCGCGCCGCCGAGCGTCATCATGGCCTGCTGGACCGACGACAGCTGGCGCTCCAGCACCTGCTCGTTGCGAACCGACAAGGGTTGTTCGGCGGAGGTCATGGCTTGGAGCCGCTGCGACGGCGCGCGCAGCTTATCACCGGGCCGGGGAGCGCCGCGCCGCCAGGCTCGCCGATTCCAGCCGGCGCAGGATCGCGTCGCCGATCCAGCCGGTCGCCCCGACCAGCAGGCAGACGATCAAGGTCAGCGTGGCGACCCGCGGGTAGAACGCCTGCGGCGAGCCTGCGGCGAGCTGGACGTCGTTGTACAGCGCGATGCCGATGCCGCCGCCGCCTGCGATGCCGACCACCGTCGAGTTTCGCAGGTTCATCTCCCAGCGCAGCAGCGTGTAGCTGGCCAGCATGCGGCGCGCCTCGGGCCACGCGCCCCACACCAGCAGCTGCAGCGGCGTCGCGCCGACCGCGCGCAGCCCGCGCAGCGGCAGCGGCGACACCTCCTCCAGCGTGTCGGCGTACAGCTTGCCGAGCACGCCGCCGGTGTGGACCCCGAGCGCGAGCGCGCCGGCGAACGGGCCCAGGCCGACCGCGATCAGGAACACCAGCACCCACAACAGATCCGGGACGGCGCGCAGCACGGCCAGCAGGGTCCGGCACGCCCGGCGCAGCGCGCGGCGGGCCAGGTGGGCCGCGCCCCACGCGCGGTCGTCCTCGGGGTACGGGGCCGCCGCCGGCACCCCGAGCAGCCCGCCGATCGCCACGCCGATCAGCGTGCCGATCACCGCGGTCGCGAGCGTCTGGAGCACCGGCCCGATCAGCGTGGCGAGGTAACCGGGCGCGAGGTCCGGTGGGATCATGGCGCGCGCCAGCTCGGCCATGCCGCGCAGCGCGCGGGCGTCGAGCATCCCGCGATCGAACAGCCCGACCGCGGCGGCGGACGCGATCACCAGGGCCGCGCCCGCGACGACCGCGGTGCCGCGCGGCGCCCGCGGCAGCCCCGCGCGCAGCCGGTCGTGGCCGAGCAGGCCGGCCGGCACGTTGGCGCGCAGCATCCGGCGCAGCGCGGTGCTCGCGGCGTCGGTCAGCCACACCAGCGCGAGCAGCGCGGCGAGCAGCGTGGCGACCTGGCCGTACTCGAACAGCCGCATCGACAGCAGGATCTCGTAGCCGATGCCGCCGGCGCTGACCAGACCGAGCACCGCCGCGGCGCGGACGCAGCACTCGAACGAGTACAGCATGTACGCGATCGCCGCCGGCAGCGCCTGCGGCCAGATCCCGAACACGAAGATCTGCACGCGGCTCGCCCCGGTCGTGCGCAGCGCCTCCAGCGGCCGCGGGTCGACGGTCTCGAACAGGTCGGCGAGCACGCGGCCCAGGACGCCGCCGTAGCTGACCGCGAGCGCGAGCACGCCGGGCGTCGGCCCGAGCCCGAAGCCCGCGACGAACCACAGCGCCCACACCAGCTCGGGCCCGGCGCGCAGCGCGCCGAGCACCGCGCGCGCGGCCGCGCTCGCCGCCGACAGCGCCCGCCGCGACGCCGTGCGGGGCTCGGCCTCGACCAGCGGCCCGCGGCGGAACAGCGTCGCCGTGCCGAGCACCGCGAGCGGCACAGCGACGACCAGCGACAGCGCGGTGCCGGCGAGCGCGATCGCCACGGTGCGCAGCATGGCCGCCAGGGCGACGCAGAGGAACGCCGGCGACACGTCGGGCGGGATCAGGCCGCGCAGGAAGCCGCGGATCGCGGCGTGGTTGGCGGGATCGAGCAGCGGCGCCAGCCGCACGCCGGCGATCCGCGCGCTCGCGATCACCGCGGCGGCGGCGGCGAGCGCGACGACCACCGCACGGAGCCGGTGGATCCCGCGGCTCCGGTCAACACGCGGCGAGCGGCTCATGGCGGCCCGGCGGGGAGGGAGGCGCCGCGGCAGCCGGCGCGCCGCGGTACAGCTCGTCGAGCGCGTCGCGCGACACCGCGGCGCTCGGCGCGTCGAACGCGACCTGGCCGCCGCGCAGCGCGATCACGCGCGGGAACAGCCGGAGCGCGAGCTCGACGTCGTGCAGCGTGCACACCAGGGTGCGCCCGGTCCCGGCCAGCCCGAGCAGCAGCTCGGCGATCGCGTCGGTCAGCGCCGGATCGAGCGCGGCGAACGGCTCGTCCGCCAGGATCACCTCGGGGTCCTGCATCACCAGCCGCGCGATCGCGACCCGCTGCTGCTGGCCGCCGGACAGCTCGTCGGCGCGGGCGTCGCGCTTGTCGGCGAGCCCGACCCGGTCGAGCGCGGCCATCGCGCGGTCGGCGTCGGCGCGGGCCGGCGCGATCGCGGTGCGCAGCGCGCGCAGCAGCGACCAGCGGCCGAGCGCACCGCACAGCGTGTTGTCGAGCGCGGTGAGCGACGGCACCAGCAGCGACTGCTGGTGGATCGTGCCGATCCGCCGGCGCATCGCCCGGGCCTCGCGCGGCGACAGCGCCGCGGTGTCGCGGCCATCGAACCGCAGCACGCCCGACGACGGCCGCAGCGTGCCGTTGAGCATCCGGAACAGCGTGGTCTTGCCGGCGCCCGACGGACCGATCACCGCGACCCGCTCGCCGGCGGCGACCGCGAAGCTCACCGCGGTCAGCGAGACGACGTCGCCGCGCCGCGACGGGTAGCGCTTGCCGACCGCGTCGAGCCGGTAGATCACCTGAGCAGCCCGGCGGTGGTCGCGGCCTCGCGCAGCGGGCCGTAGTTCGCGTCGTCGGCCGGCACGTAGCGGGTCGCCTGCAGCAGATCGAGCACCGGCTTGTGCTCCGGCTTCGCGGCGTCGAGCGCCAGCATCGCCCGGCGGAACGCATCGGCCAGCGCCGGGTCGAGCGCCTTGCGCGCCGCCCACACGTAGTCGAAGAACGGCGGCGTGGTGTAGAACACCTTGAGCTGGCCGGCGTCGAGCTTGCCGTCCTTGACCAGCCGGGCGTACACCGCTTCGTCGAGCGCGCCCGCGTCGGCCTTGGCGTTGGCCACCGAGAGCGCGGTCGCGTCGTGGCCGCCGGTGTAGATCGCCCGGGCGATCACGTCGGGATCGACCCCCTGCTGGCGCATGAAGTACTCGGGCATCAGGTGACCCGAGGTCGAGTTGACGTCGCCGAACGCGAACTGCTTGCCCTTCAGATCCGCGAGCGCGCCGATCGGGGAGCCGACGTGGGTGATGAACAGCGAGTGGAACGCCTGGTCGCGGTCGCGCTGGACCAGCGGCTGGGCGTCGAACCGCTTGCGGGCCTGGACATAGGTGAAGCCGCCGAAGTACGCGATGTCGACCTTGTCGGCGCCGAACGCCTCGACCACCGCGGCGTAGTTGAGCGGGATGGTGAGCTCGACCTTGGCGCCGGTCGCCCGCTCGAGGTACGCCTTGAGCGGCTCGGACTCGCGCAGCATCTTGTCGGCCGCGGTGGTCGGGATCATGCTGATCCGCAGCGTCTTGTCGCCCTGCGGCCCGGCGCCGCCGGAGCCGGACTTCGAGCACGCCGGCGCTCCTGCCGAGGCAGCGAGCGCGAGGCCGAGAACGACGGCGAGGGCCGGGGAATGCAACGAACGTGAGGGTGCGCGCACGGCGGCCACGGAGTACCACGCCCGGGCGCATCCAGGGAACGCCGGTGTTACCGGGTCATTGCTTGCGCAGGAACGCGATCAGCTGGTCGAGCGTGCTGGTCCGGGGACCGCGGCACGTGGTCCCCCGGCTGTCGAACTCGCTCGCCGGATCGTCGATCAACAGGGGGCGTTTCCGCCCGGTCTGGACCGGCAGAGCCGGCCCATACACCGCTCCGCGCGTCGCGTCGCGCGGCTGTTCGCCGGGCTCGCGGTCGGGCTCGGTCAGCGAGACCACCAGCGAGCGGAGCTGGTCGAACGGCATCCGGCGCGTCATCCGCCTGGCATCGGGGTGCGGGAGGGGCGCGCGCGGCGGCGGTGGCCAGGAACCTTCGACCCGTTTGGCGCGGCCATACCTGTTCACACCCAGGGCATCGGCCGGATCGCGGGATCGATCAAGGGGAGAAACGCGCTAGGATGCCGGCGATGCCGACCAAGCCGACGTTCTACTGGAAAAGTACGTGAACGACGTGCCGTGACGCGAGGAGTTCCTTGCGCAGCGCCGGACACGAGATCGAGGAGATCAACTACGCCAGGACCGGGCTGACCGAGCAGACGGTCAAGGACCTCGTGGCCAGGGCCGGCTCGGTGGCGGCGGTGCTCAACACGCGGCACGCCACCGCCAGGCAGCACGGCTGGGCGACCGCGCCGCCGAGCGCGGCGGTGTTCGCCCGGGCGGTGGCCGCCGACGCCAACCTGCTGCGCCGGCCGATCCTCGTGGTCGGCGACCGCGTGATCGTCGGGTTCGATCGCCCCGCGTACGCGGGGCTATAGCCGGCGGCGCGCGGGGCCGATTCCCGCTCGGCGAACCGCCGGGTGATGTGGTACAGCCGCGGCGGTGCCGGGTCCGATCAGCTTTCCGCCGCGCGACAGCGTACAGGTCCTGGGCCTGCTGCGCTGGCTCCTGATCATGGTGTTCGTCGTGCTGGGCTACTTCGTGCTCAGCTACCTCGCCGCCGTCCTGGCGCCGATCCTGACCGCGCTCGGCATCGCGTACCTGCTCAACCCGGTGCTGGAGCGGCTGGTCCACCGGGGGGTGAGCCGCGCCGTCGGGGCCGGGCTGCTGCTGATCGCGTTCGTGGCGATCGGCGCCGTCGCGGTTGCCTTCTTCGCGCCGACCGTCGCGCACCAGCTGACCCAGTTCGTGGCTGACCTGCCGCAGTTCGTCGAGAACCTCATGGTGTGGACCAAGCAGCACGTCGGGGTCGAGCTGCCGTCGGTCTGGAAGGAGTACGTCGCCAGCGATCACCTGCAGAGCGTGCTGAGCGACGCGTCGGGGCCGCTGCGCGAGATCGCGACGGCGGCGGTCGGCGGCGTGTTCAGCGTGCTCGGCGTGCTCGCCGAGCTGCTGCTGATCCCGGTGTTCTCGTACTACTTCATGACCGACTGGCCGAACCTCCTGCGCCGCATCGATCACATGGTGCCGCCGCGCCGCCGCGCCGACGTCCGCGAGGTCGCGCGCGACATCGATCGCGTGGTCGCCGGCTGGGTGCGCGGCCAGGCGATCGTGACCACGACGCTCGCGATCCTCTACGCGATCGGGTTCACGGTGGTCGGCATGCCGCTGTCGTTGCCGATCGGGCTGCTGGTCGGCGGGCTGACCGTGATCCCGTTCGTCGGGACGTTCGTCGGCGCGAGCATCGCGCTCCTGGTCACGCTCGCGGCGGGCGGCGGCCTGCAGACGCTCGGCCTGGTCGCCGGCGTGATCCTGTGCCTGCACCTGCTCGAGGCCGGGATGCTGACCCCGAAGATCGTCGGTCACCGGGTCGGGCTGTCGGAGTCCGGCGCGCTGCTCGCGGTGGTCGCCGGCGGCAAGCTGCTCGGGTTCGTCGGCGTCGTGCTCGCGGTGCCGATCGCGGCGACGGTCGCGGTCCTGGTCCGCTACGCGGTCCGGTTCTACGAGCACACCGCGTTCTTCGGCCACGAGTCCGACGCCGACGTCGTGATCACGCCGGCGATGGCGCTGATCATGCCGGGCGTGGTGCCGGGCGCGAAGGTCGCGGGCGCCCCGCCCGCGCGGATCGCGCCCGAGCTCCCACCGGAGCGCTCGGCGCTCGACCTGTCGGCCGACGAGTGGATGTTCGAGGCCGAGCTGCCGCTCGGTCCGCCGGGGCGGGGCACGCAGACCGACCCCGACGAGTCGTGCTGATCGACGGGCGGCGCGGCTACCGCGCGGCCTTCGCCGGCGCGGGCGCGGCGCTTCCGGCGGGCACGGCGCTGCCGTCGCTGCTGCCATCGCCGCTGCCAGATCCACCCTCGGCGTCGGGATCCGTGCTCGGCCGCTCGGCGGCCTCCAGCCGGGCGCGGCACTCCAGCATGTCGCGCGCGATCGCCTGGGTGCGCGGCGTCGACCGGATCGACGCCTTGGGCACCTCGCTCATCGCCTGATCGGCGCAGCGCGTGTCCTTGCAGGCGCACACGGAGCGTTTGACCTCGGTCAGGCGCTCCACGCCGCGGTCCTTGCAAGCGACGAGCGTGACCAGGATCGCCAGGCAGATTCGCACCGCCTGCAGCATAGCCTGTGAGCTGTGCCACGCCATTGGCGCGTGCCGCCGAAACCGGCGACAATCGCGAGATGCTGCGCGTCCTCAGCCTCGCCGCCGCCCTCGCCATCGCCGGTCCTGCATCGGCGGACGTGCTCAAGCTGTTCGTGGAGGGCAACGGCGGCGGCGCGGTCGGCAAGGCGACCGGCGGCGAGCAGGTGGTCAAGGACGCGGCGTTCTTCGCCAGGGCGCCCCACCTGGCGTACGGCGCGCTGATCGGCGCGGAGTTCCTGTTCCTCGACGGCTGGATCCAGCACCACCAGTTCACCGACGGCAACCGGATCGCGACCTGGACCCAGTTCGGGGTCGGCGTCCACGGCACGATCGACACCGGCGACCCCAAGCAGCAGAAGGCGCACGAGGGCGGCTACGTCGAGCTCGGGGCCGGCGGCTGGTTCGGCCTGGGTACAGGCCAGCAGGTGATGCCGCCGCTCGACAACGCCCAGGTCACCGACAAGGCATTCCTGCTCGAGGGCCGGGTCGGCGCCGGCACGCACCTGAGCAACGTGTTCGACCTCGGCGTCAGCGTGCCGGTGTCGTGGGGCTACTTCCTCAAGAACGGCAACGGCGCCGCCGCCAACAACACCTCGACCCACTACCGCGGCATCCAGGGCGAGGCGCTGGTGGTGCTGCGCGCCAACATCCGCCTGTTCTAGCTCGCTCGGGCCCGCTCGGGCCCGGGCTCTACAGCGTCTCGAGGAACCCGGCGATCACGCCGGCGACCTGCGCGCAGCCGCCGGTCCGGTAAGTCACCGCGTGCGAGGTCTCGAGCTGGATCCCGGCGTACGGCGCGCCGAGCTCGTGGCGCAGCGAGGTGCAGATCGCGGGGCCGGTGCCGGGGTAGGGCTGGTTGGCGCGGACGTCGAAGCCGGCGCGGCGGAACTGGAACAGCAGGCGCTCGGACAGCTCGGCCTCGAGCGCGTGCGCCGGGTCGTACAGCACGCCGACGTCGTAGGTGCGCTGCGCGGGATCGAGCGCCGGGTCGAAGCTGTGGGAGCCGAAGTGCAGCACCGCGCCTCGATCCTCGATCCGCGCGGTCACGTCGCGGCGCACCGCGTCCCAGTACGGCCTGTGGAACCCGTCGATCCGGGCCTGGCGGTCGCCGGGCGTGAGCGTCGCGTTGCCGGGCACCGCGGCGCCGTAGCTGACGTGCGGGACCGCGTCGGGGTGGTCGGCGGGGCGGTTGAGATCGACGAACATCCGCGAGAACGCGCTGGCGTGGACCGGCAGGCCGACGGCCTCGGACAGCCGGGTCGAGATGTCGAGCGCGCCGTGGTCCCAGCTCGCCTGCGAGCGCAGCACCTCGAGCGGGACGCCCAGATCGACCCCGGGCGGCAGTGTCCACGACGCGTGCTCGCAGGACAGCACCAGTCCGATCACGGGAGCGCAGTGTACACGCAAGCCGCGGCCGCGCCAGGTGCGCGTCGGGATGCGGCGCAGCCACCGCGCTGCAAGCTAGCGCAGCTCGGTCGCCCGCGGCGCCAGCGCGGCGGCGAGCAGCGCGGCGATCGCGATCACGCCGCCGTGGACCAGCCCGACGTGCACGCCATCGGCGATCGGGCAGTGCAGGTGGAGCACGAGGCCGCCGAGGCTGCCGCCCCCGGCGCCCAGCCCCGCCGCGACCCAGCGCGAGCCGACCGGCAGCGCGCGGCGCAGGAAGATCGTCCCGACGACGACCGGCACGATCGCGGTCTCCAGCCCGTGGGCCAGGCAGCCGTAGCCGCGCACGACGCCGTCCCAGCCGATCAACGCGCTGTGCTCGCCGGCCGGATGCAGCACGAGCCCCAGGACGATCATCGCGAGCGCGGCGACGACGGAGGCGATGCCCGCCAGCCGCCAGCGCGGCATGACCGAGCCGGCGCGCGGCACGGTGGCCAGCGTGGCCGGCACGACGAAGCCGAGCAGCCAGGCCAGCCCGGTCGACACCAGCCAGCCCATCGGCAGCTCGTGGACGTCGCGGCGCACCGTGAACATGACGACGAGGCCCGCGCCGTAGACCAGCGAGATCGCGATCAGCAGCGCGAGCTGGCGCAGCGGCCGCCGGGTCGCGACCGGGGTCAGCCGGGCGAGCTCGGCCTCCAGGGCCGGGGACAGCGCCGGCGGCTTCGGCGGCGGCAGCCGGGACAGATCATCGAGCCCCGCTTCGGCACCCGGTTCGAGCGCGCTCACGATCCACCTCCGGCTCCGGCGGCGGGCTTGGCCGGCGGCGCGGCCGGCGCGCGGCCGAGCAGCTTGCGCAGCGCCTCGTAGCCGCGGTGCGCCCGCACCTTCATCGCACCGACGGTGGTCCCGGCGATCTCGGCGGCCTCCGCCACCGACTTGCCGTCGAGCTTGGTCAGCACGACCGCCTCGCGCTGCTGCGCCGGCAGCTCGGCCAGCGCGTCGAGCGCGGCGGTCACCATCTCGGGGTCGCCGCGGACCTCGTCGCGCCGGTCATCGGACTCACCGGTCAGGCCGGCCGGCACCTCGGGCAGCTCCTCGACCTCACCGACCCGGACCACCGCGCGGCGGTGCCGGCGGGTCTCGTCGATGAACGTGCGGTGCGCGATCGAGTAGATCCACGGCACCGGATCGGCGCCGCGCACGTAGGCCGCTCGGGCCCGGTGGACCTTCAGGAACGTCTGCTGTAGCAGATCGTCGGCGATCGCGCGATCGCGCGTCATCTTGAGCAGATAGCCGAGCAGCCTGGGCGCGACCAGCGCGTGGAGCTGGCGAAACGCGCCCGCATCGCCGTCGCAGTACCGCTGCATCAGGTCCCTGGGTTCGGCCATGCGACCGACTGGACATATACGACAGATCAACCCGGTGGTTACAGTTCTTGCCCCTTGCCCGGGGCGGCGGTTTTGTCGATAACACGCCCATGCCAGCACGTCGCGACAAGAAACGGCTCAAGGATCGCCCCAAGTACAAGCAGAAGCGACGGCTCAAGGATCGCCGGATCAAGGCCCGCAAGAAGGCGCAGCACAAGCGCGGCCTGGGCCGCAGCAAGGCGCGCCGGAGCCGCCGGGGCCCGAAGAAGAACCGGAGCCGTCCCGGCCCGAAGAAGAAGTAGCCGGGCGGTCGGAGTCGGGCAGGGTCAGGGCGGCGTCCACCCGGCGAGCGCCCGCGCGACCAGATCGAGGCGGTCCTGGCCCCAGAACAGGTGCTTGCCGTCGACGAGGTAGGTCGGCACCCCGAACACGCCGGCGGCGCGCGCGGCGGCCGTGTGATCGGCGAGCTGCGCCTTGATCGCCGGCTCCTGGGTCCGGGCGACCCAGTCCGTGGGCAGGCCGGCTGCGCCGACGATCGCGCGCAGCACCTGCTCGTCCTCCAGGTCGCGCTGCTCGGCCCACATCGCGCGGCCGAGCGCGGTCGCCAGGCGCACGCCCACCTCCCACCCCTCGGCCACCGCCAGCAGGCACAGCCGCTGGGCCGCGATCGTGCGCTGCGGAAATTTCCTCGGAAAATCGAAGGGCTCGCCCCACCAGCTCGCCCAGCGCGCGAGGTCGAGCCCGAGGTAGCGCTGCTTGGCCGGAGGCATCCCGAGCAGCGGGACGTTGGACTGCCCGATGTCGCGAAACAGTGCACCGAGCAGGATCGGGACCAGCCGGGGGCGGACCCCCATCGCCGCGAGCGCCGGGAGCTGGGTCAGCCCGAGGTACGCGAACGGGCTCGCCACATCGAAGTACACGTCCAGCGTCTTGCCGGCGACCGCGCGATCCCGGGGAGCGAACGGCCGCGGCCCGCCGGGCGGAGGCCCGGACAGCCGCCAGCCGGCGAGCACCGCCTCGACCCACGGCATCCGGTCCTGGCCCCAGATCAAGAGCGGCTCGTTGATCCCCAGGGGACTGATCTTCCCGTCGGCCGGCGGCTCGCCCGGCAAAGCCGGTCGATTCACCCCTCCGCGCGTCGCGTCGCGCGGCTCGGCTTGCTCGCGCAGCACCCAGGCCGGCGCCCCGAAGATGCCCAGCGAGATCGCCTCGTCGGTCCGCCGCCGCAGCTCGTCCTTGATGTCGGGATCCTCGGTGCGGCGCGCGGCGGCGGCGATCACATCCTCCGGGATGGCGGCGCCGCGCAGCGCCTGCGCCACCCCCTCGGGGCGGGCGACGTCCTCACCGCGCTGCCAGTAGGCGGCGAAGATCGCTTCGATGGCGGCCGGCCAGTGGGGCCGGGGCAGGGCCAGCAGGGTCCGCAGCGCCAGGACCGTCCGCATCGGGTGGGTCGGCGGGAGTCGGAACGGCTCTGCGAAGATCTCCGCCCAGCGGTGCATATCGTGGACGTTGTGGGCCGCCTTCTGGGGCGACAGGGTCGCCATCGGACCGTCACCGGCCCCGCTGCCGCGAAACACCCCGCCGAGCAGCATCGGCCTCCAGTCGATCGAGAGGGGGCTTTCCCGCCCCCTCTCGCCCGGCAGAGCCGGGCGATTCACCCCCCCGCGCGTCGCGTCGCGCGGATCAATACCGGGCGCCAGGTGCCGGGCGCGGCGCGAGGCGAGGTACGCGTAGGGGCACGAGAAGTCAAACCACAGTTCCAGCACGTCTCACCATCGCACGGCGGTTCCCCGTGTGGGTGGGCGATGACTCGACCCCTCTTGGGGCTTTCGCTGGTGTCGCGGCGACGCTAGACTCGACCGCGTTCGCGATGGCCAAGCTGGTGGATGGCTTCAAAGATGGGCGCCCTGAGCTCGGGCGAAGGACGTTCCTGGTGCCGGAGAACCACTCCGAGGTGCTGGCGCTCCTGTACCACGAGCAGACAGGCATCGTCGGCGGGCTCCCCGTGGGACCGGTCACCACCGACCCGTTCGGCGCTCACGGCATCCGCATGTACCCGGACCAGGATCCGGTGGTGCTCGAGGAGACCCGCCGGTACTTCGAGAAGCTCGCCGAGCGGTTCTCGAATGATCTTCCGAAGGCATAGGCGAAGGCTTGGGAAGTTTGCAGGTTTTCCGCTAGGGTGCCGCGCGTGACAGCAGGTCTTGGGGCGATGGCCGCGCTGGCCGTCGCAGCGGGGGGGTGCAGCGCGCCCGAACCGCGCTCGGTCGGATGCGGCAAGGATACCGACTGCAAGGACCCGCGCGTGTGCGAGCGCGGCGTATGCGTGAATCCGCATCCGCCCGCCCGCGCCGCCGGGGCGCCGGCGCCCGCACCCGCGCCCGACCCGGGCGCTGCGGCTCCCGGTGCCCCGCCGTTCGCGATGTTCGGCGGCGATGCCCGCCATACCGGCCGGCGCGGCGGACCGGCCCCGCGCAGCCGGCCGGCCGAGCAGTGGAGCGCCGCGGTCGGCGGCCCGGTCGCCGGCTCGCCGACGATCGGCCCCGATGGCACGGTCTACGTCGCGTCGCACGACGGCGGGCTGTACGCGTTCACCCCGGCCGGGGCGCCGAAGTGGCGGTTCGCGATGACCGACCGCTCGTGGAGCACGCCGGCGGTCGCCGCCGACGGCACGATCTACGTCGGCTCCGACGACGACCACCTCTACGCGGTCACCGCCGCCGGCAAGCTGCGCTGGAAGCTCCGGCTCGGCGACTGCGACCCCAAGGGGTTCGGCCCCGAGTCGTCGCGCTGCGACGTCGACGGCGGCCCGACGATCGGCTCCGACGGGACGATCTACGTCGGCGGCGACGGCATCCACGCGATCTGGCCCGACGGCACCCTGCGCTGGAAGC